>CAIJOK010000060.1 GCA_903822205.1 uncultured beta proteobacterium | reverse complement strand
TTTCCTGATCCGATCCAGGCAAGAAGCAGAATTATTGGAATCAGGCATGGCACTCGTAGAAGCGGCATCTTGCCGCTTTGCCAGCGTCTGCGGCTGGAAGCCGCAGCTACAAGACTGCCAGCAGTGCCATTTAAGATTCCTTGCGGATCAGGAAGTCTGGACGTAATTGGGGTGCGCCACCAGTTCCAGCGTACCCGCTTTGCGGCCCTTGCGGCGGGGAAAATTGGGGTCGGCTAGGCTGTCAACCTGTTGATGGATTCGATCCTCCAAAGCCATCGCTGCATCAACGTTGTCTTTCGCAATAAAAATCACGACATCGTCCAAATCCAGCATAAATCTATCGGTTTTTTCGACTTTCAGCATACTCGTTTACGCTGGCTGCACAAGTCGCATGGCTTCGAGCTTGGTGCGCACAGCGGCTCGGCGTTCGTCAACCTCGTGCTGGCTCAGGATGCGGTTGGTTCCGTCCTTCAGTCCGTTGATAGATGCCTGCACCTTGGCATCAAACCAGCGATCGTAATCCGCAGACTCTTGCGCCGCCTCATGCGCGGCTTTCAGGGCAACGCTGCGGTCGGGGCGGGCCACGAATCTACCTGCCAGAGTGGCAGTTTGTAGGGGTTCAAAGGTCGGGATTGGCATGGCGGTCTCTTTGATTTGCACAGGGGGGAAACTCGGCAATAAGTATTAGCTCGTGATATGACTTTAGTTTAGTCATTCGTGCAAATGCTGCAAACCGCCAACGTCGCTCACTCATGCCGCAGCGCTTCAATGGGGTCAAGTCGCGCAGCCCTGCGTGCTGGAAAATACCCAAAAACAACCCCGATGCCGGCTGAAAATACCAGCGCGATCATATTGATGCTGATGTCAAAAACAAACGGCACATCCATCACGTTCGCCAGTCCTATAGCTGCCCCCAGCGCCAGCGCCATACCGATCATCCCACCGATGGCCGCCAGGACGACAGCCTCTATCAAAAACTGAAGCAGCACCTCGCCCTCCAGTGCGCCAATGGCCAGTCGCAAGCCGATCTCGCGGGTACGCTCGGTCACACTGACCAGCATGATGTTCATGATGCCGATACCGCCCACCAGCAAGCTGACCGCTGCCACCGCCCCCAGCAGCATGGTCATGACTTTGGTCGTGCTGGCAAAAGTGTCGCCCAGTTGCTTGGTGTCCAGCACGTTAAAGTTGTCCTCGTCCGCATCGGCCAGTTTGCGCCGTTCGCGCAGCAGTTGGGTAAGCGCGGCTTTGACTCGTTCGGGGTCGCTGCCGTCCTGCATGGACACCAGCAAGGTATTGACGCGGGTGTTGCCGGTGATGCGCCGTTGCAGGGTGTGCAGCGGCATCAACACCAGGTCATCCTGATCGTTGCCGAATGCACCCTGCCCTTTGGAGGCCAAACTGCCGATGACCTCGCAGGTGATCTGCTTGACGCGGATGAACGCCCCCACCGGCGCTCGTCCAGCAAACAGCTCTCGCACCACGGTCTGCCCCACCAGGCAAACGGCTGCACCGGCGCGTTGTTCGTCGTCGGTAAACGTTCGTCCGTCCAACAGTTTCCAGTTGCCGGTGACCAGCCAGTCATTGCTGCTACCCATCACGCTGCTGCTCCAGTTGCGCCCGTCCAAAACGACGGTGGCAGGGGATCGGGCCTCGGCGGCAACCGCCAACAGACCGCCGATCTGCGAGGCAATGGCCGCCGCATCAGACTCTTTAAAGGGCGGAGCGCCGCCCCCACCGCCCCCCGGCCCCATGCGCTGGCCCGGGCGAATTTGCAGCAAGTTGGTTCCCAGACCCGAGATTTGGTTTTGGATGGCCAAAGTGGCCCCATTGCCCACCGTGACCATGGTGATCACGGCGCTGACACCGATAACAATGCCCAGCACGGTCAAAAACGACCGCATCAAATTGCGCCGGATCGATCGCAAAGCCAGGATCAGCGATACGAGCAGCATCAGATTGCCCCCGCTATGGGTGTCGTCAAGGCCGTGGGATGGGCGTTGCGGCTGTCGCTGGACACCAGTCCATCGACAAAACGCACGATGCGTCTGGCGTATAGGGCCATGTCACTCTCGTGCGTGACCATCAGCACCGTGATGCCGTGATCCTGATTAAGCTGCCACAACAAGTCCATGATCTCGTGGCTGCGCTGGGTGTCCAGGTTGCCGGTAGGCTCATCGGCCAATAGCACTGCGGGCTGAGTGACGATGGCCCGGGCGATGGCCACCCGTTGCTGTTGTCCGCCAGACAGCTCAGCCGGCGTGTGGTGCGCCCAATCGGCCAACCCTACCGATGCCAGTGCCTGACGGGCGGCGGCATGGCGTTGTTTGGCAGGTTCGCCACGGTAGAGCAGCGGCAGCTCTACGTTCTCCTGGGCCGAGGTGCGCGCCAACAGGTTAAACCCCTGAAAGACAAACCCCAGGTATTGCCGACGCAACAAGGCTCGCTGGTCGCGGCCCAGTTGCTCGACATGCACCCCGCTGAACAGATAGGCCCCGCTGGTGGGGCTGTCCAGACACCCCAGCACATTCATGGCGGTGGATTTGCCCGACCCGCTTGGCCCCATGATGGCGACAAAGTCGCCTGCTGCAATGCTCAGATCAACCCCTTTGAGTGCCTGTAACGCTGTGGCACCGCTGCCATAGACCTTGGTCACGGCGGTCAGACGGATCAGGGGTGGCGTGTCCATTGGGTACATCCTGCTTGGTATTGCCAGTATTGCTTATGGCTTGGCGCTGGTCGCACCCACACTGCGATCATTGCGTTGTTCAGTGATAACGGCCATGCCCTCGGTCAGATCGCCTGCAGTGATCTCGGTCATGCGACCGTCGCTGATGCCTGACGTGACGTTGACCGCCACGGGTACGCCGCCTTGCAAGACCCACACCTGTTTGGCTGGCCCGCCGCCAGTAGCACTTTTGCGCGGGCCGCTGCGGGGCATTCGTGGCATCATGGCCCCCATGATGTTGCCGCCAGATTTGGCCGATGCAGCGTTGGCCGTGGCCGGACTGAAACGCAGCGCGGTATTGGGTACCAACAAAACGTTTTGACGCTCGACCGCTGTGATCGTGCTGGTGGCCGTCATGCCCGGGCGCAGGCTCAGATCTGCGTTAGCGACATCCAGCCAAGCCACGTAAGTCACCACGTTGTCGGTGATGGTGGACCCATAAGACACGCGGGTGATGGCCGCAGGGTAGTTGCGCGACGCAAAGGCACTGACGGTAAAACTGGCTTTTTGGCCGACGCTGACGCGGCCCACGTCGGCCTCATCGACATTGACGCGCAGTTGCAGTTGGGTCAAGTCCTGGGCGATCGAAAACAAGGTGACGGCCTGTAACGATGCTGCCACGGCGTTGCCAGGGTCAACCGCACGGGTGAGTACCACGCCGTCAATGGGCGACCGGATAGAGGCCCGTGACAGATTGGTTTGATCGGTGGACAGCGATGCGCGAGCCGATGCCAGGTTGGCCTGTGCCAGGGCCTCTGCGGCAGCGGCACGGTCATGGGCAGCGCGGGCGGTGTCAAGCTCGGTGGCCGCAGGCACTTTGCCACCTGACAGTCGCGCCACTTCGGTTAATCGGGACAAACTGGCGGTGGACTCAAGCACCGTGGCATGGGCCTGCGTCACTTGGGCCTCTGCGGCCTGCACGGCGGCCCGTGATCGCGTTACCTGATCGACCAGCTTGGCGGTGTCCAGCTCGACCAGCACCTGGCCTTTTTTGACGGTGTCATTGACATCGGCCAACACCCGCAGCACCGTGCCCGACAGTTCACTGCCGATATTGACCGTGCGCGTGGGTTGCAAAGTGCCGTTGGCCGTGACGGTGAGCGTCAGATTGCCCTTGGCGGCGGGTGTCGTGACATAGACGGGGGCGGCGGTGCTTTGGCGGCTTTGTAGCCATAGCGCACCACCGGCGGCGGCCAAAACCAGCAAAACAGCGGTGGCCTGCCACTTGCGCCTGCGCCACCAGACACGCGGCGGCGGGGCTTGCAGCAAAGCCTGGATGTCGGTGGCCGCAGGGGTATGCGGCGATAAAGGGACAGGGGTAGTGAGTGTGTCAGGCATGGTCGGGCTTATAGGTAAAACAGCGCAGTGGGGCAATGAAGCCAGGGTCAGTGAGATAAATCGCCGCCCAGCGCCTTGATCAGCCGCACTTGGTCGCCGCCCAAAGTGGCCTGCTCTGCGGCCAGGCTGTCCTGGGCACCCAGCAAACTGCGCTGGGTCACCAGCACCGTTTGAAAGTCGATCAAACCGCTGGCGTAGCGCTGCCCAGCCAGACGTGCAGCAGTCTCGGCTGCATCGGCGGCCTTTTGCAGGTGATCCAGGCGAATGCGATCCTGATGCAGGGCAACGGCAGCATCGGCCACATCCTGCAGGGCAGCAAGCACTGTGCTCTGGTACGCCATACGGGCTTGTTCAAGGGCCGATTGTTGTGCGAGCACTTGATTTTTTGTCGCACCGCCATCCATCAACGGCACACTGATGCTGCCCAGCAAACTGCCCGCCAGTGCGGCACTGCCCAGCCCCGAGAGCGTCAATGCGCCCAAGCCCAATGACCCGCCCAGGCTAAAACCCGGGTAACGGGCACCCTCTGCGGCACTGACCAGCGCCAACGCCGCGCTGACGCGGTGCTCTGCGGCACGCACATCGGCACGGTGTCTCAGGGTTTGGGCCGGAATGCCATCGCTCAAGTCAAGCGCCATCTGCGGAACGGGCAACACCGTTTGCAACACCTTGTCAAGCTCCGCCGGACGCTGCCCTGTCAATACGGCCAGGCTGTGCTGCGCTTTGGCGATGCCCGCAGTTTGCAAGGGCATCAGGGCCAGGGTTTGCTCGGTGGCGGTACGGGCCTGCTCAACATCCAGCAGGGTGGCCAGTCCGGCCTGAGCACGCCATTGGGTGATTTGCAGGGTGTCTTGCTGACTGGACAGGTTGGTGCGGGCGATGGCCTGCTGGGCCTGCAAGCCACGCAATTGGATGTAGGCCAGAGCCATCTCTGCGGCTATCGACAACTGCACGTCGGCCAATGTGGCATCGGCCGCCAGGGCAGTGGCTGCGCTGGCATCGAGGGCGCTGCGATTGGCACCCCAAATGTCCATATCCCAACGTGCATCCAAGCCAGTCTTCAAACTGTTGGCAGCACGAGAGGCATCGCCCAGATCACTGGTGCTGCGCTGCACGCTACCCGACAGCGTCAATCCAGGCAAGAGCGCTGCGCCTTTGACATCACGCAAAGCTACGGCCTGTTGCAGTGCGGCCTTTGCCGTTTGGATGCTGGTATTGGACTGCAAAGCGCGCTCAATCAGTTGCCCCAGCAGGGGGTCATTGAAGTGACTCCACCACGGCACCAAGGCGGGGTTGTTGGATGCACGGTTTGGCGATGAGTCTGGCGCAGCGCCTGCCACCGACACACCGCCGGGCAGCGCGGTGAGCATCAGCACGATGATGACAAGCCGCGCCAGAGAGTTACAACGGTCAGACTGGGAACGTTTGAAAGGCAGGTTAAACATTAAACATACATTAAACATCAAGATCATGGTTGAGCAGCGTGACGGCCATTGTGCAGGGGTTTTGTGTCTAACCGCCTGCTTTTGCGTTGATGTTGTGTAAATCACGCCCCAGCGGCCACGGGTTAAAGCGTCTGGATTGAGGCCGCAGCGGTGCGCAGCGTTTCAAACTCAAACCCCACGATGTTGCGGCTGGATTTGCTGAACTCTACGCCGATCAGATGAATGGGCTGGCCCCTGTCCGCATACTTGGCGGCATAGTTCAGGTCTTTGATCTGCTGCAAGGCGTTGCCTGCGGGTTCAAGCTCAACCACCTTAAATTCAAACAAAAACACCTGGGCGTTAAACAGAACCGTCATGTCGATGCGGCCAAAATTGGTGGGGTCTTCC
>CAIJOK010000059.1 GCA_903822205.1 uncultured beta proteobacterium | reverse complement strand
TTGGGGTCGGTTTCTGATTTGCAGCAAAGTTTGCATCAACAATTGACGACGATGGAAGAGCAATGGGAATGTGCAGCCCGGTTTCCAGATCACCGCAGTCGATTCAAAGACATCATTGTCCATGCGGCAAAAAGTACCGGCCAGCGCGTGGTTATTTTGGTCGATGAATACGACAAACCCATTCTGGATCGCATTGAAGAGCCGGACATTGCGCGGCAAATTCGCGAAGTGCTTAAAGATTTGTATTCAGTGATCAAGGACAGCGATGCTTATGTCAAATTTACATTTCTGACCGGCGTGTCCAAGTTCAGCAAGGTCAGCCTTTTCTCTGGTCTGAATAACCTGACCGACATCACCCTGGATGAAACTTACAGCGACATTTGTGGCTATACCGATGCGGATGTAGATTTAGTGTTTGCGCCTGAGCTATCCGGTTTGGACCGTGAACTGATCCGTGAGTGGTACAACGGTTATAACTGGCTGGGCAACTCAGTCTATAACCCTTTTGGTTTGTTGCAGTTGTTTCGCACACGCCAATTCAGGCCACACTGGTTTGAGACGGGCACCCCATCTTTTTTGATCAAACTGCTGGAAAAACGCCAACAATTCACCCCTGACTTGTCACGCATCGTGGCATCTGATACGCTGCTATCGACCTTCGATGTGGACAACATTCCGGTGGAGGCATTGCTTTTTCAGACCGGCTACCTGACCATTGACAGCGTCCGGTACACACCCGGTCGTCTGACATTAACGCTGAAATACCCTAATCTGGAGGTGCAAGCCAGTCTGAACAATTGCCTGCTGCAAAGCCTGACCGGCAGTCAAACCAAGCCGGAAACACAGATGAACCAGTTGTATGACCTGCTGATTTCCCTGGATTTTGCCGGTCTTAAAAACCTGTTTCATGCCTTTTATGCCAGCATTGCCAACGACTGGTATCGCAAAAATGAGATGAGCGATTATGAGGGTTACTATGTCAGTATCTTCTACAGTTACTTTGCCGCGCTTGGCCTGAATATCCAACTGGAAGACCCCACCAACTTTGGCTGTATTGACATGACTGTGCTGTTTCAGGGCCATGTTTATCTTTTTGAGTTCAAGGTGGTCAAGGTCAGGTCGCGGGGCCATGCCTTGAAGCAAATCAAGGAACGCAATTACGCTCAAAAATACAAGAATAGGGGCGAACCCATCCACCTGATCGGCGTGGAGTTCAGCAAAGCCAGCCGCAATATTGTGGGGTTTGAGGTTGAAACGCTATAAATTAAATAGCCACATACGCAGTATTGACGGACGTTGATGCCGATTTTGACCCTTCCTATTTAGAAGTCACTTTTTTCCATTCAATGGATGAACACGCAGGAGGGAATGTACACAAGGCCCCATGGCAACGCCGTGACCCCTTCTGACCCAAGCGCCCTCACCGGAAAATAGTCTCATAAAGGTAACCGTTTAGACCCCCTCACCGTCATTTCCGCAAAGGCAAGAATCCAGACTTCCTGTGCATCCCTGAACACCCAAATACACTGGACGAGAATGACAACTGTTGTTTGCCACCACTGGAATGACTGCATTCGGTTCGGCATGGGGGTCTAAACGGTTACCTAATAAAGTTAAATACACAATAAATCATAAAATGATAGCGATCTATGCAATAACTACGTGCGTTAGCGCCTATTACAATGAAGATATAACGTATTTAATTTATTTATAATTCAAGTCCCATGATGGTTAATGACTTACCTTGATGTTGTCCTCTCTTATGACCCCTCACATTGTTTGTTTTGAAGGCGGCTGCGCCCTGGGTGCTTTTCGTGTCCAACAACTGCTGCCACAGGTGCAATCCCTTTGCCCCCATGTGACCGGCGTGGCTGCACGCTTTGTCCACCTGGTGGCCTTTGACGCAGCGCCCGATGCGTCCACCACCGACCGGCTGGCTGCCCTTTTAAGCTATGGCACACCCTACCTGCAAGCTGACGCAGGGCCTGATGACGGCGCGCTGTTTGTCGTCACCCCGCGTTTTGGGACGGTGTCGCCGTGGGCCTCCAAGGCCACCGACATTGCCCGTAACTGTGGACTGGTGCTGCACCGCATCGAGCGCATCACCGAATACCGCTTGGTCTTTGCAGGTACTGACGATGTCAACGATGCCAATGATGCCAACCGCCCTGCCCTGTCACCAGCCCAGTGGACGGACATTGCGGCCCTGTTGCACGACCGCATGACCGAGAGCGTGGTGTCGCAGCGCGCCCTGGCCTATCGTCTGTTTGCTCCCGTACAGGCCACCGCGATGACGTGGGTCGATGTTTTGGGCCGTGGCACAGCAGCGTTGCAAGAGGCCAATGCGCAGTTGGGCTTGGCACTGTCACTGGCTGAGATGGACTATCTGGTGGGTGCTTTTACAAGGGTGCTGCGCAACCCGACCGATGTTGAGCTGATGATGTTTGCCCAGGCCAACAGTGAGCATTGCCGCCACAAAATTTTTAATGCGCAGTTCACCCTTGATGGCATGCTGCAACCACACAGCCTGTTTGACATGGTTCGACACAGCCACGCCATGCACCCACAGCACACCTTGGTGGCCTATTCTGACAACGCCTCGGTCATGGCGGGTACACAGGTGCAAGGCTTTGCGGCTCATTTCCTTCATCCGGCGCATCCAGCAAGCACATCTTGCTATCAAACCTTTAGCGCCACGCAGCACATCCTGATGAAGGTTGAAACGCACAACCACCCCACGGCCATCTCGCCGTTTCAGGGGGCGGCCACCGGTGCGGGTGGTGAAATTCGCGACGAAGGGGCTACTGGACGAGGTTCGCAACCCAGGGCCGGGCTGACGGGTTTTGCGGTGTCCAAAATCAATTGGGGGACAGGCGTAGCGGATAGCTTGAACCCCGTCGGTTATGGCAGGCCTGGGCATATTGCCAGCCCTTTGCAGATCATGATCGACGGTCCGCTGGGTGCTGCGGCTTTCAACAATGAATTTGGCCGACCCAATCTGCTGGGCTATTTCAGGGAATATGAACAAAGTCTGAAACAAAGCCTGAAACACAGTCCGACTCACACACGCACCGATGACACAGGCCAAACCCTGCCAGTGACCGAGCAGCGTGGCTACCACAAGCCCATCATGCTGGCCGGCGGTATGGGCGTGATCGATGCCCGCCAGACGCACAAGATCAAGTTTGCGCCAGGCAGTTTGTTGCTGCAAATTGGTGGGCCGGGGCTGCGCATCGGCATGGGTGGAGGGGCTGCTAGCTCCATGACCACGGGGGCCAATGCTGCTGCACTGGACTTTGACTCGGTGCAGCGCGGCAACCCCGAGATTCAGCGCCGCACGCAAGAAGTGATCAACCAATGCGTTCTGTTGGGCGATCACAACCCCATTTTGGCCATTCACGACGTGGGCGCGGGAGGACTTAGCAATGCCTTTCCTGAACTGACGCATGAGGCTGGTTGCGGTGCGCGTTTTGACCTGCGGGCCGTGCCGCTTGAAGAATCTGGCTTGTCCCCACGAGAAATCTGGAGCAATGAAAGCCAGGAGCGCTATGTATTGGCGATTGCGCCAGATTCGTTACCTGCGTTTGCCGCCTTGTGTACACGTGAACGCTGCCCCTTTGCTGTGGTGGGCCAGGCTACAGAGACGCGAGATCTGCTGGTTGATGACAGTTCCACCAACATGCCGGTCAACATGCCCATGGATGTTTTGCTGGGCAAACCGCCCACAATGCAACGGGATGTCGTCCGCGTGGTGCGTCAGTTGCCACCCCTTGACCTGACAGGTGTCACCCTGCAACAAGCGGTCACAGCGGTGCTGGCGCATCCCACAGTGGCTTGCAAACGTTTTTTGGTCACGATAGGCGACCGCACGGTGGGTGGTTTGTCGCATCGAGATCCAATGGTGGGACCATGGCAAGTGTCTGTGGCCGACTGTGCGGTCACGCTGGCTGACTATGCAGGTTTTGCCGGACAGGCCATGGCGATTGGCGAACGCCCACCCTTGGCCAACGCCAGTGCCCCTGCGTCGGGGCGCATGGCCGTGGCTGAGGCCATCACCAACCTGTTGGCCGCACCGATTGATCTTGACAGGGTCAAGCTGTCGGCCAACTGGATGGCCGCCTGCGGACAACCCGGTGAAGATGCCGCGCTTTATGACACCGTCAGGGCCGTGGCCTTTGAGCTTTGCCCTGCGCTGGGCCTGTCCATACCCGTGGGCAAAGATTCTTTGTCGATGTGTACCCGATGGACGGACGCAGACGGCTGCTGCAAAACGGTTACCTCACCCGTGTCGCTGGTGGTCACTGCCTTTGCCTCCTTGTCGGACGTTCGCGGCACACTCACCCCACAGCTCCATGCCACAGAGCCTGGCACGCTGATCCTGGTGGACCTGGGGCATGGGCAAAACCGCCTGGGTGGCAGCATCCTGGCGCAAACTGTTTCGCAGACGGGTGGTGCAGTGCCTGACCTGGACCATCCAGCAGACCTGGTTCATCTGGTTCAGTGCGTCAATGCCTTGCGTCACAAGGGGTACATCCTGGCCTACCACGACCGCAGCGACGGTGGCCTGCTGGCGTGTGTGTGCGAGATGGCCTTTGCCGGCCACGTGGGCGTGAGGGTCACTTTGGATGATCTGACAACCCTTGAAGCGATGGGCATGCCCCCACCACAGGCAATGACCGGCGATGACTGGGCGCTGCATGCTTTGTTTAACGAGGAGCCAGGCGTGGTGCTGCAAGTGCGATCAGCAGACTGTGCCGTTGTCATGCAAACATTGCGCGACCACGGTTTGGCCGTGTGCAGTGCCCTGATCGGCTGTACCGCTATTTCAGCGCCAGCGGGTGTCCACAGCCTGGAGGTTTTGCATCACGATAAACCCATTTACAGCGCCGCACTGGCCGACCTGCATCAGGTGTGGGACCGCACCAGTTGGCAAATTTGCAGGTTGCGGGACAACCCCGATTGCGCCGATGCCGAACACGCAGCGGCAGGATCGCCGTCTGACCCAGGCCTGCACTGCCACGTGCCCGGATGGCATGATGTGCCCACAGATCACAGTCCCGCGTTGATGTTGTCGCGCCCCAAAGTGGCCATTTTGCGGGAGCAAGGGGTTAATTCGCACGTGGAGATGGCGTATGCCTTTACACAGGCGGGCTTTGATGCTTTTGATGTCCACATGACAGACCTGCAAACCGGCAGTGCCCACCTGGCCGACTTTGTGGGCCTGGTGGCTTGCGGGGGCTTTAGCTATGGCGACACCCTGGGGGCCGGTGTGGGCTGGGCGCGGTCTATTCTGTTCAACCCCCGCTTGGCTGAACAGTTCAGCACATTTTTTGGCCGCACAGACAGCTTTGGACTGGGCGTGTGCAACGGTTGCCAAATGATGGCTTGGCTGTCGGACATCATCCCGGGCGCGCAGGACTGGCCCAGATTTACCACCAATGTCAGCGAGCGTTTTGAAGCCCGTTTGTCGATGGTGGAAGTTCAGCCATCGCCGTCCGTTTTATTGGCCGGCATGGCAGGCTGGCGCTTACCCATTGCGGTTTCGCACGGCGAGGGCTTTGCCAATTTTGCAAGCCACGGAGATGCCGCCAAAGTGGTCGCAGCCTTGCGGTTTACCGACCACCACGGGGTTGCTACCGACACCTATCCGTTTAACCCCAACGGCAGCCCGGGCGGTCTGACCGGTGTGACCACGCCGGACGGGCGCTTTACAGCCATGATGCCGCACCCTGAGCGGGTGTTTCGCAATGTGCAGATGAGCTGGACTGACCAGGATGTGTCGATGCCCAGCCCGTGGACGATGCTGTGGCGCAACGCCAGACGGTGGGTGGGGTAGGGCCTAAAGCAAGCGGTCCACTGAGGAATTTGGGATCAACACGCCGCAGGTGTCAGTTCGCCCGCGCCGTTACAGGCGGGTGGTGTGGTTGTGCGTCGCACAGTCGCAGCAGGTCAGCCGCCGGCAGGCCCAGGGCATCGGCCAGCTTTTGGACGGTCAGCAGCGATGCAACCACCTGACCGCGCTCGATTTCGCCCACATACGAGCGATTCAAGTCGGCCTGCCAGGCCAGGTGCTCTTGAGACCAGCCCCGGGATTCGCGCTGACGACGAACCGTACTGCCAAAAAGGTCGATCAAGCGGGCGCTCATGGTGTCAGTCCCGCAGTCGCAGCAGGGGCTGTCGGGACGGTTTGCGGCGGCTGGGCATTGCGCGACACAGCCTGGGTGATGTGCCCATGCGCCGGCACGTCGTGCGTCACCCAGACATTGCCGCCGATGGTGGCTCCCTGACCAATGGTGACGCGCCCCAGCACGGTAGCACCGGCATAGATGACCACGTCGTCATGCAACACGGGGTGGCGCGGCAGGCCCTTGAGCGGATGGCCTGATTCATCCATCGGAAAGCTTTTGGCCCCCAGGGTGACGGCCTGATAAATGCGAACCCGCTGGCCAATGACGGCCGTCTCGCCGATCACCACGCCGGTGCCGTGGTCGATAAACAGACCCGCGCCAATGGTGGCCCCCGGGTGAATGTCAATACCGGTTTGCGCGTGCGCCATCTCGGCGGTCATGCGGGCCAACAGCGGAACCCCTAGCAGGTACAACTGATGCGCCAGCCGGTGATGGATCATGGCGCACACACCGGGATAGCACAGCAACACCTCATCGACGCTTTGGGCCGCAGGGTCACCCAAAAAGGCCGCAGTCACGTCGCTGTCGAGCAAAGCGCGTATCTGTGGCAACGCCCGTGCAAAGTCCTGCACGATTTGCAGGGCACGGTGATCGATCGGCTGGGTGTCTGCGGGGGGATGAACCTTGCCCTCTTCGCTGCCGAGGGCCAAGCGCCTGGCATACCGCAGCTCAAGCTGCACCTGCACCAACAGCGCATGAAGCATGCTGTCCAGCGTATGACCTACATAAAAATCTTCGCTCTCCTGGCGCAGATCAGCAGGCCCCAGCCGCATCGGAAACAACACCCCGCGCAGACCGCTCAGGATGTGCGACAGGGCCTCGCGTGTTGGCAGCTCGCGCCCGCCCGTGTCGGTCAAGCGTTTTTGAGACTCTCGCCAGCGTTTGCGCTGGTCAGACAGACCGATGACGATCGGCTGAAGGTCAAAAACGGGCACGGGCTGTGGGGCATCCTGGACGGTGGCCTGGCTCATGCTGCCACAGCAGGCGCAGAAGCCAGGCCTGCGGCATCAAACAGCCCGTCAAACAGGATGGTGCTCAGGTAACGCTCGCCAGAGTCCGGCAAGATGACCACGATCGTTTTGCCGGCGTTCTCAGTCCTGTGTGCCAGGCGGACGGCCACTGCCGTGGCGGCTCCGCATGACAGACCGGCCAGAATGCCTTCTTCACGCGCTAGCCGCCTGGCAAAGGTCACGGCATCTTCGTTGCTGACTTGCTCAACGGCATCGACCAGCGACAGGTCAAGCACATCCGGCACAAAGCCAGCGCCAATGCCCTGAATTTTGTGCGGACCGGGTTTGATCTCCAGTCCGGCACGCACCTGCGACAACACCGGACTGGCGGCAGGCTCAACCGCCACAGAAGTGATGGCACGGCCTTTGGTTTGTTTGAAATAGCGTGA
Source organism: uncultured beta proteobacterium (assembly GCA_903822205.1). Classification (GTDB taxonomy): domain Bacteria; phylum Pseudomonadota; class Gammaproteobacteria; order Burkholderiales; family Burkholderiaceae_C; genus Rhodoferax. The sequence continues at coordinate 5,069 of CAIJOK010000059.1, read as the reverse complement.
TACGCCGGTGATGGTGCCGCCCGTGCCCACGCCCGACACCAAAATGTCCACCTGACCGTCGGTGTCCTGCCATATCTCGGGGCCGGTCGTGGTCTCGTGAATGGCGGGGTTGGCCGGGTTTTGAAACTGTTGCAGCAGAACATATTTGGGGTCACCTGCTGCGATCTCCTCGGCCCGGGCGATCGCGCCTTTCATGCCCTTGGCACCCTCGGTCAGCACCAGTTGGGCACCATAGGCCAGCAGCAGTTTGCGACGCTCAATGCTCATGGTGTCAGGCATGGTCAGCGTGATGGGAATCCCGCGTGATGCCGCCACAAATGCCAGCGCAATGCCGGTGTTGCCGCTGGTGGCCTCGATGATGTGACGGCCCGGCCCCAAAAGGCCGCGTCTTTCTGCATCCCAGACCAGTGCGGCCCCAATGCGGCACTTGACCGAATAGGCCGGGTTGCGGCCTTCGATTTTGGCCAGCACACGTGCCCGTGCCCCGTCGATGACGCGGTTAAGCTGCACCAGCGGGGTGCGACCGATCGACAGTGAGTTGTCAGCGTAAATGTTGCTCATGGTGGGGTCCTTTTGTGGGTTAAAAAATAAATGGGAATTCATCGGTTTCATCAAATCAATCTTGTACCCAGGGCAGGTGGTACGAGCGCCAGCCGCCCAAATGTCCCCGGTGACGGTTGTCGTCAAGATCGCCCTCAAAGCCCTCCAGCACATTGAAGACATTGCCAAACCCCGCCCGTGCGGCAGCCTCTGCTGCCAAAACCGAGCGTTTGCCGCTGCGGCACAGCAGCAGCAAGGTGGCATCCTTGCCAGTTTTGGCCTCAAGCTCGCGTACAAAACGGGGGTTGCGCGTCATGGCCGTGCCAGTGGCCCAGGCCACATGCAGCGTGCCGGGCACGTGGCCCACAAATTTGCGCTCTTCGGTGGTGCGAATGTCCACCAAAATGGCGGCACCGGCGCTTGCCAGCGCATAGGCCAATTGGGGGTGAATGCCGCCGGCGTAGGACAGACCGCTGGATGCGGCCTGCGCCCGTGCTGTTGCCAATGTGTCGATCAATGTATCGGTGGGTGCGTCGGTCGTTGAGATGACCAGGGTTTCAATGCTCATGTTGCCCATTTCCTTTGTCTTGTAGCGGTTTGCTGACAAGAACTGTAAAGGCAGTGGGTCAAAACTCAAACTATTGAGTTTTCAGTTCAACATAGCCAAACCGTCTAAAGACACCTGTGATGCAGCGCGGGCAAGATACCCTAATCCCAAGGATCGATGCCCAAAAGACGTGCAGCCATCAGCGCCGTGGCCTCAGCCTGGTCTGCCGTGGCGGCGGTGATGGTCAAATGGCCCATCTTGCGGCCAAGCCGGGCAGCCTGTTTGTCGTACAGGTGCAGATGCACACCCGGCAATGCCAGCACCCGGGCCAGATCATCCGCCGGACATTGCGCCCAATGGGTGCCCAGCAGGTTGATCATCACGGCCGCACTGTGCTGGCGCGGCTGAACCAGCGGCAGTCCGGCCAGGGTGCGCACTTGCAGGTCGAACTGTGACACGTCGCAGGCATCGATCGTGTAGTGGCCGCTGTTATGGGGGCGAGGTGCGATCTCGTTGACCACCAGCGCCCCCAGGGTGTCGCGACACGGGTCATCGTCTGCCAGCACAAAAAATTCAACACACAACACCCCTACATAGTCCAGTTCGTTGGCAATGGACAAAGTCGCATCGACTGCTTGCTGCGCAAGGTGTGGCGGCAAATTGCCGGCATAAGCGCGTGTGACGGCCAAAATGCCCTGGCGGTGCAGATTAAGCTGGGGCGCAAAATAGACGCAGTCGCCACGGTGACTGCGCGCCGCAATGACCGAGCATTCGGCGGCCAGCGACAGCCGTTTCTCCAGCACGCAGGACACCTGCCGCAGGGCCGTCCAGGCGCTGGCCAGCTCTGCACGGGTAGCCACGCTGACCTGGCCCTTGCCGTCATAGCCCATGCGGGCGGTTTTAAGTACGCCTGGCAGCAGGTGATCCGCCACATCAAGCAATGCCCTGGGCGTTTCGACAACGGCATAAGGGGCCACCGGCACACCGCAAAGGGCCAGGTGGGATTTTTCAAGGATGCGGTTCTGTGCGATGGCCACGGCGTGGGCCTGCGGTGCGACAGGCCGCTCTGCTGCCAGGGTGTGCAGCACGTCTGCGGGGATGTTTTCAAACTCGGTGGTGATGGCCGCACAGCTTTGGACCAACTGCGCTAAACCAGCGGCATCCTGGTAGTCTGTACAAATGTGATGGTGGCTGATCTGCCCGGCAGGGCTGCGGGTGTCGGGGTCAAGCACCCCGGTGGCATAGCCGTTGGCCTGTGCGGCGTGGACGAACATCCGCCCCAACTGGCCGCCGCCCAAAACCCCCAGGGTAACGGGCAAAACATGGCCGTCTGCGCCCGACTGGCCGGGCCAAAGTGGCGGGCGATCAGTGGTCGCGCTCGCAGTGGTTGTAGCGCTTGCAGGATTTGTAGCGGTTGTAGCGGTCATGGCGGGCTGGGCACGTCGGGCAGCGCCATAGCGCGAGCTGCTCGGGTTTGACTGGCGCGAAAGTCCTCCAGTCTGGCGTGCAGCACAATGTCTGAGCAGGCCAGCATGGCCACAGCAAACAGCGCGGCATTGGCAGCACCGGCTGCACCGATGGCAAATGTGGCCACCGGTATGCCACGGGGCATTTGCACGATGCTGTACAGCGAATCAACCCCGCTCAAGTGCCGACTGGCCACAGGGACACCCAACACCGGCACGGTTGTCTTGGCGGCCAACATGCCCGGTAGGTGGGCCGCGCCGCCAGCTCCTGCGATGATGGCTTTCAGACCCCTGCCCACAGCGCTCTCAGCGTAGGCAAACATATCGTCAGGCATACGGTGAGCCGACACGACGCGGGCCTCGTGGCTGACACCAAACTGTTGCAAAATAAGAACGGCGTGCTGCATGGTGTCCCAGTCTGAGCTGGACCCCATCAGCACACCGATTTGGATGTGTTTCATCCTTTCATTTTACGTTTGGCCCCTTTTTTGACCCCTTATCCCCTTATCCCATTGACGCTATCATCAATAAGTTAACTGCGGTACTTTATTGACAAAATATGCACAAACGCCCGTCTATGTTGCATTGATTGCTATTATTTTATGAATTAAAAGGTATTTAACTTTTTATACATCTTACCCTCACGCGCACACCTACCCATGATCAACGTTACCCTGCAAAATTTTGACACCGATGTCATGGCTGCCTCCATGACCACCCCCATCCTGATCGACTTTTGGGCATCCTGGTGCGGGCCATGCCAGTCGCTGGGGCCCGTTCTGGAGCAGCTTGAAGCTGATTACATGGGACGGTTCACCCTGGCTAAGGTCAATTCTGACCAAGAGCAGCAATTGGCATCGGCCTTTGGGGTGCGCAGCATTCCCACCTGCATTTTGGTGATCGACGGCCGGCCGGTCGATGGCTTTATGGGCGCACAAAGTGCGTCCCAAGTCAAAACCTTTTTGGACAAACATCTGCCCAGCGAGGGTGAACTGGCCGCCGAAGCCGAGGCAACGGCGGCTCAGGCGCTGCTTGAGTCTGGCGATAAACACGCAGCGCTGTCCAGGCTGGCCGACGCACTGGCTGCCAATCCCCATAACGATGACACCCGCTACGACTACATCCGTCTGCTGATCGAAATGGGCGGCACTGATGAGGCCCGAACAGCGCTGGCCCCCAAACTGTCTGCCATCCCGCGCCAACTGCGGTTTGATGCCCTGGCGCACTGGCTGGAGGCAATCCAATCGACCGTCACCGGCGCTTATGCCGGTTGGTCTGTCGCCCAGTTTGACGCGCAAATTTTGGCCAACAAACGGGACTTTGAGGCCCGCTTTGCCAAAGCACGGTTGCTGATGGCTGTCGCAAACTGGACTGCCGCCATGGACGAGTTGCTGGAGATCATCTTGCGCGACAAAAAGTGGGGCGATGAAGCGGCTCGCAAAAACATGGTGGCTGTTCTGGAGCTTTTGACCCCGCCACGGCCCAAGGGTGTAGAGGCCACCCCGGGCAAAACCGCATCGGGCATAGAGCTGCAAGGCCAGGCCGCCAGACACGAAGACCCCCAGGCCGCGCTGGTGTCGGCATACCGCCGGCGCTTAAGCATGATGCTCAACTGATGCGGGGGGGGCTGGTAAGCCCAGGACGGACTCACTGATGCTTTGCGAACCATGGCCGCTGGTGGCACTGTGTCGCCAGACGTGGTGGCGTTGGAGGCCTCTGTAGTCCGAAAACCCAATGGTATTTTTATTCGCCCCTACTTGATGCCAAAGGTGGCACGGTATTGACCGACTATATTGCCAGCAGGGGTTATCTGAACTTTACGGCGACCAATCGACTGCTTTGGCTTGCACGACAGACGACATCCAAGCAAAAAAAAAGCACCCGTAGGTGCTTGATTCTTTTACCAATTTTGGTAGGCGCGATTGGACTCGAACCAACGACCCCCACCATGTCAAGGTGGTGCTCTAACCAACTGAGCTACGCGCCTGGTGCAATTGAATTCGACCGTTCCATTGTATCGTGTGCGACTGACGAAAAACCGCTCTGCGTCCTTGTGCCGACGGTGGCCGTACCACCGAACCCATTTTTCCATGAGTCAAAATAGCCGTCGCTTCAAGGCGGCTTAACGGATGGCTGTCCCGTGCGAACGCCACCTGTTCCCAGAAGATCAGGACTGACGAAAAAGTGTCCAGGCAAGGCAGGCCCACGCAAGCAGTTTAAGGGGTAGGGCTAGGTGGCGCAAAGTATTTTTTATATTGATGAATAGTATTTATTATTTATATCATCATAGATATCTTATCCGGATAAATTATAAATAATGACGGGGATGCTTTGATTTACGCCAACGCGGTGCATTTTAGGTAAAATAACGGTGATAAGTCAGAAAAATAAAGTTATTTAGCATTGAATGCAATAATTTAATTTACCAAAAAAATGTTCAAGATGTCACTTTCAAAGTATCGTAAGCTGTTGATTTTTATAGCAAAACACGAATAGTTGAATTTGATCTAACAATT
>CAIJOK010000058.1 GCA_903822205.1 uncultured beta proteobacterium | reverse complement strand
GGAATGACAAATGTTGTTTGCCTCCACTGGAGTGACTGCATTTGGCATGGGGGGTCTAAACGGTTACCTCTGTCCCGCGCTACGTGGCACTGGCCTGCAAGGGTAAAAATAGATTTTGCAGCCGCACAATATCCCCTCCCTTAAAACAAAACGAGGATCAACCATGACAACACTTCAATCCACAGCGCCAACTTTTGATGATGTGTGGCGAACAATTCAAGAGCTGGCTTTGATGAGCAAGGAAACTGATCGAAAGTTTCAGGAAACCGATCGGCAGATTCAAGCAACATCTCAACAGATGAAAGAAACTGACCGCATGATCAAGACAATGAGCAAGCAGTTGGGCGCACACGGCAATCGGCTGGGTGAGTTTGTTCAAGAGATGGTGCGCCCAGCGGTGGTTAGGCTGTTTCGCCAGCGTCATTTGCCGGTACATCAGGTCATGGCCAATCTGATTGCTTGTGACGACAACGGGCAGTTTAGGGCAGAGATTGATCTCTTGGTGATCAACACCGATACAGCAATAGCCATAGAGTGCAAATCGCGTCTGACACTGGATGATATTAACGAGCATCTGGAACGGCTGGCTATATTTAAGGATTGTTTTCCACAATACAGCAGGTTCACCCTTTTGGGTGCAGTCGCAGCGATGGTTCTGCCTCAGGATGTCAGCCGCTTGGCCTACCGCAAGGGGCTGTTTGTGCTGGCGCAGTCAGGCGATGCTGTAGAAATTCGCAATGATGATTCTTTTCAACCGCAGCGGTGGTGAAGTTATTGATCCCGTAGCTGGTAAAGCGACTCATTACTCATTACTCATTACTTGCGCGGGCAAGCCCGCACCTATCAGCAGGATGCAATTTGAATCGCACCCCAGCCGCTTAGCGCTAAACCCCGCGTTGGCGGTCTATCACAAACTGGGTGCAAAAGCTGCCAAACGTGCCTGCACCCAGTGCTGTGCGCATTTCACGCATCAGGTTTTGGTAATAGTGCAGGTTATGGATACTGGCCAACATGGGGCCTAGCATCTCGCCACAGCGGTCAAGGTGATGCAAATAAGCACGGCTAAACCCGCCGCTGACCTGGCCATCGGGCCGTGAAACGCCACAGCAGGTGTAGCACGTGCAGGTGGCATCCAAGGGGTTGGGGTCAGACCGGTAGCGGGCATTGCGAATTTTGATGTCACCCATTCGGGTAAACATCATGCCGTTGCGGGCGTTGCGGGTGGGCATGACGCAATCAAACATATCCACACCATGCGCCACGCCAAAGACCAGGTCCTCAGGTGTGCCCACCCCCATCAGGTAGCGGGGTTTGTTGGCAGGCAAACGCGATACGGTGTAGGCCGTGATGCTGTGCATCAGGTCTTTGGGTTCGCCCACACTCACCCCCCCTACCGCGTAGCCGGGCAAGTCCATGTCAGCCAGGGTTTGCAGTGACTCTAGGCGCAAGGACTCAAACATGCCGCCTTGAACAATGCCAAACAGGGCGTTGGGGTTGTTCAGACGCTCAAACTCGGCCTGACTGCGTTGTGCCCAGCGCAGGCTCATGGCCATGGAGTCTGCGGCCTGGCGCTCGGTGGTGATCTGGCCTGTGGACTTGGGGTGGATGGAGCGGTAAGGCGTGCATTCATCGAGTTGCATGACGATGTCAGAGGCAAGCGTGGTTTGAATCTGGATGCTGACCTCTGGCGACATGAACAATTTGTCGCCATTGACGGGGGACGAAAAATGCACGCCGGCCTCGGTGATCTTGCGCATGGCCCCCAAGCTCCAGACCTGAAATCCCCCGGAGTCCGTCAGGATAGGCTTGTGCCACTGCATCCATGGGTGCAGGCCGCCAAAGCGCTGCATCACCTCCAGCCCCGGGCGCATCCACAAGTGAAACGTATTGCCCAAGATGATCTGGACACCCATACCGTCCAGGCTGCATGGCAATACACCCTTGACCGTACCGTAAGTGCCCACAGGCATAAAGGTGGGGGTGGACACCACGCCGTGGGTGAGCACCAACTGCCCCAGGCGGGCATGGGTTCCGGGGTAATGGCCGCAGGCGGGGTCGGTCTTTAACAGGTCAAAAGTGAGCATGAATTTGCCGTTGAACCCCTACGGCTGTAAAAAGCCACGTGCGATGGCCTGCACGCCGGTGGGACGAATGCCCAAGGCCGACAGCGTGGGCAGGTGGCCGGTGGCGATGGATGCGACCTTCATCGAGTTGATGTTGTCGATGCTCATCATCGGTACGCCCGGCCACAGGCCCATCAGCATGGCCTGCAAACGGCCCGCCCAATCCGGCAGGCCCATGACGGGGCGGCCATCCGCCATCCCGCTCATTCGCGCTGCTGCCTGTGCAAGCTGGCGCAGGGTGAACACATCGGGGCCGACGGCTTCGATCACGCGGGGCGACGGCAGTGCTGATTCCAGTGCTGATTCCAGTGCTGATCCGCCTGATTGGCCTGCAATGCCCGTCACACATGCGTTGCAGTCCAAGCTGCGAACCACCGCAGTGGCCAGGTCTTCGACCCAGACCGGCTGAAAGCGCGCCTCAGCACAGGCCAGAGGCAACACCGGCAAGAACCCTTGCAGTCTGGCCAACAGGCTTAAAAACTGGTCGCCATCGCCAAAAACCACACTCGGGCGCAAAATTGTCAAATCAAACCCCGCCCTGCCGGCCCGGTCTGCACAAGCGCCCACTGCTGCCTGCATCAGCACGGCCTCGCCCTCGCCCTTGGTGCGCAGATAAAGAGACGGCAACTTGTCGGGCTGTAGGGCATCAGCCCCCAAAGCACTGATATGCACGATATGCTGAACCCCCGCCGATGCGCAAACGTGGGCTATTTTTTTGGGCAGGGCCACATGCACCTGTTCAAAATCAGCCAGGCTGCCGTGCAAAATGCCCACCAGATTGACAACTGCCTCATGACCCTCGACAACCCGTGCCAACGCTTGGGCATCATGAACGTCAGCACCCATCACCGTGAGCGTGGGCAAATGCAAAATGCCTTTGGCATCAGACAAACGCCGCACGGGGGCCGTGATGTGCCAGCCCTGGCGCGCCAGTTTTTCACAGACGTGCCACCCCACAAAGCCGGTCGCACCCATCACCACAATTTTTTTCATCGGATCAACAACCTATAAAAAGTTAACTACCCTATAAGTAACAAAATAATAGCATCTTATGCAAGAGATACGCGCATTATTGCGGAATGCATCGTAAATATAACGCATGTAATTTATTTTTAATGACTCAAGTTCTGGCACCAAGATGACGATCAGGGTGGGGGCTACAACTGCCATGTATCCAGGGCATTCGGGTAGGGGCTTCCCGCATTTCGCTTCGCTTCATACGGGCTACGCGGTCTGGGCGTACTCAGGCACCTGGTCAAAGTTAAGGTACTGGTAAATCTGGCCCGCAGCAGCGGTCAACACACGCATGTGGGCCAAATACTCAGCCAGGCTAGGAATGCGGCCCAGACGGGCGCAGATGGCGGCAAGCTCGGCACTGCCCAGATAGACCTGGCTGTCTTTGCCCAGACGGTTCGGAAAATTACGGGTGGACGTTGAAAACACCCTGGCCCCCGACTTAACCTGCGCCTGGTTACCCATGCACAGGCTGCAACCCGGCATCTCCATACGAGCACCGGCACTGCCCAAAATGCCGTAATGCCCCTCTTGATTCAACTGCCCTGCGTCCATTTTGGTGGGTGGGGCCATCCACAGCTTGACAGGCAGATCGCGCTGGCCCTCCAGCAGCTTGGACGCTGCCCTGAAGTGCCCGATGTTGGTCATACACGACCCGATAAAGACCTCGTCGATGGGCGCGCCGGCCACTTCAGTCAAGGTTTTGACATCGTCGGGGTCATTGGGGCAGGCCACGATGGGCTGGGTGATGTCCGCCAGATCGATGTCGATCACACAGGCATAAGCTGCATCAGCATCGGCCCGCAGCAATTGCGGGTGCGCCAGCCAGTCCTGCATGGCGGCAATGCGGCGGCCCAGCGTGCGGGCATCTGCGTAGCCATGGGCCACCATCCACTGCAACAGGGCGATGTTGCTGGTCAGGTATTCGCGAACAGGTGCAGGGTTAAGCTGCACGGTGCAGGCCGCAGCGCTGCGCTCGGCAGAGGCATCGGTCAGTTCAAAGGCTTGCTCAACCTTGAGGTCTGGCAGGCCTTCGATCTCAAGAATGCGGCCTGAAAACACATTGACCTTGCCCTGCTTGGCCACAGTCAAATGCCCTGCACGCAGGGCATACAGCGGGATGGCATTGACCAGATCACGCAACGTAATGCCGGGCTGCATGATGCCCTTAAAACGCACCAGCACGCTTTCGGGCATGTCCAGCGGCATGACACCGGTCGCGGCCCCAAAGGCCACCAGGCCAGACCCCGCCGGAAAGCTGATACCCACAGGAAAGCGCGTGTGACTGTCACCGCCCGTTCCCACGGTGTCTGGCAGCAACATGCGGTTCAGCCAACTGTGGATGATGCCGTCGCCCGGGCGCAGCGCCACGCCGCCCCGATGGCTGATAAAGGCCGGCAGCTCATGGTGCATCTTGACATCGATGGGCTTTGGATAGGCGGCGGTATGGCAAAACGACTGCATGACCAGGTCAGCACTAAAGCCCAGGCAGGCCAGGTCTTTGAGTTCGTCGCGCGTCATGGGGCCGGTGGTGTCCTGAGACCCCACGCTGGTCATTTTGGGTTCGCAGTAAGTGCCAGGCAATACGCCCTGCCCCTCCGGCAATCCGCAAGCCCTGCCGACGATTTTTTGCGCCAGGGTAAAGCCGTGGCGTGTTGGTTCTGGGTTTTGCGGCAGTCTAAACAGGGTGGACACCGGCAGGCCAAGCGCCGCCCGCGCCCGGGCGGTCAGTCCCCTGCCGATGATCAGCGGAATGCGCCCACCCGCTCGAACCTCGTCCAGCAGTACCTCGCTCTTCAGTTGAAAGGTGGCCAGCGTCTGGCCGCCTGCGGTCACCAAACCCAAATACGGGTGCAGTTCAATGGTGTCGCCCATGGCCAGACGGCAGACATCGACCTCGATGGGCAGGGCACCGGCATCTTCCATGGTGTTGTAAAAAATAGGAGCAATCTGGGTACCCAGACACACGCCGCCAAAGCGTTTATTGGGGACATGTGGAATATCCTGGCCGATAAACCACAGCACACTGTTGGTGGCGGACTTGCGGCTTGACCCCGTACCCACCACATCGCCCACATAGGCTACAGGGTGACCCCGCTGACGGAGTTCCTGCAAAAACGCCACCGGGCCGCGAACACCGTCTTGCTCAGGCGTGATGCCATCGCGCTTGTTTTTGAGCATGGCCAGGGCGTGCAGCGGAATGTCCGGGCGACTAAAGGCATCGGGTGCAGGCGACAGATCGTCGGTATTGGTCTCGCCCGTGACCTTAAACACAGTGAGCGTGATGACCTGGGGCACCACTGGGCGGCTGGTCAACCATTCGCCGTCAGCCCAACTTTGCAGCACGGCACGTGCGTGAACATTGCCCTTGTCGGCCAGTGCCTTGACATCGTGAAACTGGTCAAACACCAGCAGAATGTGTTTCAACGCCTCTGCGGCAGTGGCAGCCACCGCATCAACCGTGAGCAGTTCGATCAGTGCCGTCAGGTTGTACCCTCCCAGCATGGTGCCCAAGAGTGTGGTGGCTTGTTGAGGGTTGATCAGGGCGCAGGTTTCGGTACCACGGGCCAGCGCAGCCAAAAAACCGGCCTTGACGCGGGCGGCATCATCCACCCCCGCCGGCACACGGTGCGTGATCAAATCCAGCAAAAACTCGTCCTGGCCCGCAGGGGGCGCTTGCAGCAGCGCCAGCAACTGTTCAGTTTGTTGGACTGACAGGGGCAAAGGTGGAATGCCCAGTGCAGCGCGTTCGGCGGCGTGGGTGCGGTAGGCTTGTAGCATGAGTCATCCTCAAAAGATTAAAAAGGCGATAGAGCGCATGAATAGAGCACTTTTAGCTATTCATTCTATAGTAAACGACATGTGTGGAAGGGCCAAATCATAGGGCTGGACAGCATCGTTATCGGGTGCTGCGACCACGGTATCTGCCATAGCACGGGTCACCGTCTCTGCGGGCACATCGTCCAGCAGGCTTTGCATCTGGGCGGCATCCAAAAACGGCGACCGAGCGGCCTGGGCAAGGCTGACGCAGGCATCCGTCAGTCGCTGTCCCAGTTTTTGGTGCATCAGCATGGACTTGTTTGCCAACTGTAGCCACGCAACCCCCGCCTTGGGGTCTTCGATCTGCAAGACACCGGTACGGGTTTGAACCGGTGCCATGTGGTAAGTCTGGGCTTGAGCGACAACCTTACCCTTGACCTGGTCCTGTACCTGCACATCAAAATAGCCTTGTGACACGCTTGAAGGCTTGATTGTGATCACGGTACCCAGCTCACACGGCGTACTGCCAACATCGATTTGACTGGCCAACGCCAGCTCTGTCGCGGCCAAAGGGGTGTCAGCGATGGCACTGTCGTCGTTGTTGTGAGGCTCTAAAACAAGACCCGCAGACTTGCGCTTGGACCCGCGTTTGAACTTGACCGATGTGCTCATGGGCCGCAGAGAAGGAGCGGCCGATATGTTTGTGGCCGCTCGACTGGCCGTTGGCAAAGAACGCTTGGCGGTCTTTTTGACATGCGCGGACTTTTTGCTGTGTGAGGGCTGCACCGTTTTGGCAGTCAGCAGGCCTGGCAGCGCCAACATCAACAGACACAGCAAACAGCGGTTGAAGCAAGGTGACTTGATCAAGGTAAAGCCAAGGGTAAAGGTAAGGGTAAAGGGCATCATGGCAACACTCCTTGTTGATACGTTATGAACACAATAAGTCAAAGGATGATTTGTATTAAGTTCGTAAGTTTGTGCCACGGCCTGTGGCATCCAGGTGGCATGGAGAGCGGCATCAGGCCACAAAGAAACGACAAGCGGGGTCATCGGGGGGCAGTCGTCCGGTTTGAAACGCACGCTCAAGCACCTGCCAAAAGTACCTGAAACTGGCGCGGTCGTGCAGCCTGCCTGCCACAGCAACCGGAGCCCAGTCCGCAGATGCCGCTACCCTGATGATGTGGCTGGCCTGCGCAATCTCTGCCTCAGGCGGTGCAAAAGCAGCCAGGATGGGCCGCACCTGGTCGGGGTGAATGCTCCACATGCGGGTAAAACCAAAAGCACGACAAGCCAGACTGGCCGCAGAGAATAGCGCGTCAGCGTCGCCATACTCGGTCACGACACCGTGCGATGGCGCCTTATGCCAGGCGTGACAGGCACTGGCAATGGCCAGCTTAGCCTGCACCACCAGGGGGTGATGAAATTGATCCAGATCGGTCGGATGGGCGGGGGTGGACACCGACATGGCGCATGCCGGAATGGCCCCGCCATGCGCTGACACAAAGTCCATCAGCCCAAAGCTGATCGATTGCACGCGGGGGTGTGCTGCTATAGCAAAGACATGCTGCACGGCGGTCGGCGATTCAACCAGCACGTGCAGGGGCAAAGGTTGCCATGTGGTGGGACGAGAGGACTGCGCGCAAGCCTGGTCCACGGCCTGCACAGCAGCCTCCACATCTGCTAGGGTTTGCACCTGCGGGATCATCACGTGGCACAAAACGTCAGCCGCGCCCCCCACCACCGTCTGAATGTCCTGCGCAAAAGCCGGATGACCAACGGCGTGAACACGGGTGGCTATCCTGGGCAGCACACCACCTGCGGCGTGTGCCTTGCGGTCCCTGCTAAACACTTGACGGGCCAAATCACACACCATCAGGGCGTGATCACGCTCTGCACCTGCGGGTGCGCCGTCATCGCAGTCCATCGTGACATCCATCACACATGCGCCCCACTGGGCCATGAGATCAGCCTGCAAGGCTAGGCTTTTAAGGATGCGGGCCTCGGTGCCGCAGTAGTGGTCGCACACCGGCAAAGACACGCCACCTGCGGCGTTCACCAGGACGCTGCGTGGATGCTGCATGGGTGGACGTGGACAGAGAGGGGGTGGATGGGGAACGCCCTGCGGTCAGAATGCGGCGGTATTCAAAACAACGAGGGCTGCAACAGGTTGGCCACGGCGGCCTGTTCATCCAGCAACTCTTGCAGGGTTTTGTGGATGCAGGTCTGGCTAAATTCATCGATCGTCAAGCCTTCAACCACGTGGTATTGGCCGTTGGAACACACTACCGGAAAGCCAAACAGGGTGTCCTTGGGGATGCCATATTGGCCGTCTGATGCAATGCCCATCGTCACCCATCTGCCGTCGCTGCCCAGTGCCCAGTCACGCATGTGGTCGATGGCGGCATTGGCGGCTGAAGCCGCTGAGGACACCCCGCGTGCCGCGATGATGGCGGCCCCCCGCTGCCCCACCGTGGGCAAAAAGGTATGCACATTCCAGTCGTGGTCGTTGATCATGTCCCGAACGCTCGCCCCGCCGAGGGTGGCAAAGCGGTAGTCGGGGTACATGCTGGGCGAATGGTTGCCCCAAACGACCATGTGTTGAATGTCAGACACGGCTTTGCCGGTTTTGGCGGCCAATAAACTTAAGGCCCGGTTGTGGTCCAGCCGCAGCATGGCGGTAAAGTTTTGGCGGGGCAAATCGGGCGCGCTCTTCATGGTGATGTAAGCGTTGGTGTTGGCAGGGTTGCCCACCACCAGCACCCGTACCGAACGGCTGGCCACGGCATTCAGGGCGCGTCCCTGGGCGGTAAAAATCTCAGCGTTAACGGCCAAAAGCTCAGAACGCTCCATGCCCGGTCCACGGGGCCTAGAGCCTACCAACAGGGCATAGTCCACGTTCTTAAAGGCCGTCATGGGGTCGCTGTGTGTCTCGATACCGGCCAACAGCGGAAACGCGCAGTCTTGCAGCTCCATCACCACGCCTTGCAATACCTGCTGGGCCTTGTCCATGGGAACCTCAAGAAGGCTTAAAACCACGGGCTGGTCTTTGCCCAGCATGCCGCCTGCGGCAATGCGAAACAAAAGGGCATAACCTATTTGACCTGCTGCGCCGGTAACGGCAACGCGGACGGGCTGTTTGCTCATGGTGAGGACTCCAATCAAGTAAAAACGACAAGTAAAAACGACAAGTAAAAACAAAAATGAAAGAGGGGTGGCTTATCAGGCCGGCAGGGCAATCTGCTGATCGACGCTGAACTGGTAGTCCTTGAAGACGTGTTCGGCACTCAACAATTGATAGCCGCCGTCAGACAGGGGCCGTGAAGTATCCTTCAGGCGGTAAGTGGTGTGACCGCAAGTCCAAAGTTTGAAATTGCGCATCTGGGTACACAGACAGGTCTTGTCCATGACCGCGATGTTTTTGCCATCAGGGTGCAAAGCAAGCTCGCGGTTGTAGGCCGTCACGTAAGCGCAATTGCCAGAGCCATCGAGCAAATAGCCATAAGACTCGCAATTGGGGCGGATTCCGTCGCCGATGGCAGGAGAGCTTTTAAGCATGCGCATGGGGTAGCCTGTGGGCGATATGGTGTTGACCTCAATGTCGCCTGCGCTGGCCCTGAAGTAATGCTGCTTGACATCGTCAGGCAGGCCGCATTCCCGAGACACCGTAAAGCGCGTGGCCACCTGCACGGCGGCTGACCCCGATTGCAAAAAGGCCACGGCATCACTGCCGGTAAAGATACCGCCGGCAGCGATCACGGCGACAGGCAGGTTCTCGGCCTGTACATACCGAATGACATCGGCCACGATCGTGGCCAAATCATATTGTCCCCAGTCCATGCCAAAGCCCAGGTGTCCGCCGGCCAATGGACCCTCGACCACCACAAAATCAGGCAAACGGTGAAGGCGGGCATTCTTGCGCAAAAACAACTGCAGGGCACGCAGCGACGACACGATGATGCCGAGCTTGGCATCCCGAAAGCGTGGATGATCGGCGATCAAGCCAAAAGACCCCAGATGCAGGCCGGCGCTCAGGGTCAGGCCGTCAATGCCCGCATCCAGCGCCGATGCCATGCGAACCTGTAGGGTTTCGCGCGGGCTGTTCATCGTCAGCTTTTCCATGCAATTGACAAAAATCAGGCCGTCACCCTGTTTGGCCTCCATGGTGGCACCGACGTGGCGGCGGGTGGCCTCGGCCAAAATATCCAAGTCAAACTTGATGTCGGATTTGTCGGCATTATGGATGTTGTACTTGTAGAACCGCGTCTTGTCCTTGACAAAGCTGGTGTCAAAACGCCGGTCAGACACGTCATTGACCATGGCATCCGAGATATGACCGATACCGCCCAGACGGGCCGCCTCAAGCGCCAACTCTGCCGTTGAAATATCGACCCCCATGCCGCCCACCATGATCGGCACGTACTCGCGGTGACCGAACAACAGGCGAAAATCATCGACGCATTTCATGAGAATCCTTGAGGGGGGGCTGACGATGCTATGTGCCTGCGAAGTGCATACAAGATGCCTGCAGGGCGTGTGATTTGCACGGGTGTCAGATGTCAGAAAAAGGCATGTTCAAACACCTTGAACATCGCTTGAATTCTAACCACCCCCCGTGAAAGAGAGAGGCTATGTCCATGCGGCAGCGCATGGACACCCGTCGCATCAACCCTGTTCGGGTTGAGCGTCACCGGCCGTCCTGCGCAGCACCAAGTAGGGCGGCAGTCCCTGCAACATGCGCCTGCCAAAGGCCGTCGTCAGCAGCCGTTTGTCGTAGCAGATCACCCGTGCCAAATCCTCCTCCGTGCGAATGGCACGCCCCGTCCACTGCAGCAGCCGGATGCCCGTGGCTGGCACAACCAATTCAGAGAAGGGGTCGCGGCCTTCGCGTTTTAGCCACTCGGACCTGGCTTCGGCCACGGGGTCAGCCGGTGACGCAAAAGGCAGCTTGGCGATAAAGACGGTTTCACACAGGGTACCGGGCAAGTCCAGACCCTCACCAAAAGACTGCATGCCAAAGATGATGGATGCCTGGCCGGACTCCACCCTGGCCTGATGGGCGCTCAGCAAACGGGTGCGTGCCATTTGGCCCTGGACCAGCACGCGTTCTTGCAAGTCGGCATCCAGGGCATCCACCGCTGCCTGCATTTGAACGCGTGAGGTAAACAGGGCCAAGGCACCGTGTTGAACCTGCCGCACATCTTGCAGCAGTTCGGCCACCATCTCCTGGGTGTAGGCTGCCACCTGCTTGGGGTCAGAGGCCGTCATCACGACGACCAACTGGCCTTGCAGGTGGTAGTCAAATGGACTTTCCACGGCTAGGGTAGAGGCATGGGGCAGATCGTCCAACCCGGCCTCAGCCAGAAAATAGTCAAAACTGCCACAACTGTTCAGCGAAGCCGACGTGATGACCGCAGCACGCACCTGGCTCCAGAGGTGCAAACGCAGCAGGTCGCCTGGCACGATAGGACACGCATGGGCGCTCAGATAGACCAGGCCCCCGTGGATGCTGGATTTAAGCCATTTGGCCAATGGCTGGGGATCGTGCTGTAGCAGCAACCTGCACGTGCCGGTCACTCCTTTTAGCCGTGCGGCAAACAGCCCCAGACCGGCCAGCATGACCGACCCACTGCTGGCCTGAGAGGGGTCTTCTTTGGTGCGTGCCTTGATCTCGGTGGCCAGTGCTTCAAACACCAGCAACAGGCCGGATGCCAGTCTTTGTACCAGAGCGATAGGCTCGTGCAGGCTCGCATCCAGCGCCCCGTCCGCAAAGCGATGGACGGTATCAAAACCGTTATCGGCTGCGGTCAGCAGGCCGGTCGCCATGCGGCCCACATCCTGCAAGGCTATCCTGAGCTGTTGCGCCAGGGTGGCGGCATCCTGCACAGCAGACACCCCCAGCTTTTGACAGACCTCAGCCACCAGCGTGGGCAGTTTTTCGATCCAGCGCAAATTACTCAAGTCCATGCTGCACGAAAACTGATCCAGCGCCACCGCAGGCAAATGGTGGCCCTCGTCAAAAACCAGCAGGCAGTTGTCCAGATCAGGCAGAGACTTCATGCCGATGGAGGCCAAGACCAGATCGTGGTTGGCCACGATCACCTGGGCCTCGGACAGTTTGAGGCGGGCGCTGTAATAGCAACAATCTCTAAAGTTGGGGCAATGACGGGCGGTGCAGGTATGGCGCTCGGCAGCCACTGCTGACCAATCGGATGAATCAGGCTGCAAGGCCAGACTGTCGCGGTCGCCGTCCCAGTGGCCACGCGCCAGCGACTCTGCCAGATCACCATACAGCCGCATCCGGCGGGCCAGGGGGTTATGCCAGTCAGAGCCTTTGGTTGGTTTGACAAAAGCGTTGGGCGGTTCAGGAGGGACCTCTGCATCCATGCCAAACAACTCCTGGGCCAGATCACCCTCCAGACCCGTCAGACGCTCCAGTTTGAACCTGCAAACGTAGCGACCCCGTCCTTTGGCCAGGGCATAAACAATGGGCACATCCAGCGCAGTGGCGAGTGCAGGCAGGTCTTTGGTCATCAGTTGCTCTTGCAGGGCCACGGTGGCTGTCGATACCACCACGCGGGTTTGGCGATGTAGGGCCATGGCAACTGTGGTGGACAAATAGGCAGCGGATTTGCCGACACCGGTTCCGGCCTGAATGACGGCGATGGCCTTGTCCGGGCTGGGGTGGTCGCCCAAGGTGACGCTGCTTAAAGCCTGGGCAATGCGCTCTGCCATCATGCGCTGCCCCGGGCGCGATCTGAAGCCGCTGGTGTTGGTCACCAATTGGTCAAACGCAGACAGTGCCAAACCGGCTACATCATCCTGATCACTATCACTCAAAAACGTCACCCCTGGTAAAGACCGGCAAAAATGGCCGGCATTGTCGCCCAAGGGCGCATCATGGAACCCTCGCGTCACCCGTCAGTGCGGGACGCGCAAGACGGAGATAAGCACGCCAACGGCCACAGCGATGAACGCACCCAGCTTGATAGTGAAGCGCTGCTCAAGTGCATCATCAAAAACGATGGGACTCGTGCTCACAGTTTACCCGCATGGTGAACACAAGCGCCCTTCATTCAGCAATAGCGTGATAGGGTTTGGAGGCCTGCGCAAACGCATCCATGATGCGTCGAATGGGGGCCTGTTTAAGCTTAAGCGCAGACTGGCTGACCACCAGCTTGGAACTGATGTCCATGATGTGCTCGACCTCAACGAGGTTGTTGGCCTTGAGCGTGTTGCCGGTGGACACCAGATCGACGATCGCATCAGCCATACCCACCAGCGGAGCCAGTTCCATGCTGCCATAGAGCTTGATCAGATCGACGTGAACACCCTTGGATGCAAAAAATTCGCGAGAAATGGCGACGTATTTGGTGGCCACCGTCAGACGTGAGCCTTTTTGGACGGCTGACGCATAGTCAAAGTCCGATCGCACCGCCACGCTGATGCGGCATTTGGCGATCTGCAAATCCAGCGGCTGGTACAGGCCGGCCCCCGATCCGGTTGAACAGTGCTCAAGCAGAGTGTCTTTACCCGTAATGCCCATGTCAGCCCCCCCATACTGCACATAGGTGGGCACATCGGTGGCGCGTACCACCAGCAAACGCACCTCAGGATGGTCGGTGGCCAGGATCAGCTTGCGGGATGTGTCGGGGTCATCCTGCACCGTGATGCCGGCAGCTTGGAGCAGCGGCAGGGTTTCTTCAAAGATACGGCCTTTGGACAGGGCCAGGGTGATCATCATGTGCGAACCCGTTGAATGTCCGCACCCAAAGCAAACAGTTTGTTTTCCATTCGGTCATAGCCTCGGTCAAGATGGTAAACACGATCGATCCGGGTTTCACCATCGGCCACCAGCCCTGCGATCACCAGACTGGCCGAGGCCCGCAGATCGGTGGCCATCACGGTAGCCCCTGACAACTGGCGAACCCCCTCGATCAGCGCAATTTTGCCGTCGATCTGAATATTGGCACCCAGTCGCACCAGCTCATCGACGTGCATAAAGCGGTTCTCAAAGATGGTTTCGGTCACGTGGGACGTGCCCTGGGCTGCGCAGTTCAGCGCCATAAACTGGGCCTGCATGTCGGTTGGAAACCCGGGGTACTCGGTGGTGCGAAAGCTCTGCGCCCTCAGACTGGCCGCGCCATTGGACTGAACGCGAATGCCGCCCCCCACCGCTGTGACCGTGACACCGGCATCGTGCAGTTTCTCAAGCACCGCCTCAAGGTGGTCGATGCGGCCATGCCTGGCCAGCACATCGCCTCCGGTTGCGGCCACCGCACACAAAAACGTTCCGGTCTCGATGCGGTCTGACACCACCTGATGGGTGCAGCCATGCAGTTGTGGAACGCCCCAAATGTGGATGTGACTGCTGCCGTGGCCAACGATCTGCGCCCCCATCTGGATCAGCATCTGGGCCAGGTCGATGATCTCAGGCTCTTGGGCGGCGTTTTCAAGGATGGTTTCGCCCTCGGCCAGGGTGGCGGCCATCAACAAGTTTTCAGTGCCAGTGACCGTGACCATGTCGGTGGCGATGCGTGTACCCTTTAGCCTTGTGTGACCTGCTGGCAGGCGGGCTACGATGTCGCCGTGCTCTACGGTGATCTCGGCCCCCATGGCCGTCAGTCCCTTGATGTGTTGATCAACAGGGCGCGAGCCAATCGCACAGCCGCCAGGCAAAGACACTCGGGCCTGACCAAAGCGCGCCAGCAGGGGCCCCAATGCCAGCACCGACGCGCGCATGGTTTTGACCAAATCGTAAGGAGCCACAGGCGTGGTCAAGGCGCTGGCGTTGACGCGCACCGTACCATCGTCAGACGGGTCGGCGGTCACGCCCATGTTGCGGATCAAGGCCAGCATGGTGCTGACATCCTTCAGGCTGGGCACATTGCACAGCATGACGGGGTGAGTGGTCAGCAGGGCGGCACAAAGCTCAGGCAGTGCAGCATTTTTGGCCCCCGAGATGGTCACGGTGCCCGTCAGTGGGCGACCGCCACGAATAAGAAGTTGGTCCATAGCGTTAGTTCTAATATGTAAATATGATTACTGATTACATTAACCAATTTCATTGATTGCAAAACCCAATTTTCTTGCGCAATCAAGAAAAGGTTGAATGGTGTTTATGCCCCATTGATTTGAAATTGCATAGTTTGTATTTTGAAACGTAACTTCATTTTCTTCAAGAAAAAAACGATAATGATCTTGCGTCTTTATATTTGCAACAGGCACAAACAACCCACCTGTATGGATTGTTTGAGGAAATGCCTTCAATAAATCGTCAAAAGTTTGTGGCTTATTTTTATCAATCCAACTTTGGATGACAGCCAAAACCAATTGTCTTTTGTTGTAGTCCAAGCCATTAAAATGATATTTTGTATAATCTTTTATCATTTTACGCGCATCTCTTCGTTCTTCAGATTGTTGTTTGATTTTGACTTGATAGCTCTCAGCTTCTGGTAAAGGAATAATTTGTTGGACATCTATTAGAATTTGATCACCAAGTCTATGAGGAACCCAACGAACACATCGAATATCAATGTTTCTTTCGTTGAGCCACATCACCGATGTTGTAAGTTCTTTTGAGAAATTAGCCGAAACCAAAATGATGCGGACATCCAGCGCAAAATCTTCTTCCTTGGGTTCTTCCCAGTTCATAAATTTTAGCAACCTGCTCTGAGCGTCAATATCCTCATCGGATTGTGTCAAATTTATTTTATTCTTATCCAAGTACTTTTGATAAATTTGTACTGCACGACTGAATGTCAGGGTTGAGACCATTGCAGCATACCTGATCGCTTGCAATTCCATATGCACACCATCATCGCGTTTTAGTTCGATAACAACCAGTGCTCCGTCACGCGCAATAGCCAATAAATCAATACGCCGCTGTGCATCCTCCCATTCACAAAACTCTTCAGCGATAACCATGCAATCTGGCGCAATCACGTCAATTTGACGCTTCAGTGCATTTTGTAAATTTTGACGCTCCTGAATATTTTCATTGGTAAACGTAGTTATATTGACTGCTTGCAGGGTATTATCGTTAAAACAATAAATGGTCACATCCTTCTCCTTACTTCATAAATTTATCTATGTTTCATCGGTTTGGCCTATTCACATCCATCCATTTGCGCAGATTGTGCTTGATTGATGGGAATTACAAGGCCTTTGCGCTCGATGTATGTGCATATTTCGCTAAAGCATGTCACCACAAACACGGCCTCTGCCATGACCAGATTGAGTCGCTCCATCTGGTCGGCGGATTCTTCGGGGTAATGGTGCGAAAACTTGTTACGCAGCAATGTTGCCGTCCCAAAGTCTTCGGCAGATTGAATGGCCCCCAGCTTTTCCATCAACAGAGTTTTATCGCGGTTGGATTTGTCGCTGATGTCTTCTTGCTCCAAGTAAGCAATGCCCCTGAAAATTTGCTCCTGCATCATGGAAACACATTGCGAGTAGCGCAAGATGAGCGCATCCATGGCCTCCTCTTGTTCGTCGTCAAGCGCAGCAAGCACTTCTGGGGTCAGCGGAAACAATGCAGCATTTTTTTGCACGGAATAGCCAAGCTTGGCAATGCGTTGCCGGCATGCCTGCAAGCTGGCAAGCAGCGTGGAGTGTTCTTTGGTCATAGCAAAATACCTTGCTGAACGGCGATTTGGTGAATAGCCTGTATGGGTTGCGACGGGTTTTTGACAAGCAAGTCCACGCGGGTGTCGCAAGCTTGTTGCAATCGGTACTGGGTTCGCAAGCGGGTTTCCAAGTCAATGACCCGGCTGGCTTGCAGATAAACATCAATGTCGCCACCTCTGCGCGTATCGTCGGTACGTGAACCATACAGATAAATGCTGCCTGCAGGATCAAGCTCACCCATGATGGCACACAGGGCGTTCAGTTCTGTGGGGCTGAGGCGCATGGGATAAGTGAGATATTAAACATTGGATAGTGGCTTGTGCGTGATGGGCGGGCGTTAGTGGGCATATTGTTCCTCATGGAGGGTGACGGCTTATTTATTGTTTGCTATTGTTTGACCTTGTCGCGTTTTGATTTTTTTGCCCCCTTTGAATCCTTTGAATCCTTTTGGCCGGATGCAGACCCGCAGGCCTTGTCTGATGCCGCATCCGATCCGGCCCCCGCTGCGGATGCCTGCAAAGCGGCCTCGATGCGCTGGCACAGGGTGCGCAGGATTTTGATGCGGGCATAGTTTTTATCGTTGGCCTCGACCAGCGTCCAAGGCGCTTCGCCCGTGCTGGTGCGCTCAACCATATCGCAAATGGCTTGCTGGTAGTCGTGCCATTTTTCGCGGTTGCGCCAGTCCTCCTGGGTGATTTTGAAACGTTTGAAGGCGACTTTTTCACGATCTTTAAAGCGCTTAAGCTGCTCGGCCTGGCTGATCTGCAACCAAAATTTGACCACAATGATGCCTGATTCGATCAGCTCGTGTTCAAAATCATTGATCTCGCCATAGGCCCGCAGCCAGTCGGCCTCAGAGCAAAAGCCCTCTACCCGCTCAACCAGCACCCGGCCATACCAGGTGCGGTCAAAAATGGCCACGTGCCCACGGCGCGGCAAGTGTCGCCAAAATCGCCACAAATGCGGCTGTGCTCTTTCTTCTTCAGTCGGGGCCGCCACCGGTGTGACTTGGTATTGACGCGCATCCATCGCTGCGGCAATGCGTCGAATGGCCCCCCCTTTGCCGGCGGCATCTGCGCCTTCAAAAGCACACACCAAGGATCGCCCCAAAAACCTGGGGTCGCGCACCAGCTCGGACAGTTTGCCTTGCCAGCGGGCCAGCTCGTCCTTGTAGGCCTTATCCGCCAGAGCGTGCGTCAAATCGAGTTCAGACAGCACATTGCGACCGTCCAGGTTCACCCGCACCATGGGTGCCACGGTGGCGGGCAGTGCGTCCGATGTGGCCAGTTTTCCTTGCAAGGCGGCAAGCAGCACCTGCCCGACGGTCATGGAACGGTACAGGTCATCCGTGCCCTCAACCACCACCCAAGGTGCGGCAGCCGTGTTGGTCAAGCGCAATAAATGGCCGGCCACCTCTTGCAAACTATCGTAAGTTTTCAGACGGTCCCAGTTCCATTGGGTGACACGCCAGGCGGTGCGGGGGTCAGAGGACAGCGTCTTTAATCGGCGCTTTTGCCCATCCTTGGTCAAATGCAGCCAAAACTTAAGCACCAAAGCGCCTTCGTGGACCAGCATGGCCTCAAAACGGTTGATCTGCTCGGCCTTGGCATCAAGCTCTTTGAGCGAAATCTCACCGGCAATGCGTGCCCTGATGGGGTCGGAGTACCACGACCCTGCAAAAATGCCCACCCGCCCCTTGGGGGGCAAAGACCGCCAAAATCGCCACATGGGGGGGCGTTCGCGTTCTTCGTCGCTGGGCTGCGAAAAAGCCAGCGTCGAGATAAAACGCGGATCCATCCATTCATAGAGCACATTGATGGTCTCGCCCTTGCCCGCACCGTCCTGCCCACTGATCAGCACCACGACGGGGGTTTTGCGTTTTTCAAACAGACTGACCTGAGCTTGCAGCAGCGCCGCACGCAGGGCCGGCACAGCATCGCGGTAGGCAGTTTTGGTCAGCTTGTGACCGATCTCGGCAGATTCAAACATAACAGCCCTGCTTTATTCACATAAAAAATAAATTACCTACTACATAAATCATGCTATATATCATAACATGCTTGATAGACGTGCATCAGCCAATAAATCAGACTCATTATTGAGTATAAAATTTATTGTGTTTAGTCAATTTGGATTCACCGCTCTGTCAGCCCTATCCACCTTGTTCGACCTGTCAGCACGTCAACTGCCCAGCCAGTGCCGCATCTGCCACACCTGGCCATCGCTGCCCATCTGTGCAAATTGCCTCGGTCAGTTTGCGGTGCCCTGTGTTCGTTGCGACACCTGCGCCCTGCCGTTGCCCGGCCCCGTCATCCGTTGCGGTGTCTGCCTGCACACCCCGCCCCCACTGGATGCCTGCTTGGCGGCTGTGTCTTACGCTTACCCTTGGTCCCGACTGATCGCAGACTACAAATTTGGCAGTCAGCCGGCCCTGGCGCGCATTTTGGCCGACTTGCTGCGCACAGTGCCCGGTGTTTTGGAAGCCGTCCACCAGGCCAGTCTGCTGCTGCCCATCCCGCTGTCGCGAGAACGCCTGCAATGGCGCGGCTACAACCAGTCGCTGCTGCTGGCCCGCGAACTGAGCGGCAGCAAAACACGATCTGATGTGCTGCTGCGTATCCGCGACACCCCCATCCAGCACACGCTGCACCGTGCAGAGCGGCTAAAGAGCCTGCACAATGCCTTTGCACTGGAGCCTGGCTTAGCCGCACTGGTCAAGGATAAACGGGTGGTGTTGATCGACGATGTGATGACCAGTGGCGCGTCGCTTGACACTGCGGCCCGGGTGCTGCGATCTGGCGGTGCGGCGCACATCACCGGCGTTGTCGTTGCCAGAACGGCTGCCCATGAAGCAATAAAAAACCCCGCCATGCCAGTGAACATGCGGGGTTTGAGGGGGTGATGAAACGCTGTCCAAGATGCGGATGGAATGATGCTATAGCAATTTGACCAATGCTGCGGTTGATGCCACGGCGACAGCAATGAATGTGCCCAGCTTGATGGTGAGGCGTAGTTCAAGCTCGTGCAAGTCTGCGCGGACTGCGGCTATGTCCGCTTTCAATTCTGATCTGACTGCAAGCAAATCGCCCTTGGTGGCCAGTTCATGCGCATTCGCGGCAAAGGCATCAGCAACCGCCCGCGTCTCGGCCTCAGCCTGCCTGTCAGGTACGCCGGCCTCTTTAAGCGTGTTGGCGAATTTCAGCGTGTCAAAGGTGATGGTGCTCATGGGTGGCAGTTTACAACGTGACCACGCCACGGCATCGATATTTTGCGCACCACAGTTTGACACGTTGAACACCTTCCAAGTAACCGTTGAGACCCTCCATACCCAATGTCGGGTGCGATTAATCGTGTTGGTATCTTGTTTTTCGATGCTGGCACATACCAACATGAAGACCATCGTTATGATGGTATGTGATGATACGCCGTGAACCCCTGTGAGCAATAAAAAACCCCGCTATGCTAGTAAACATGCGGGGTTTGAGGGGGTTTGAAATGCTGTGAAATGACTGAATGATGCCCGGGGTCGGAATCGAACCGACATGCCTTGCGGCGGGGGATTTTGAGTCCCCTGCGTCTACCAATTTCACCACCCGGGCCAACCATCAAAGCGATGGTTGAATTGTCTCACAGAGTGATCGCATGATCGCATGATCGAGTTACGTGTACCATGGTTTTTCTGACGACTGATCGACCCAAAAGCCCTCGCCGGCACCGATTTCGCTCAACACGCCGTGGCCCTTGCTGGTGGCATAGACTTGCAGGTCTTGCGCGGTCATGCTGGGTGAATAGAACTGCCATCCGTTTTTGGGTGCATCCCACTTCCAGACCGTGGTGACGCAGGCCACATTGCCAAAAATGGCGGCAACCGGCAGCGCCTGGCTCCAGCCGTTGCCCACCAAATTCCAGCCGGCATCCAGCACTGGCAGCCTTACCCGAAGATGTCAGATGATTCAGCATTTTCAGTCGGCCTGACTGCGCACCGGTCAATTCAGTTTTGGAAAATTTGCGCTGAGTGCTTGGGTCAATACCGTCTTGTTGGGGTAGTTGGGACACGGCGTTCTTTCAGGTGATTCGTCAGACATTTTATGGCGCATCCATGCAATACCATTCCTCACCATTCATCGTGCAACGGCAATTCGCCTGCAACAACCCAAAGGAATCAACCATGGAAACATCCTCCAACTATGCCGTTTTGGTCCTCGAACAGCCCTGGTGGGCACTGGACGAAGACCCAGAACAAACGTCGGTGCGCCATTTTTTGGATGGACTGTCGCGCCTGACAGGCCTGCCAACTTTTTTTGACCCTTGCCGATGCGCTGTCAGTCACCATTCGACCCGGTCACCGCAAGCCCCTAACATTGATGCCTGAAGAAATATGGCCGGCACTGGCCGATGATGAGGAAGACGAGTAAGGTGGCAGGACAAGGGCCAGCGGTTTATTTGGCCGTCATCATGATTGACAGGAGATCAAAATGAGCTTTGAGAAAATGATCAAGTCACTGACCAGTGCTTATGACAGCCATGTTCAGGGGGTGCGTTGGAAACATCTTGCTGACAATAGTGGCACGGTCGTCGATAGCGAATCATTGGTAAATCTGAAAATACCGGTTTTGTCCGGCATGACCGGCATTGGCAAAACCGCTTGCATCAAGAAGTTTGCGAGCGACAAGCAATTTGAATGGGTGGGGCTTGATGCGTCGTATATGCCGGTGAGTACTTTGGCCACATTGATGTTTGTCGCCATCAACCGCATTCGTCACCAACAAATTCCTGGGTGTCTATTGCACATTGACAATATCAATGAAGCTGATGCCGAGTGGCGGCAATTGCTGGATCAATATGGCAACAATACTTTTGATGCGCTTGTGAATAGTGTGGATGCGACAGAGGGTATCGGTCAGGGGCACCAACACTTCAACCGATTGCCAGAGAGTTTGTTTGTGGTTGGCGAGCAGTGGCCAGATGTAACGTAACCATTTAGACCCCCCTGCAAATGATGACGAAGTCTGCCCCAAGTAATTGATTGCCATAAAGCGAAGTTCCGTCGAGGCCGAAGTAATGGGGGGCTAAACGGTTAGGGAGATGGTAATTACCAAAGTACCGATTCAAGCGCGGGCAAGCCCGCACCTACAACCGATGTTTCTGCATTCTCCGTAGGTGCGGGCTTGCCCGCGCTGCATGACGATATGTCGATCGGTATTTTGGCAATTTCTGTCT
>CAIJOK010000057.1 GCA_903822205.1 uncultured beta proteobacterium | reverse complement strand
TTCATGGCACAACATAATTTTATGGCACAACAAAACGCAAATTTGAAAACAGCCTCAAAAATATTATTAAAAATCAACAAGCTACTAATTTGATAGTATGGCAAAATCCGGCTTGCTATGAATTTTGATGTTAAAGACCGGCTAAGCACCGCGCAGGCCAGCACACCGCTACCCACCCTTTTGCACCAGGTGCGTCACGACTATGTGGCCCATAGCGCCGCGTTGCATGGCATGGCCGCCACGCTGGTGGGTATTCGTCTTGTTGGCAGCAAGGTGGGCATTTTTAACGTAGGCGATTCACGTGCTTATCTGCTTCACAGCGATAAAAATGGCCACCACGTACGCTTGCTAAGTCGTGACCACAGTGTGCTCAATGACATGATGGATGACGGCGACATTGCGCCAGAGCAGTCCGCAGATGCGGCCAGCTTTATGCACGGGCTGACCTCTTTGTTTGTGGCTGACCCTGACGATGATGCGTTCAAAGTGCATATCGTCAGCCACGAATGGCTGCCCGGCGAGCGCCTGTTGCTGTGCAGCGATGGACTGAACGAGGTTTTGAGTGACACGCAAATTGCCATGCTGCTGGCAGGTCATTCTGAAGATGACCTTTTGAATACCTGCAAAGCGTCACGCCGTGCCGGTGGGACCGATGATTTTTCGGTGATTATGTTGAAAATCAAGGGATTAGGACTGACGCAACATGGTCCCGGCTAGGCGTGCCAGCACAGACAATCAGTAAGCCAACATGCGAATCCGATGCCGCCACAACGGATTGCGTCGATGGAATTGAGTACCATCCAACGGTCTGACACGATAGAACACCCATGAATAAAGCCTTTACCAAAGAGAATGACGATGGCTGTGACCTTGACGACAATGATTGTCAAATGCCGCCCATACCCACTGGTTGGAAAAACTACATCACACCCAACGGCGTAGCGGCCCTGCGTCAAGAGTTGAAGGATTTAGTGATGAACGAACGGCCAAAGATAGTCGAGGTGGTTCATTGGGCAGCCAGTAATGGGGATCGTTCGGAAAACGGTGATTACCACTATGGAAAAAAACTCCTTCGTCAAATTGACAGGCGAATTCGTTTTTTGACCAAGCGCCTTTCAATTGCCGTTGTGACAGACCCATCCATCCACTTTGGAAAAAAGCAGATATTTTTTGGTGCAACTGTCACCTACGTTGACGATCAGGACATTGAACGCACCATCAAAATTAGGGGTATTGATGAAGCCAATAGCTCGGCAGGCGAAGTGAGTTGGATATCTCCCATTGCTCGCACCCTGCTCAAGGCCCATGAGGGCGATGTCCTCCAATTGGTCATGCCAGATCGGGTCAGTGAGGTGGAGGTGATCAAGGTTTGCTACCCAAGTTCCCAAGCGGATGAGAATACTTGACCTCAATAAATGGCTAGGAAAGTTTTGTTTCTCAGAGCTACTTTTAAACAATGCGCTCAAGAATCAAAATGGCAAAAAAACCGCAGGCCATCAGCACAGCCCCTTTCAGGATAATCCAGCCATAGCGCTTAAAGCGTATTTGCCCACTGCCCACATACAAGGCAAAGGACACCAAAGCCCCTAACAACAGCATCAGCACCAGTGCGCGCATCAACAGCATGGTCGTCTCCTCATGGCTACCAGGCCCGCGCCACGGTAGCAAAGCCCACAGGTGCCTGCGTGTCATCGTCAAACGTGACCACTTCAAAGGCATTCGTCCGTAACAAAAGCTCGCGCAGCAACAGGTTGTTGAGTGCATGTCCCGAGCGAAAAGCGCTGTAACACGCCAGCAGGGGCCGGCCCAGTAAGTAAAGGTCACCTATGGCATCCAATATTTTGTGCTTGACAAACTCATCGTCGTACCGCAAACCACCGGCGTTCAGCACCTTGTAGTCATCCATCACGATGGCGTTGTCCAGGCCGCCACCCAGCGCCAGACCGTTTGCACGCATCATCTCCACGTCTTTGGTAAAGCCAAAAGTGCGGGCACGGGCGATGTCTCTGGCATACGAACCTGTGCCCATGTCAAAGGACACGCTTTGGCGTGTGTTGTCCACGGCAGGGTGGCTAAAGTCGATCTCAAAGCTCAGGCGAAAACCGTGAAAAGGGGCCAGTCGTGCCCATTTGCCACCAGAATCGTCGTCTTGGTGGACTTCAACCGTGTCGGTCAGCCGAACAAACCGCCTGGGCGCATCCTGCAACAAAATGCCGGCGCTTTGCAACAGATAGACAAACGAGGCCGCAGACCCATCCAAAATTGGCATTTCGGCGGCGGTGATGTCCACATGCAGGTTGTCCACACCCAGACCGGCGCAGGCCGACATCAGATGCTCAACGGTGTGGACTTTGGTATTGCCGCAGGCCAAGGTGGATGCCATGCGGGTGTCGCAAACGGCCAGCGCAGACACGGGGACCGTCACGGGGTTTGGCAGGTCGATCCGGTGAAACACGATGCCGGTATCAGGCGGTGCAGGGCGCAGGGTGATTTCGACACGCTGCCCGCTGTGCAGACCAACGCCTTGAGCGTGCGTCAGCGTTTTCAGGGTTCTTTGTTTAAGCACGGTTGAATACAACAGGGTAAAAATCATTCAAGACCCTCTGGGTCGTTGAGAGCTTGCCCGCGCTGGTTGTTTGTTTCACGTTAACATCGTCCATGGGGCTTTTTTTCGTCAATAGGTGATGGATAGACCAAAATTGGCACGATCTGACTGTCGTAGAATTTATTCGCCCCTACAAAGGGCCAAGACATTTCTCAAAATACTTGGCATTGTCCCTAACCGGATCAAAAAATCTGAAGTTAGAAGTTTCTTTTTATTCAATAAGGAGTTCAAAGTGATACCCATGTTCATCAAATCATCTCAAGTTCTTGCGCTGTTATTTTGCTTGACGGCCATCCCGATCACAGGTTTCTCGCAGGCCTACCCCTCTAAAGAACTCCTTACCACAAGTACCACTGTGTTAAATGAAGTCATACGCTACCCGACCACGGGTCCTGCAAAAATTACGGCAAGCATCATTACCATTGAGCCTGGTGTGGAAACTTTATTGCATCGACATCCAGTACCCATGTTTGCATACATACTTGATGGTGAGTTGTCAGTAGATTACGGTGATTCTGGAAAACGGATCTACAAAAAAGGGGAAGCGCTGATGGAAAGTATGAACACCACACATCGAGGCTTGAATCATGGAAGCAAAACTGTCAGCCTTCTTGTGGTTTATATGGGCGCAGACGGAACCAACAACGTTGAACTTAAAAAGTAGAGCGTTTGTCCCCAAAAAACGGACATCAAATAAATTCCGAACAGTTACGATGTAACCGTTTACACCCCATTACCGTCATTCCCGCGCAGGCTGGAATCCAGACCTCATTTGCATCCTTGAACACCCAAATACACTGGATTCCCGCCTTCGCGGGAATGACGATCTTGTTTTTCTTTGCAAAAATAACAACATTTGGCCAGGGGGGTCTAAACGGTTACGTTGCGATGACCAACACATCCACAAAACGCAAGCTAACTTATTGATTTTTATTAGGTAACTGGCGGAGAGATAGGGATTTGAACCCTAGATGCGATGTTCTCGCATACTGGATTTCGAGTCCAGCGCATTCGACCACTCTGCCATCTCTCCTGTGTTTGACCTGGCTGACTGTGCCACTGTGCCACTGTGCAACCGTGTTTGATGCCTGACAGTTTAGCAACAAACAGGAGGCAATCCACCGATGATTGCCTCAAAAAAATGCGATTTACCCCGTATTTCGCAGGCCCGCCGCAATGCCGTTGATCGAGATATGAATGCCGCGCTTCAGGTGTTCATCGGTTTGCCCCCCCCTGTAGCGCCGTATCAGCTCGACCTGCAAGTGATGCAGGGGGTCAATGTACGGAAAACGATGGCGGATCGACCGTTGCAGCGCGGTGTTGTTGGCCAGCCGCTGAGCATTGCCGGTGATGAGGCTCAGCGCATCGGTCGTGCGTTGCCATTCAGCCTCGATGGCACCAAAGATCGTCTGGCGCAGATGCAAGTCGCCGACAAGCTCTGCGTAGCGGGATGCCAATGCAAGGTCGCTCTTGGCCATCACCATGTCGATGTTGGACAGCAACGTCTTGAAGAACGGCCATTGCTGTTCCATTTGTTGCAGCAAAGCCAGCCTTTGCTGATAACGGTCGGTGTGGGCACCAGTAGCCGCATCAGTAGCCGCATCAGTAGCCGTATCAGTAGCCGTATCAACCCCAGGTGTGCCGGGCGTGTTCAAAAACTGCTCAATGGCCGAGCCAAAGCCGTACCAGCCAGGCAGCATCAAACGGCATTGGCCCCAGCTAAAGCCCCACGGAATGGCACGCAGGTCTTCGATGTTGTGGGTGGCCTTGCGCGATGCCGGACGCGACCCAATGTTGAGTTCTGCAATCTCGCGGATAGGCGTGGCATTGAAAAAATACTCGCTAAAGCCAGGCGTTTCATAGACCAGTCGGCGGTAGGCCGCCATGCTGGTTAAAGACAACTCGACTGCGGCCTGCAAAAACGGCGGCTTGGCCGATTGGGTGGGGTGCAGCAAGGTGGCCTCCAGGGTGGCGGCCACCAAGGTCTCCAGGTTGCGGCGGCCAATCTCGGGGTTAGCGTACTTGGACCCAATGACCTCGCCTTGCTCGGTCAGGCGAATTTGACCGCGCACTGTGCCGGGTGGTTGCGCCAGAATGGCATCGTAGCTGGGGCCGCCGCCACGCCCCACCGTGCCGCCTCGGCCATGGAACATCCGCAACTGGATAAATTTGCCCTGACCGGTGTCAGCGCATTCACGACATGGCAGGTTGATCTGGTCAAACACATCGACCAGAGCGATCTCGGCTTGGTAAAGCTCCCAGTTGCTGGTAAAAATGCCGCCGTCTTTGTTGCTGTCAGAGTAGCCCAGCATGATGTCCTGCTCACCATACTGGTCATGGCCGCAGCGCAGCACCAGGTCAAGCACCCCGGGTAGGGCATAAAACTCGCGCATGATGGGAGCGGCATTGCGCAGGTCTTCGATGGTTTCAAACAAAGGCACCACGATCAGGTCGCACACAGCCTGTGCGTCCAGTGTGCCCCGCATCAACCCCACCTCTTTTTGGAGCAGAAAAACCTCAAGCAAGTCGCTGACAGTCTCGGTGTGGCTGATGATGTAGTGGCGAATGGACTGGCTGCCAAACTGCGAGCGCATCCGCTTGGCGGTCTCAAAAATGCTCAACTCACTTTGTGTGTGGGCAGAATAATGGGCATCCGGGACGCGCAAGGGGCGGGCATCGGTCAGCAGGGACATCAACAGGCTGCGTTTGGAAGACTCGTCTTGTGATGAATAGTCAGGGCAAATGCGGGCCACGGCCAACAGCTCAGCGACCACAGCCTCATGCTGGTCAGAACTTTGGCGCAGATCAACGGTCGCCAGATGAAATCCAAACACCTCGACAGCGCGAATCAGCGGCTGTAGCCGTTGTGCGGCCAACGTGCCAGCCTGCTGCATCAACAGGGAGGCCTCGATCACCCGCAGGTCTGCCAAAAACTTTCTGGGACAGGTGTAGGCCTCTTGAGGCACGGCCACATGGCGGGCGGCATCGCCACCGGACAAAGCCTTGAGGGTGGCCGCCAGACGGGCATAGATACCGGTCAAGGCGCATCGGTAGGGTTCATCCCCGCTGTGGTCATCAGCACCCGACAAACACGCCGCCAGCGCCTGCATTTCGGCTGAAAACTCAAGCAGCATGACCGACAGCGACAACTCGGCACCCAACTGATAGACCTCAGCCAGATAGTGACGCAGGGCCACATCAGCTTGCCGTCTCAGCGCATGGACAAGGGTTTGGGCGTTGACGTTGGGATTACCGTCGCGGTCGCCACCTATCCACTGCCCCATGCGCAAAAAGCCATGCGCCACGCTCTGGCCCAGAGCACGCTCAAGATGGGTGTAGATTTTGGGAATCTCATGCAAAAAGGTGGACTCGTAATAGCTGATGGCGTTTTCAACCTCGTTGGCAACCGTCAATTTTGAAAACCGCAGCAATCGGGTTTGCCAAAGCTGCAACACACGCGCCCGCAATTGCGACTCATTGGCGGCAAGCTCACGCACAACCAAGGCATCGCCTGGCACGTCGTACACCGCAGACTGCGCCAGGATGTCGTCCCTGTCGGTCAGCAACTGGGCAATGTTGCGCTCGGCATCCAGAATGCTTTTGCGCTGTACCTCGGTGGGGTGTGCCGTCAAAACAGGTGACACAAAACTGTTGGCCAATGACTGGCCTATCGCATCCGGGGTGATACCGGCTTGTTGCAAGCGTTGCAGAGCAAGCTCAATGCTGCCGGTGCGCAAATGGCCGGCGCGCTCATGAAAGGTACGCCGCCTGATGTGATGGCGGTCTTCGGCCAAGTTGGCCAAGTGACTGAAGTACGTGAAGGCACGCACCACGCGAACCGTATCGTCGTCGCTCAGGCTTTTGAGCAATTTGCCCAGGGTTTTGTCAGCTTCATGGTCGGCATTGCGACGAAAAGCCACCGACAGTTGGCGAATTTGCTCGACCAGCACAAACACCGCTTCCCCCTCTTGTTCGCGAATGACATCGCCCAAAATGCGCCCCAGCAGTCTGATGTCCTCAACAAGAGGACGCTCGGTGGCAGGCGTACCGGGGGGGATGGGCTTGGTGAGGGGGGTATCAGTGATCATGATGTTTGGCTTGTAAATGGAAGCCAAAATTGTACCGGCCAGACCTGCATGGAACGTGCCAACTGCTCGATAACGGCGATAGGCGCACGGCAGCAGCTTCCAGAAAAATAGGAGGGTGTAAGAGGATGTAAGAGGGTGTAAGAGGGTGACCAGAGCGCGTACCCCGCAGTGGCATTGAATGTGTGCATGAGTGCTTTTTCATTTGTGTTAAATTTCGATAAAAAATGTCGATTAATGCGAGAACGACTGTTTTTTAACGTGAGCTGCTGTACCTAACCGACCCGAGGTCTATGCATGAAATCAAATAACTGCTCTGAAAGCGTTGAAGGCAGGCAACTGGACATCATCCAGCGAATCGGCGGTATCGGCGGTATCGGCGGTGTCGGCTATTGGGAATACGATCCGGCGCAGAGTTCGATCTTTGTGCCCGAGGCCTCGCAGAGGCTTCTGGCTTGTATGACCGGGAGTCTTGTCAATTCTCCGGCCTCGTTCATGCAAGCCCTGGGGGATGCCGGTCGTGAACGCCTTCAAGCGGCTTTCGATCAGGCCATGGCCAGCCATTTGGCTTTGCAGTTGGAAATCCAATTGGTCGGCAGCGATGGCCGACCCGCTTGCCTTGCGTTTCGCGGTGCCCAAGTCTTGCAAACACCGGGTTTGCACCGGCTGGCAGGCACCTTTAGCGACATCTCGGACGAAAAACGGCGCGAAGCCGATCACAACCAGGCCTATGCGCAATTGCAGGCGAAGCTTGATGCGCAACTTGCCAGCATGGCCCTTGAGCGCAATCAGGTTGCAAAAACAATGAGCGACCATGCAGCGCACTTCATCCTGCTGACCGAAGATGTTGCCGATGTGGTCTGGAAAGCCGACAGCAGTATGCACATTACCTACATCAGCCCTGCCGACCAGCGCTTGCGTGGCTACCATGCCAGCGAAGTGCTGGGCCGGCACGTGTTTGAAATGTTGACCAAAGAGGGTATTGCGACCGTTCTACAGGTACAGGCCAAGAGACGACAGACTGAACTGGAGGGCAAACCGGATGAATCTATCACCTTTGAGGTGCAGCATCGCTGCAAGGACGGGCGGCTGCTGTGGGGCCAGGTGCAATCCAAACCGGTGCGCGATGCCCAGGGTGTCATTACCGGCTACCACGGCATCACCCGCGAAACCACCGAGCGCCGGCAACTCGAAGACCAGGTGCGTCAACTGGCGTTTTATGACCCGCTGACCCAACTGCCAAACCGCCGCCTGCTGGACGACCGCTTGAACCAATCCATCGCAGCCAGCCATCGTAAAGATAGCCACTGTGCGCTGATGGTGCTTGATCTGGATAACTTCAAGCCGCTCAATGACGTGCATGGGCATCTGGTGGGTGATTTGTTGTTGATCGAAGCCGCCCATCGTTTGAAGGGCTGTGTGCGCGAGAACGACACCGTGGCACGCTTTGGCGGTGATGAGTTTGTGGTGCTGCTTGACGACCTCAGCGCAAACCGGTCTGAAGCGACGGCGCAGGCGGGTGTTGTCGCCGAGAAAGTTCGTATCAGCCTGTCAGTGCCCTATCTGCTTGAGGTGAAACACCCGACCCGGGCACCCGAGACAGTGGCCCATCGTTCGTCGGCCAGCATCGGCGCGGTGCTCTACCGGGGGCAGCAGGCTACCCCTGAAGATATTTTCAAGTGGGCTGATGCCGCCATGTACCAGGCCAAGGAAGCCGGTCGCAATGCGATTCGGTTTTATGACTTGTTGTTGCCAGCCTGTTGATATGCACCACATGGCGATTTATGTCACGTGACGCATTTGAAGATGACCACTACGGGCACACCCATGAAGACTTTACGAGATCCAAACCGCAAACCTACACACCCTGGCACCATCCTGCGTGAGGACATCCTACCTGGCCTGGGTATCACCCAAAGCCGCATGGCAAAGTTGCTGGGCGTGTCGCATGTCACACTGGCACAGTTACTCCATGAGCACAAGGCGCTCTCCGGCGATATGGCTGTGAGACTTGAAAAGCTATTGGGGACAAGTGCCGAGTGTTGGCTCAATATGCAGCAGGCTGTCGATTTATGGCGGGCCAGGCAGGATGTACCATTTTGAGTGTGTGCAAGCGCTCACGATACACCGTGCAATGGCAGGGGTGGCTTGACCTAAGGTCAGACTTCCTGATGATCCGCACCCGTCAAAAAGCAGAATGATGGGAATCAGGAATGGCACGTGTGGAAGCGGCATCTTGCCGCTTTGCCAGCATCAGCGGCTGGAAGCCACAGCCAAACGACTGCCGTCAGTGCCATTTAAGATTTCTGGCGGAAATCTGAAATTATCGAAACTACGCCACGAAAGCGTTTTACCCCCCCATCCTGCAAGCAATCTCCGCGATCAGTCTGCGAGCCAGCGACAGCTTGGGGGCATTTGAAAATTCGCGGTGGCCGACATCGTCCACCACCAGCAAAGTGTTGTTGTCTTGCCCAAACGTGGCGGGGCCAATATTGC
The DNA here is from genome assembly GCA_903822205.1 of uncultured beta proteobacterium. Lineage (GTDB taxonomy): Bacteria > Pseudomonadota > Gammaproteobacteria > Burkholderiales > Burkholderiaceae_C > Rhodoferax. Next base: position 15,284 of record CAIJOK010000057.1, on the reverse strand, counting down.
CCACCATCAGCGGCACCCCCTTGCGTTCACGCTTGGCCTGTGTTTGCGCCAGCAGGTCTTGGCTCTCGGCGGCAAAGCCCACACAGTAAAGCTCTCGGCGCAGGGCGCGTGGTGACTGTGCCACGGTTGCCAAGATATCGGGGTTTTCTGTCAGCACGAGCGATTGCATCGGCACAGCGGTGTCTTTTTTGATTTTGTGACTGGCCACGGTCACGGGCCGCCAGTCCGCCACGGCAGCAGTGGCAATCAACACATCTGCGTGGTCGATGTGTGTGGACACGGCTTGCAGCATCTCGCAAGCAGACAAGACATCCACCCGCTGCACCCCATGCGGTGTATTCAGGCTGACAGGCCCTGCCACCAGGGTGACCATGGCACCGGCCTCGCGGGCCGCCCGTGCGATGGCAAAGCCCATCTTGCCGCTGGACAAATTGGTGATGCCGCGAACGGGGTCGATGGCCTCAAAGGTAGGGCCGGCGGTGATCAGCACGCGCTTGCCGGCCAGCACTTTGGGCTGCAAACAGGCGATCACCTCATCCAGCAATTGCGCAGGCTCCAGCATCCTGCCGTCACCGGTTTGCCCGCAGGCCATGTCGCCACACCCCACCCCCAAAACAGTCGCACCGTCTGCGGCCACCGTGGCCAGGTTGCGCTGCGTGGCGGGGTGATGCCACATGTCGGGGTTCATGGCAGGGGCCAGCAACAACGGGACTGCGCTGATGGGCCGCGCCAGGCACAGCAGACTGAGCAGATCATCGGCCTGTCCATGCGCCAGTTTTGCTATAAAGTTTGCACTGCACGGGGCGATCAAACACACATCGGCCTCGCGGCTCAAGTGAATATGCGCCAGAGGGTCGGCAGTGTGGACATCCCATTGAGAACACAAAACAGGCCGCTGGCTAAGTGCCTGCATCGTCATGGGCGTGATGAATTGTGTGGCGGCCTGCGTCATCACCACCTGCACGGTGGCCCCGGCCTGAACCAGCAGGCGACAAAGCTCGGCAGATTTGTAGCAGGCAATGCTGCCGCACAGGCCCAATACGATATGTTGGTGGTCAAGGTCTTTCATCGTCGATTGATTACTTTTAAATCGATTTATTTTGGTATCTTAAAACGCATGGTTTACAGTGCCAAAACTTTACAAAGAAAGTCGACGGATTTGTCTTCATTGATCGTCGTTTCAGGTGACAGAATGAGATTGCTGATGGTTTTACCCTCAAACTGGCTGACACCTCTTGAATTTCTGCCGGCCCAGTGTTTTAGCAAAATAGTGGATTTTAATAATTTTTCCTGAAACATTGAGACCAGAACCGTATTGACAATATGCGCTGGTTCAATGCCAACAAAATAAAACATAAAAACAGATCGTTCAGAGGATAAAAACTCAAGCATTTTGTCAAGGTTGTATGCTTTTGGATTGGAGTCGAGAATCATGATTTTCGTTTTGACATCCGTTTCCGTCAAAAACTCTTTGAATGCTCTGGTGTAATCACCCAGATTGTTTTTTGTCTTGAATTGTGGAATGCCGTTTGTCCTCTTCTGAAGAGCATTGATGATTTCTTGGCGTAGGCATTCATCTTCTCCTGCGATCAGATACTCAATGATTCGCCCCCTGACATTGACGTTTTCGATCAATGCAGCCAATAATATCTCGTTCTTGAACCTGTTTACCTGTGCATCCAGCTCCTTTTTAAGAATCAGTGCATCTTGTGACCGGACAAATTTGATCGCTCTTGCTGGTGCCAGCAGTATTTGTTGTCGCTGGGTTTCGTTTGATTCAAACTTTTGGCCTGAAGGGTTAATGTTATTGGTAGCAGCCACCAGACGAGTCAGATTACCTTCAAAACCCAGCCCCGCGTGGATATTAAATAATCTTTCAATATTCTCTGCAATATTGGCGATGCCTTCAAATTCGCGCAGGATGTCAGAGCCATTAAAACTGCCTCGAATGTTGTTGATGCGAAGTTTTTGTGAGCTGTGACTGATTTTCTTCAAAAAAGTCGTATTGGCTAGATAGGTGTAATTGCATGGCGGAGTTACCAGGCAAACAATCAACGGACGATCATCAAATTTTTGAAGATGCGACAGTGAAAGCACTGTATTCCCAAAGTTTTGGGATGCTGAAGAACTGAATCGGACTGCAAAGTGCTGGCAATAATAGACCGTTCTGTCTTTTGTTAGCTGAAACTCGTTTGCGACAAGCCTAGCCAGTTTTGTCTTGTCGTTGCACCCATCGTGCGATCGCAAAAAAGCGATCAGATACTCAACCGGATTATTCATCGAATAACCCCGCAACGGTTTCTGTTTTTGGCTTGGTGACTGTCGCTTGTTTTTGGTCCGCCAGACTGTTGCGCTCCCAAAAATAACCATCGAGATAGCCTTGAATTGTTCTGTCAGATGCCGCACGATTTAATCTTTTGACGGCCATCTGACAATAGGCTGATTCCTGTTCTACACCAGAAAATTTTCTGTCCAGTTTTTTGGCAACCACACATGTTGTTCCTGAACCAAAAAAGGGATCAAATACAAAATCACGTGGCCTAGAACTGGCAAGTATAAGTTTTGCAATCAGTTTCTCAGGTTTTTGTGTGGGGTGGTCTGTGTTTTCTGGCATGGACCAGAATGGAATGGAGATGTCTGTCCAAAGATTGGACGGGTGCGTGAGGCGATAGTTGCCCTGTGTGGTTTCTTCCCAGTCCTTGGGTTCACCAGAAGAATGGCGATAAGGTGCAATGACTTTTCGCTTGAGTTTGACAGCCTCCACATCAAAAAAATAATGATTGGATACGGTGCAAAACCAAATATCTTCTGAACAGTTTTTCCAATTGGCGTTGGCACCACGACCTTTTTCCCGCTCCCAGGTAATGCGACTTCTGATAATGAAATGCCTGTCCAATACGGTTTGCACAGATTTGGATGACTGCCAATCACAACACACATAAAGAGAAGCCGTTTCCTTCAAACAACGCTTGAATTTTGATACCCATGTCTCAAGCCAAATCTCATACGATTCTGATGAAGTCTTGGCAAATTTGCTGGCAGCAAATTGTTTGGTCAGGTTATAGGGCGGATCGATGATCGCCAGATCAACAAACTGATCTGGCAAATAATCAATGCAGTCAAATAAATCCTGATGAATGAGCTTGTCTTCAATTTGATGGGGTGTGCTGAGCGTCGTTAATGTCATCGTCTGGTTCATCAGGCTATTTTCTTCGTCCTTGCAAACAATGAGCGTTCGATTGCGTGGTGCCCTTTCACGCATACCGTACATCTCCGATGCAATATCAGTGGCCATGACGGTCATCCAGTGGGTCTGTGCGTGGCTGCCATAGTCCTTGTTGCCGCAGCAAAGCATCCAGTGTGGGCGGTCTGCCCCTAAAGGCCACAAACGAGTCCATCGCGGGCCGACTGCCGCCGGACTCAAGGATCGTTTGCAAAAAGCGCTGGCCGGTGGCTTTGCAGGGCGTACCGTCTTGATCGGCACATTCTGCAAAAGCCTCATACGCATCGGCGCTCAAAACCTCGGCCCATTTGTAGCTGTAATAGCCCGCAGCGTACCCCCCCGCAAAAATGTGGCCAAAGGTGTGCGGGGTACGCGACCAGTCCGGTGGTTGCAGGACCGCAATCTCATCGCGGACTTGCTGTAGCAGGGGCATGACATTTGCAACGGGGCTATCGGCGGTGTGCAGCAGCATGTCAAACAAGGCAAATTCGATCTGGCGCAGGGTTTGCAAGCCGCTTTGAAAGTTTTTGGCGGCCAGCATCTTGTCAAACAAGGCGCGAGGCAAGGGTTCGCCTGTCTGGACGTGGGCCGACAGGCGCTGAAGCACGGTCCATTCCCAGCAAAAATTCTCCAAAAACTGGCTGGGCAGCTCGACAGCGTCCCACTCTACGCCGTTGATGCCCGAGACCTCGCGTTCATCGACCTGCGTCAGCAAATGTTGGAGGCCGTGGCCAAATTCGTGAAACAAGGTGGTGACATCGTCGTGCGTCAGCAGCGGGGGCTGGCCGTCGGTGCCACCGGCAAAATTGCACACCAGATGGGCCACCGGGGTTTGCAGGGTGTGGGTGTCTGGCCGCAGCCACCGTCCGCACACATCGTCCATCCAAGCCCCGCCGCGCTTGCCCGTCCTTGCCTCGGTATCCAGATAAAACTGGCCCAACGGGCTTAACAATGGGCCGCTGCGTTTGATCTGAAAAAACTGCACGGAGGGGTTCCAGACCGGTGCGGCAGCGGGTGTGATGACGATGTCAAAAAGGGTTTCGACCAAGCCAAACAGGCCGGCCAGCACCCGTGGCAGTGGAAAGTAGGCCCGCACCTCTTGATCGTTGAAGGCGTGGCGGGCTTGTTTGAGGCGCTCCGCGATGTGTGGCCAGTCCCAGGCCTGTGGCGCAGGCAGATCAAGGTGATCGGCTGCAAACGTCTGCATATCGGCCACGTCGCGCCGGGCAAACGGAGTGGCACGCCGGGCAAGGTCACGCAAAAAGCCCAAGACGTGATCGGGTGAATCGGCCATTTTGGTGACGAGCGACAGCGCCCCAAAGTGGGGGTAGCCCAGCAATTGGGCCTGTTCGTGGCGCAGAGCCAGGATGTCCGCCATGATCTGCGTGTTGTCCAACAAGCGACTGCCGTCGTCACCCCGATCCGACGCACGGGTGACATGGGCACGGTACAGCCTTTCACGTAGCGCACGGTTGGCCGAAAATTGCAGAACAGGCAGGTAGCACGGCATTTGCAGGGTGAGCTTGTAGCCGTCTTTGCCATCAGCCTGGGCTAGGCGACGAGCGGTTTGTTGGACATCGTCAGGCAGGCCGTCCAGCTCTTGCGCGTTGGCAAAATAGGCAAACGCATCGGTGGCATCTTGCACGTTTTCGCTGAATTTTTGGCTGGCCTGTGCCCGCTGCAGGGCAATCGCGGTAAAGCGATCGTGCGCTGCACCCGTCAGGTCTGCACCACCCAGCGCAAAGTCCCGCAGGGTGTTGTGCAGGGCACGGGCCTGTTCGGCGTTCAGTGTGCAGGGGTTGATGGCCTGGATGGCTTTGATGGCTTTATATTTGGCGTAAAGACGGGGGTCAGACCCCAGACCGGTCCAAAAACCTGTGACGGCAGGCAACACGGCGTTATAGGCGGCACGCAGCTCTGGCGTGTCGGCCACGTGGTTCAGATGATGCACGATGCCCCAAGCGTGCGACAACCGCTCGGTGGCCACGCCCAGCACCCGCGCCATACCGGTCCAATCTGGCGCAAAGTCAGGCTGAATAACCTGCTGCCATGCATCCTTGGCCTCGGTCAACAGTTGGTCGATGGCCGGTGCAATGTGGCAGGGTTGTATTTCGTCAAACAGTGGCAGACCGTCAAAATTAAGCAAGGGGTTGTGTGGGGGCATAGAAATCAAACAAAAAAAGTAGTTTACTAGATAAATACAAAAAACAGAGCGTACTATGCAGTGCCATCAAGCGTTGTAACTTATTACATGACTATAATATGGAGGACAATTTATTGTGAGCATTGCCAACGCCAAGCGACAAGTTGACCGCCAATACGATCCAGCCCCATTCTCGTAGCTTCATGACATGCCAATTGTTACCATAGATTGACCACCTGCACGAAAAAATTCAGATGAAACAAATACGTCAACCCGCAGTCGCCGGAAGTTTTTATCCCGGCGATACCCAGGCCCTGTCCAACGATGTCAATGCCATGTTGGCACGTCCGCCGTTGGATGCCAAGATGCCAACAATCATTCCCAAGGCCATCATCGTCCCCCATGCGGGCTATGTTTATTCAGGTTTAACCGCTGCCTTGGCTTACCGGCTTCTTGCTCAGGCCAGTCGCACCATCCGGCGCGTGGTTTTACTGGGGCCGGTACACAGGGTTCCTGTCAGGGGCTTGGCGCTGCCAGGTGTTGATAGTTTTTTAACGCCTCTGGGTCAGGTCGCGATTGATCAGGATGCTGTGGCCATGGTTTCATCCTTGCGGCAAGTCGTGGTCAGCCCGGCGGCGCACGCCCAAGAACATTCGCTTGAAGTCCAACTGCCCTTTTTGCAGTCGGTCTTGGCTGATTTCAAACTGCTGCCACTGGCCGTGGGTGATGCAACGCCCTCTGAAGTTGCCCAGGTTCTGGAGTCTGTCTGGGGCGGTGATGAGACCGTGGTTGTTATCAGCTCTGACCTGTCCCATTTTTTGCCTTACGCAACCGCACAGGCCAGGGACCATGAAACGGTGCAACGCATCATGGAATGCAACGCCACCCTCACGCACGAACAGGCCTGTGGAGCGACCCCCATCAATGGTTTGTTGGTGGCGGCACAGCGTCTTGGCTTGCAACCCCACCTGCTGGGTCTGTGTAACTCAGGGGACACGGCGGGTGACAAGGCACGCGTGGTGGGATACGCTGCAATTGCGTTCGTCCCCCCCAATGCGGATAGCACTATCACGACCACGACCACGACCACGACCACTACAAACACGGTTGCGCTGAACTCGCAAGGCAGGTCGTTGTTGTCAATTGCGCGTGCTGCCATTGCGACGGCGCTCGGACACCCCCTGACGGCCGCTGAAGAGGGCACTTGGCTACAGGAGCCTGGCGCTTGCTTTGTCACACTGACGCAACACCGGCAACTGCGCGGCTGCATTGGGTCGCTGGAGGCGCGCCGATCCCTGCTGGCCGATGTGAAATCAAACGCGGTGGCTGCGGCACTGCATGACCCCCGCTTTGCGCCTTTAACGCTGGCAGAACTGGACACCACGGACCTGGAAGTTTCGGTGCTGTCCGCTACGCAGCCCCTGCAATTTTTAAGCGAAGCCGATGCGCTGTCTCAGCTCAGGCCGGGGGTTGACGGTGTCATTTTTGAGTTTGGGCACCATCGCAGCACGTTTTTGCCACAGGTCTGGGATCAATTGCCAAGCCCCCCTGTTTTCATGGCCCACCTTAAACACAAGGCCGGATTGGCACCCGACTTTTGGGACAAGGGCGTACAACTGCAACGCTATACCGTGTGCAAGTGGCGTGAACAGGAGGGCACATGACGCAGGAATCCGGTTTTCGTGCCCGCTATTGGCACCCCAATGACGACGGTCGCATTCAGTGCGATCTGTGCCCGCGTGACTGCCAACTGCATGACGGGCAGCGTGGTGCGTGCTTTGTTCGGATGCGCCAAGGCGATCAACTGATCCTTGCCACCTACGGGCGCTCTTCTGGTTTTTGCATTGACCCGATAGAAAAAAAGCCGCTGCATCATTTCTTTCCGGGCAGCAGCGTTTTGTCGTTTGGAACGGCAGGCTGCAACCTGAGCTGCCAATTTTGTCAAAACCATGACATCAGCAAGTCACGCGACATGGATCGTCTGATGGACAGCGCGTCACCCCACGCCATTGCATTGGCGGCCCAACAGCACGGCTGCAAGAGTGTGGCATTCACGTACAACGACCCCGTCATTTTTGCCGAATATGCGATGGATGTTGCCGATGCCTGTCACGACAAAGGCATACAAACCGTGGCTGTGACCGCTGGCTACATTCATGCAGATGCAAGGCGTGATTTCTTTTCACGCATGAACGCTGCCAATGTTGATTTGAAGGCTTTTTCTGAAGATTTTTATGCCAAGCTCACCGGTTCGCATTTGCAACCGATACTCGATACCTTGGTTTATCTCTGCAACGAGACCCGCGTGTGGGTTGAAATCACCACCCTGCTGATTCCGGGCCACAACGATTCTGACCTAGAAATCACAGCGATGTGTCGCTGGATCATGAATCAACTCGGACCTGATGTGCCGCTGCATTTTTCTGCTTTTCACCCAGACCACAAAATGCCCCATGTGCCTGCTACGCCCCCAGCAACGCTGGTCCATGCCCGCCAGATTGCCATGGAACAGGGCTTGAATTTTGTATATACCGGCAATGTCCACAATGCCGAAGGCGACACCACGTATTGCCCAAGTTGTCACACTCAGTTGATCGTTCGCGACTGGTACCAAATCAACCAATACCGGTTGACGACCGATGGCCATTGCCCCCAATGTGGGACAGGTATTGCCGGACGGTTTGACACCACCCACGCAAACTTTGGCCGCCAGCGCATTCCCATCCGGTTGACATGACCTGAAGTGTTTGCACAATAACATTCTGACCCGCATGGAAACTGACTTGGCGCGTTCTGACTGTCGATAGGGGCTAATTTATTCGTCCATCTTCACAGTCCGGCGAATAAATTCTCCGCTACAAAATGCCAAGACATTTTTCAAAATAGTTGGCATTGTCCCTAGCCGGAGCAGGAAATCTAAGGTCACTTAGTCCCACATAGAACGCCCCAATAGCTTTGACCACAAAATATCCAACGGCGTAGCGGCAGAACGGACTAAACCCTCTTTGCCGCAATGGGTACATGTTGTCGGGGGTCTTGAAATGCAATCTGAACGGTAGTGGATCACCAGACTTTTTCCGCAGGCCGTGCAGGTAAATTTTGTGGGTGAGGGAGGTATCAAGGATAATCCTGTGAAAAAACCGTCAAATAATGTTGATTTAATTGCTTCCATGATCTTATCATGTGGTTTGATATGACCGTCCTAGCACGTTGTTGATTCAGGATGTTTTGTATTGACGCTCCCACGCAGGAGCATGGGTGCGATTAAAACATAAAACAAAAAACTAAACAATTTTGGCAAGCACATAAGATATTGAATAGGGCACAGCATACAAAATAAACCCGATCAACCCACCCACAATGGTCCCGTTGATGCGAATAAACTGCAAGTCTTTCCCAATGTTGATCTCAATTTGATGCGACATTTCCTGGGCATCCCAGTTCCTGACGGTATCGCGGATGTGTTGGGTTAAAAACTCTGAAAAGTCAGGTGCCATGCTGCGCGCCGAAGCCAGTAAATGCTGATTGATAGACTGACGCAAATCAGCATCTTTAGCGATGGATTCACCCAATTGGTGGCCCATCAAAATGATCTTCTTGCGAACGATGGAATCAAGACGATTGAGGTCATTCACCAACCACGCGCGCAAAGTAGTCAAAATATCTTTGGCGTAAGCTTTCAAGGGTTCATCCTGTTTGATATGATCCTTAAATTCATGGCCCTTGGCGATAAAGTCAATATCTACTTTTAACTTTTGAATGAACAACTGGATATAAGCGTCAAATTCCTTTCTAACCGAATGGTTTTCATCTTCAGTCACCGCATTCAATAGCTTTTGAAGGGCACTGACAATCGTTCCAACGCCTTTTTTGCCAATCCATTCAGAGGGCAAAATCTTTTCTAAAAATGGAAATTCTTCCTGAAGCAATAGAATCAATTTATCTGCAAGAAATTTTTGATTCTCAGAATTTTGCAAAAGGTTTATCAATTGATTGATTGTTTCGTTGAGTAACTCCTGATGACGGTTGTTTTTGGTTAATGTTTCCAGAATAGTGCCCGCAGATTTTGAAAGATCAACCCTATCGATCATTTCATGCAAAGAATGCATAATGAATTTTTCAATGGGCTTATCATCAATAAAATCAATCGTTCCCATCATCACCTTGACCAAGTGATCGCCCAAGCGTTCAGCGTTTTCTGGTTTGACAAGCCAGTCTGAAATACCGGCAGCAGGGTCATGTTTGGCAATCAGGTTGGCAATTGAATCCACATCAAGAAACTTGTCCCTGACAAACGTCGATAAGCTGTCCGCAATGTTGTCTTTATTTCTGGGAATAATGGCAGTGTGTGCAGAAATAAAGGGTATTGCAATAGGTTTGAACAGTGCATAGACCGCAAACCAATCCGCCAAAGCGCCCACCATCGAGGCCTCCGATATCACCCGCAGCATATCGACTGCATCGGATTTTGGCAGAAAGAAAGTGATGATAAAAACGGCTGCAGCGAGAAGTAATAAATACAGCGCCTTGCGTTTGGATTGGGTTAGTTCGAGTTCTTGATTGGGCATGATTTTACCTTCAAATACAAAAAATAGAAAAATAAACAAAAAATGAATAACTCTGACGCTATCTTCAAAGTTCCTATTCCATAAGTAACTGCACCTCTACGCGGCGATTCTTTGAGTCATCAGGACTCAGTCCATCCAATGGTCGTGAATCCCCGTAACCGGCAACGACAATACGACGCGCAGTCTCAGAATCAAGTGTGCCGATCAATGCACGGCGTGCTTCGCGTGCGCGTGCGGCAGAAAGAGTGAAGTTGTCGTCATACACCGTGCAAAATCGTTGATAGTCAATGACGGGGCGCTTGACAGGCAAGTTATCGGTGTACCCCTCAACCAAAATATGTGCCTTCGGGTTGTCTAGCAAAAAATGATCAATTTGACCTTGAATAATTTCAACGGCTACACGCGTCTCTGGCGTTAAGCAGGCACTACTGCGTTCAAACACAGCGTCATGCAGCGTTAGCCGTTGTGTACTCTGATTGAGTGTCATTAAATTGGAAGCACCACTCTTACTTATCATTTCGCTCATTGTGCGCATCACTTTGATAATAGGGTCGTTCTTGGTCACTTTCGCCTTGGCTAACTCCTCCTGATAGCGAAGTTCGCTTGTGCTTTTTTGCAGCACAGCAAGCACAAGCAGCAGCATTACGACCGCCATCACACCGGCCATAAGATCAGAGATTGCTATCCATTCGCTCGGTTTATCTTTCATGGTGTTCATCCACCTTCACTACCAAATTACTGTTTACATTTTCTGTCGCTGTCGTGCGCGACTTCATATCTTCCCGAAGACCATGAAGTTCCTTCAAAATGGCCTGCTGCTGCGTAGGGAGTGCAGCATCCAGATGTTCGAGTACAGCAATCATCGCCTGCTGCTTGTTGGCCAATGTCTTTAGTGGCTCCAATGCAGCAGGTAATTCAATCAGTCTCACTACAACATCTTCCATGATCTTGATGGATTTTTCCAAGGTTTTTCCAATTCCGCGCATATGCTCACTTGAAGCGGAAACAGACCGCAGGCCGTCTTCAATTGGTTTTCCCAGTTTATCAACCATACCTGTCGTGGCAGCGATGTTTTCGTTCAAGTTATTACTCGAAATGGTAAATTCATTCGCAGCTCGTTGTTGGATTTCAAGTGCCTTTGTGATGGAGTTTTTGACTTCACTCATAGTTCCTTTGACATCTTCAGACAAGACACCGAGTGCTTTAGAGATTTCCCGTGTTGCGTCACCCAGTTGTTTGCTTCCACGCTCCAGTGTTTCGGACGCTTGAGTACTCATGTCATTGATGGCCTTGCCCAAGTCTTTGCGCACATTGTTGAGTACATCCGTAAACTTGCTCTCAAAAGCATCAACGGCATTGACCAAATTATCTGCGGCGTTACCAACTTTGTCGGCACCACCGGCCATGCGTTGTGCCGCTGTAGCCATATTTTCAACAATTCCCTGGGTGCTTTCTGTAAAGTGTGTCATTGCTGTATTCATGGCGCGAGTCTCAGCATTAACCTGCCCAATATCTTCCCGAACGGCTTTGACGACTTTGTCAAGGTAATGCAGAGTATGTTGATGCAAAACTTTATCTCGTTCCATCAGTTGGGCGACTTGTTCAGAAAATCCTTTAACAATCTTTTGCGCACCACCGTCAATTTGTGCAAACAGAGCCACCTGCTTGGCTGTCTCCGTAACAGACTGCGCCTGCTTTCGTCTTTCCAACTCAGTCTTGACCTTGCCAATGACCCATGCCAGGCGTTTTTCATCAAAACGTGTCCCTTCGCTCCACATCTTGAGGAGAATAAAGCCCATGATGCCCCATGTCGAAGTTTTGAATTTGGTGCCAAGGCCATCTAGCATTCCCAACAGTTTATTCATACTGTTTGCTGCGCCGCTGGCAGTCAATGCATTGGGTTGGAGAAGGTGCGAGGCCTCATCAAGCGCCATACCCAAGCCGATAAAGGTGCCCAACAAACCGAAAACCAGCAATATTCCGGGCATGATTTCAGACAACTTCTCAGGGACAGTTGCAACGGCATGCCAGAGATCGGTCACGCTGCCGTGCTCAATGTCTAAATTACCACTTGGATTGTTCAGAGTTCCTCGATTCCAGTTGCGCTCCCAGAACATAGGGCGCGCTGCCAAATATGTACTGATCACGGTGTAGCACACTACGATAGACATGCTTGCGGAGAAAAAAATTTGTAAAAAATTAGCTTGCGGCAAGAGAAATTCAAGTAATTTGCTCGGATTCATATCATCACTTCCAAAATTGACTTCATGCGAATCTTCGATTCCATTTGGAAGATGTTGGCATAGGCTGTGAGCAGAGATTGATCATCTGCACTCAGGGCACTATAGGGTTTGTCGTGTTCAGCGCAGTTGATCAAGAGCTTGCCGACGAAGGCACCATCCTCTATCAAGTAGCCTCGGTCTTCCTGTTCAATTTGCTCAGGTGTTTTTTCCAGTAATTGCAGGAAGCCCTCGGCAGCGCCAACGTAGCGATCGATGTCACGTTGCCGCGTTGCCAAATCGTCGAGAGCTTGCTTTTGAGCAGGTACCTCGGTTTCAAGTTTGGTTAATTCGGCAGACTCTTCGGCGGACAGTTCGCCCTGAATGTTTTTAGCAAGGCTCAGGCGTTTAAGCAACATACTTTCTTTAGCGTAGCTGCGATTGGCGACTTCCCACTGTTTTCCCAAGGCTTCAGCACGCTTAGCCCAAGATGCAATAAGTTCCTCAAAAACGAATGGTGTGAGCTTTTTGCCGTAGCGCTCGGTTAGCAGGCGATCCAAACGCACGGCAGCATCTTTGTTGAGCTCAGGTTTGGCCTTGATGAGGTCGGAGGCAACGCGCACAAGAAACAAATCATCGGCGCTCAAGTCGTCCACGGTTTTTGCAGAGCGAAATTTTTTGTCCGCCATACTGAGCAGCTTTTGCGTGGCGCGTAGGCGCAGGTAGTGCTCGAAATCGGCTGGCGCAGCGTCGATGGCATTGGCCAAGTCGGTCTTTGCAATCTCGTAGTCGTTGATGGCCGAAGCGAGTTCCAACTGATGTCGCTGCGCTTCGGGGACAACCTCACGTTCGGCAAAACGGAGATTTTCCTGGTGTCGTTTGGCGAGTTCGAGATCTTCGGGCGTAAGTCGATCGACATCTTGCTCTTTTTTCTGTTCGTCTTTAGATTTTTGCCAACGCTTAGCGAGGTCTATCGCCCAATTGATAGCATCATTCACCTTTTTGGCAATGGGCGAGTTTTCAAACGCGGTCAGTGCGCCCAAACCCTGGTCAAGCATGGTCAATGCTGTGCTGAGCCAAGGGATCGGCACGCTCTTAGCCGCAGCTTGTAGAACACTGCGAATCTGATTGATGTAGGGCTTGACGGTGTTCCAAGCGTTTTTTACACCATCAACAAATCCCTCCGCTTTTTCGGCCATCCAGCCAACTGCCTTGCCTGCGACTTCTTTAGCTGTATCCCAAGCTGAACTGACCGCGCTGCCAACTGCACTGACAGCGGAACTGACACAACTACCCACTGAACTGGCAACAGAACTGCAAAAACTACACGCTGAACTCCAGAAACCCATGATCTTCTCCTTGTATGACGTGATGAAAAACGAAAAAATTTAATCAGAAATGCCCAGCATTCGTCTGCCGGCATCAACATTGGCGCTGTTACTGTTGCTTGCTGCTTCGTGCCGACGACTGCCTACATTGCGATTTGCTGCCCGCACATCGGCAATAGCACTTTCCAAATGCACCCAAAGCACTCTGGGTTCCTGCGGGTTTTCGACAAGAGCACGGGGGAATGCGGTGCGCAACACGGTGCGTATTTCACGCCCAGATAACCCATCCGAAGCAGCAGCACTACGATCAATGATGAGCGTGCGATCTTCTTCCAAAGGCACACCCATCACAAGCAAACGATTCCAAAGCTGCTTGCGGCCTTCGAAATCAGGCAGTTTAAATTCGATGTGATAACGAATACGGCTGACAAAAGCGTTGTCGTAATTTTTGGCAAAGTTGGTGGCAAACACCACGACACCATTGAAGCGCTCCAACTCGATAAGCAAAGTCGAGCGCATTGCATTAATTTCGTTGTCTATGCCTTGTGTGACCGATGAAAGACGTGCGCCGAGCAGTGTGTCTGCCTCATCAAAAAACAACAAAGCCCCTTCAGCAGCAGCAGATTCAAATGCGGCAGTGATGTTCTTGGCCGTGTCGCCCACGTATTTGCTTTCTAGTTCAGAAATGCCAATGTGGATGTATTGACGTTTCAGTGTGCCCGCTAATGCCTCTGCAGCGAGTGTTTTGCCTGTTCCTGGCGGGCCGTAGAGATTCAATATCATATTGCGTCCCATTGGGTCGACATCGCCAAATCCCCAATCGGTGTAGATGGTTTTATGGTGGCGCATAGCACCAATGGCTTCCTCAAACATCCTGCGAGTCTCAGGTGCAAGCACCACATCGTTTTCAAGTGTGATGCGCGGCTGGCGCAATTCATGTGGCGAATTGCTGCTTGGATTTTCTTGTGAAGGTGAATCAGTCATAAAATAAGTAAAAAAGACTATCGTTACATGAAAAATATTAGACTATTGATAATTATTATTACCGCATAATGATGCCCTCCTCACCTTCTCAATATATTTCCCCATTCCCCAGGATGTTAAAACCCCCGCCGCAAACACAATCGCAAATGCGGCAAGACTTTCAAGGGGTGAATTGTTATACATGATACTAACTCCTTTAAGAACGTAATAACGGGTTAAACACAACTTTCAACGAGAAACACTTGGGACAAAATAGTCCAAACTTGACAGACCGACTAAAATGATGTCGGCAAGACTTGCAGATAAAGTGGTAAAGCATAAATATCAATCACCAAGGGTCACTTAAAATTTTCAAGAATCCAACAATGACAATCAAAAACAATCCGACTGTCACCAACAAGATTAAAAACCGCCATAAAAATAACATCAGAAAAAATCCAACAATCACAACCGCACACACCATCGAAAAGCTGAATAACAAAACTGACAAATTCTTGACAAACCTAAAGGGGCGAAGAAGCAAGTCCATATTATTCTCCTGTTGATATGCGTTTAGAACCCCTCTTTTTCAAATCCCCCCTACCCCCCTTTGTGAAAGGGGGGAACAAATACGCGGCTTTTCCAGAATGGGCTGACCGTTCTTATCCCCCCCTTTGTGAAAGGGGGAACAAATACGCGGCTTTTCCAGGATGGGCTGACCGTTCTTATCCCCCCCTTTGTGAAAGAGGGGAACAAATACGCGGCTTTTCCAGAATGGGCTGACCGTTCTTATCCCCCCCTTTGTGAAAGGGGGGAACAAATACGCGGCTTTTCCAGAAT
>CAIJOK010000056.1 GCA_903822205.1 uncultured beta proteobacterium | reverse complement strand
GCACAACATAATTTTATGGCACAACAAAACGCAAATTTGAAAACAGCCTCAAAAATATTATTAAAAATCAACAAGCTACTAATTTGATAGTATGGCAAAATCCGGCTTGCTATGAATTTTGATGTTAAAGACCGGTTAATTTCGGAGTCCACTTTATTTCACCAAACCGGAGAAAAAACCATGACCATCAACGTACGGGGTTACGCAACCCATTCACCTACCGATGACCTGGCCCCCTATCGCTTTGAGCGTCGCATTGCACGTTCTGACGATGTTGTGATCGAGATTCTTTACTGTGGGGTGTGCCACTCCGACATTCACAGTGCCCGCAATGATTGGGGACATGCCCGATACCCCTTGGTACCTGGTCATGAAATCATCGGACGCGTGACAGGCATAGGGTCCAATGTGACCCGATTCAAAACAGGCGATCACGTCGGGGTTGGCTGCATGGTGGATTCTTGCCAGCATTGCACAGCCTGTGATCAGGGACTGGAGCAGTATTGTGAGGAGGGTTCGACATTCACCTACAACAGCGTTGACCGGCATGACCACATGCCAACCTTTGGCGGGTACTCCGACAAGATCGTTGTGTCAGATAAATTTGTGCTCAAAGTGCCGGATGGCTTGGACATGGCGGGGGCGGCTCCCCTACTGTGTGCCGGCATTACCTCTTGGTCGCCGTTGCAACACTGGCAAATTGGCCCGGGTAGCAAGGTGGCCGTCATCGGCTTGGGGGGTCTTGGCCACATGGCGATCAAGCTGGCAAAGCCTTTGGGCGCTCATGTCACACTGTTCACCCGCTCGCCCGGCAAGGAGGAAGATGCGCGTCGCCTGGGCGCTGACCGCATCGTGCTTTCAACCGATAACGGGCAAATGGCCGCTGTCCGGGGACTCTTTGACCTGATCATCGACACCGTGCCTTATGTCCACGATCTCAATCCCTATTTGCCCACACTGTCGCTGGACGGGACGCTGGTGCTGGTGGGGTATCTGGGTGATTTAACCCCTGTGTTGAATACGGTTCCCTTGGTCATGGGGCGTAAATCTGTAGCGGGTTCGCTGATCGGAGGCATTGCAGAAACGCAAGAGTTGCTTGATTTTTGCGGCAAGCACAAAATCACATCAGATATTGAAGTGATCAAAATTCAGGATATCAATGCTGCTTATGAAAGAATGCTCAATAGCGATGTGAAATACCGTTTTGTGATTGACTTGGCTTCTTTGGCCGATTGATCAGGGCTTTTGCAGACATGGGGAATACCACGATGACTTATTCTGTTCTTTTTGTCTGCACGGGCAACATCTTTATGAAGTGCCTGAGAGAAGGCGCTGACGCTGTACCGTAGATAACCAGGCCCCCGCCCCCGCATATTGGTAATCTGACTTCAGCCGTGGTGTGTGGCAGGTTTGGCCTATTGGCATCTCGCCAGCAAGCTTGCCAACTCGGCCTTGCCACCGATATTCAGCTTGCAATAAATGCGTTGTAGGTAGTTCCGTACCGTGGCTGGAGCCAGGTCGAGTTCCCGGGCGATCTCCTTGTGAGAATTGCCGTTGCTGTAGCACTGGGCGATGCGTGCCTCCGAAGGGCTCAATCCATAAATTTTTGCGAATCTTTTTAAATCGACCGCGTTGATAGCCGCTGAGTCGATAACCATCAGCGCAATGGCTGGTCTTCGCGCATCAGACGGCGTGTTTTCTTTCAGCGATAACGGCACCCGGATCAACCAGAGTTTGGGTTTTTCGGATTGATTCGAAATTCCAATCATCGTTTCTTCCGAGGGAGTCCCCTGAAGAAAGGCATCGAGTTTGATTTGTTGTTTCCCATGGGCAACCAGCCTGCCGGTAACGACACGAAGCCTGCTGTCGTTTTCTGCCAGATGTTCCTGAGCACGGTCATTAGCAAACACAACGTTGCCATGCGCATCAAGCAAAATCAAAGCCGGAGAAATGGTTTCGACAGCCGTATGCATGATGCCAATTCGCTGTTCGAGGGCCCCGATTCGGAAACCGATGCGAGTGGCTTCCCGCAAGTGGGGTATCAAGGCTGCCAATAAGGCCTTTTCAGTATTCCCGAAGGTGGGTCGGGCATGGGGACAGTAGATTGTAATATGGACGATGGGGATATCGGGGTCGCTGCCGTCGTGTAATACGCCGGAGCAAAAGTCATGAATGTCGTGGTTAGCGAGGAATTCCCGGTAAAACACCGAGGCGAGGAATTCCTCGCGTGGTAGCAGATCATCGCTGGTCACGACATTGCCTGGCACGCAGACTCCCAGAGCGAATGCGCGCTGCATCCAGACGTCGAAAGCGTGGTAACGCTCGACATAACGTCTCAAGTTCTCTTCTGCGATCTGGCAAGGAACCCATATACCCCGCTGCTCCGGTGTCGCCTGGTGGGAAAAGAGGAGCCCGCTGTTTCCGCCGAGCAGTTGAACTATCGGGGTCAAGGCCTCCAGCCAGTGCTGCGGATGGGTTGCGGCTTCGTAAATGGCCGGTAGCAACTGGGCAATAAGCGCCGACGTCGCCGGATCAATCGCTTGCTTCAGCATTGCCTTCATCAATCCAGGGCAGGGCTGCATGTTTGCTTTAGAGATTTTGTCATCAGACCAGCGGGACGCAGACCAGCGGCAACTTGCCGTCGACCACAGGGCGACCGTGTAGCTGGATAGGATAATCGACCGGCATTGATGCGCCTCCTTGCGTCAAAAACGACATTGCCGTTTGTAACACCTTTGGTGGAGGATCAGTACGGCTGGGCTTAACTGGCAAAATCGCCGCGTTGCATCCTTGGAGTCGAGTTTTGAGCTTATCGCAAACCCTGTGGCCGGTCTTTGGGCCTATCTATATTTGCCAACATTGTCGCTGGATGGGACGCTGGTGTTTTCCCTGGCTACTTGATCAAGACTTACGCAATAGCGTCTTGGCAATGCACGCTGACGCAGACAGTAACAATAAGTTATGACTATCAGATTAATATCCACACGCCTGCTCTATACCGCAGCCATCATGTTGATGGGGGGCTGCTCGACAGCTTCATGGTACGAGGGATTTAAGCAGGGCGCTGTCAATGATTGCAACAAGCAGCCACCTGGTGCCCAGCAAGATTGCTTGAGCCGTGTCAACCATCAGACGTACGACAATTATGAAAAAGAGCGTGCTGCCAAAAATCCATAATGCAAATCCATCATAGGGATTGACAGTACAAGCAGTACAGCAAGGTGGTGTCGCACCGCTGGGGCGGTTTTGCGTCATTCAAAATTATGCAAAAACGCTGACGGTATTGAAACCGATGTGACCACCGGTACCGTATGCCCGTCCCACGTTCGCAGCTTGAGCATGGCTTGATTTTGAAAGATCACCTTGTTGCATGTTCAATTCAGTCCGCGCTTTTTGCTCCAATTGTTGCGCTTTGGCGGCCACCGCCAAGTCGGGGCCTGATGGATCTGCCGGGGCGAGTGCGGCAGCCTTGACGGTTTTGGCACGCTCTATCGTGTCTTGGGGTGTGCGACCAGGCGACACGTCGATTCCGACTTCACCGCCAATCGCGTAGTTCACCCCATCTGGCCCTTTTTGGTAGGTGAAGGACGCACCGGAAGTTGCCAGTCCACCGGCCGCAGCAAGGTGGGCAGATTCATGTTGACGAACTTTGGTATCACGTGCTCTCAGTTTTCCGATCTGGGCTAAAGCCTCGTCGCTGAGTTTTAACTGGCTTTGCGATGGGACTGATGTCTGATTTGTCTGATTTGTCTGATTTTTGTCTGACGGTACAGGGGAAATAGGGGAAATAGGGGTGCGTTCCAGCGAATGTGTTTGCGCACGGGCGGCACCCATGTGACCCATAGACGATAAAACCGTTGACATGCCCATATGACAGCCTCCCTCCATGTATTTGGCCAGCAGCACCTTAACCACCAACACAGGCCTAGGAGCGTTCGACAGATTCCTTTTGGGGCTTGGCATTATCCCTAGGGAAGATACCGAAATCAATCGGGATAGAGCCGTGCCTTTGTAATCAAGTAAATAAATAAGTAATAACTAAATGAAATCAACGATTTAGCTTGAATTCTCCATTGAGGATTAAAGGCATCTTTTGTGACTTGCGTGACAAGTCCACCAGGTCATGCGTCAATCCCCCGCTGATCGCCCCTTTGTTTGCACCCAAGGTGTGGACAATCCTCACATCCCGTATGTTGGACCACCATGGAATCAAGTAGCCAAGACCGCAATTTGCCTGCCTCCGAGCAGAAGCTGAAGAAAGCCCGCGACGACGGTCAGGTGGCGCGTTCGCGCGACTTGTCGCATCTGGCGGTGCTGGGCGGTGGTGCTTTGGGCCTGATGTGGCTGGCCCCGATGATGTTTGAAAAGCTGCAAAACCACCTCAGCTTGCAGTTCATCTTTGATGCCCAAACGATCAGAAACCCCCTGCTGATGCTGGACAGGCTTGAGATCATGGTGACGGTCGGGCTGGTCGCTTGCATGGTGTTTGCGGCCATTGTGTCGGCCATCGCCGTTCTCAGTACCGTGGCTGTAGGCGGATGGGTGACCAGTCTCAAACCCATCACGCCGGACTTTGGCCGTCTGAATCCGCTCACGGGGTTTGGTCGTTTGTTTACCAAGGACAAGGCGACCGAGGTGCTCAAGATGGTCGTGATTGCGTCCGTGCTGTTCGCTGTAGGCTATCTGTACTTGTCGGCGGGGCTTGAAACCTTGGGAGCCTTGATTTTGCAGCCCTCCAACTGGTCGATCCAGCACTTGGCCCAATGGCTGAAGACCGGTTTGGGCCTGATGCTGATCGTGGTGTTGCTGGTGGCGATGATCGATGTGCCACTGCAAACCTTTTTGCATTTATCCCACATGAAGATGTCGCATCAGGAGGTCAAACAGGAGGGCAAGGAGTCTGACGGCAACCCCGAGATGAAAGGTCGTATGCGTCAGCGGCGGCGTGAAATAGCGCAGGGCAACAGCATCTCTGCGGTGCCCAAAGCCAGTTTTGTTTTGATGAACCCCACCCACTATGCCGTGGCGTTGCTCTACGACGACAAGACCATGAACGCCCCGCGTGTGATCTCCAAGGGCGCAGACTTGCTGGCTTTCAAAATCAGGGATGTGGCCAAACAACACGCCATTCCGGTTTTGCAGTCACCCATGTTGGCTCGCGCCCTGTACACGCATGCCGAGATCGACAGCGATATTCCAGCCAGTCTGTATTCAGCGGTAGCGCAAGTTCTGGCCTACATCTATCGGCTACAGGCCGCCATGCGCGGCGAAGGCCCAATGCCCAACGAGCCACCTCTGCCGTTTGTTCCGCCTGAGCTTGACCCCCTGTCCAATGTGGTAGAAACGACGACAGCGACGGACACTGCGACCTAACAAAATACCAGGAGACTTTTATGGCATCCATTTCATCCATACCCTTGTCAGGAATGAATGCGGCTCAGACGGTTTTGAATTCGTCAGCGCACAATGTGGCCAACATGAACACATCTCAATTTCGCAGGCAAGAAGTAAACCAAACTGCACAAACTGGTGGTGGAGTGACCACATCGCTGACGACGGCCAGCACGGACGGATCGTCGTTAAACGAAGATGTGGTTGCCCAGCTTCAAGCCAAAAATTCATTTCTGGCCAATTTTGCGGTTTTCAAAACCGGTGATCAGATGGCCGGAACCATGCTGAATATGAAGGTTTGACGTTGCCTGATTTTTCAACATCCACTTCTGAGTCGTTTTCCAAATCGACCAGAATTGCATCCTCAGACAACCTGATCTCTAGGATTTTGCGTTGTCCCCAACTTCGCTGCCAGTTATCACTTTGGCAGGGATTTTCGTTTTCCCCAATTCAAAAATCATGCGCAGGTCGGTTCTTGGGAACACGGTC
>CAIJOK010000055.1 GCA_903822205.1 uncultured beta proteobacterium | reverse complement strand
GCGCCGATCTGGGGAAACCGCAATGGGAGAAACCGCAATGGGGGCAACCGCAAGGGGGGCAACCGCAAGGGTTGCCCCTACAATTTCGGACGATATCGTAGGGGCAGGGCTTGCCCCTGCCCCAATTTCAGATTTCCTGATTAACTATTTTCATTGATTTATTCTACAGTATGTTTCGTCAAATAATCAAACCCACTCACTCTGGCGGCTATCAACATAACGGGATATTCAAATCGATCCATGATATTCATTAAAGGTTACGGTCAGCATCAATTTGTTCCAAAAAAACAGTCAAACCGCCAAATACCCCAAAAGCTCTTCGCGATCAAACACTGACGGGCACGCCAAACACTCACCACCCCACCCCATCCACCCTAACGCACAAGGCGCACATGGCCGTAGTTGTAGCGGAAGTAGTAGCCGACGTAGCCATTGCCGAAATAGACGATCCAAGCGCTGCCTGCCGTATCCGTCCCTGTCCAATACCAGGATGTTTGCGTATTGGGAAACCAAGTGCCATCAATGGTCGGGATGACACTTTCGACAACCAGCCCCATCAGCTCATCTTTGCTTGGCAAGCGCCAGTCGTGACAGGCGGTGGTTGGCCAGGCAAAACTGATACGCAGCGTGAGCGCCAGAAGGTCAATTATTATGCTAACTGCTTGATTTAATGACAGGTTCAATGTGAAGTACGATATTCATTTTTTACATTGAACCGAACGCTATATGCCAGCCACAGACACCTTGTTTGAACTCTCAGAGAGCCAAAAGCGTCAGTATATTGATGCTGAAACGGTGTTTGTCGCCTTAGCGCAAGCCCAAAAAGCCGCAGCCGAAGTGCGTGGTTCCATGTTTTGGCACGACCTTAAAGGCACACGCACCTTGCACCTTGACTCGCAGCTCGGCCACCAGTGGTCAAAAGTCGCCTATGCACGGCGTGCCCTGATGGAGCTGCACGGTGATGCTGTCCTGATCGACGTGTGACCCCACTCAGGGTCGATGACTCAGCCACTTGTGTAAAGTCTGCTTGAGGGCATCAAACGCGATGGGCT
The DNA here is from genome assembly GCA_903822205.1 of uncultured beta proteobacterium. Taxonomy (GTDB): domain Bacteria; phylum Pseudomonadota; class Gammaproteobacteria; order Burkholderiales; family Burkholderiaceae_C; genus Rhodoferax. Next base: position 36,566 of record CAIJOK010000055.1, on the reverse strand, counting down.
TGGTTAGAAAGTCGTCCATACCCACTGCCAGGCAATGCTGGCGGTCTTCTTCGTAGGCATCGGCGGTCAAGGCAATGATCGGCAAACGTTGTCGGTTGTTGCTACTTTCCCACTGACGTATCTGCTCTGTCGCACTGTAGCCATCCATCACCGGCATGTGCAAATCCATCAAGATCAAAATCAAGTCGGGACACTCAGCTTGCGTGATGAGGCCCAATGCCTGCTGGCCGTCGTAGGCGGGTATCGCGCTGAGACCGAGTTGTGTCAGGAATGACTCGATCACCATGCGATTGACGAGGTTGTCCTCAACGACCAATACATACCCTGCCAACTGGGCTGGCTCAGTCGTGACGTTGGTGGGCACAGGTGCAGAACGTTCGGAACTGCGGCATTCTTCACTGCCTGCGACCTGTTGGGCGCGCAGCCTGAACCAAAATTTTGAACCTTTGCCCAAGACGCTTTCGACACCCACGTCGCCGCCCATCATCTGGGCCAAGTGGCGCACAATGGACAGGCCCAGCCCCGAACCACCAAACTCGCGCGTGATGGAGTTATCGGTCTGTGAAAAGGGTTGAAAGAGTAAATCAATTTTTTCAGGGGGTATGCCAATGCCTGTGTCGGTCACCGAAAATTCGAGTAGTGCCGATTCACCATCGCTTTCAATCTCGATGCCTTCTATACCAACGGAACCCTCCTTGGTAAATTTGATGGCATTACCAACGATGTTCGACAGCATCTGACGAATACGGGTCGCGTCGGACAGGTAGCGGCGGCCTGCTTGGCCTTTCCATTGGTATTCAAGTTGCAGACCTTTGGAATTTGCCGTGCCAGAAAAAAGCATTGTCGTTTCACGGAGCAGCAAATCGGGTTCAAAAACTTTGTTATCAAGCTGAAATTTTCCGGCCTCAATTTTTGACAGGTCAAGAATATCGTTGAGCAGTGTCAATAATATCTGTCCAGATGACAAAATGGTTCTTGAATACAGAAGACGATCATTTTCTATCAAGTTGGGCATCAACAGCAGTTGTGCCATGCCCAAAATGCCATTCATGGGGGTACGAATCTCATGCGACATCGTGGCAAGAAATCGACTCTTTGAGACGTTGGCGGATTCGGCGGCATTGGCCATGTTTCTAAATCGTTCCTCGCTTTGCCGTAATTCATTTTGCTGCCGCTGCGCAATGCGCTGCCAGGCTGCCAGCTTGCGATTCGTAGCCAACAAACGAACACCCAGCATCAAGATCAAACCTGTAGCAATCAAAGTGGCAGTGATTTGCCAACGATAACGCACCCAGATATCCTGCGGAGTAAATGAGGGGGCGCTGTCAAAGGGAGGAAGACGTAATTCTCGCAACACCTCTTCAACCGGTAAATAGTCGGCAGGTACGACAAAACCATGAATACCCTTGTCAAATATGGATGAATTGTGATCTTCGAGAACAAAAAGGGCTGCTGCGACATGCCGGGCCAGGTTTTCATCAATATGCGGCATGGCGACAAAAGGCCATTCTGGATAGAGACGGGTGGAGATTTGCAATGGAAATTTGGGCGTATTTTGAAGATGAAGGATTTTGATCTGATGAATGTTGAGCTTGCCATCATGGATGAGGCCTTCAAGGACACCGCTGCGAACAAACCCAACGTCCGCACGGCCAGCCAGCACCGCCACGACGACCTTGTCATGCGGCATACCGGTGACCATCAGCGTCGCGTCTTGGGGCAGATGAACCCCGGCTTTCTTGAGTTCATAAGCCTGCATCTGGTAGCCGCCCAATGATTCCGTATCAGGTACTGCCACCATTTTGCCTTCGATATCTTTCAGCGTGTTGATAGCGGTTTGTTCTGCGCGGCAAAAAATAACGCCGCCAAAAAAGCTGGTGTATTTTCCATTGATTTCTGAGGCTAAGGTGGCAAGTGGTGCAGACAAGCCACTCTGTCTTGCCAACAGAACATAATGGCTTGGATTCGTCAGAACAAAATCGATCTGACGATGGGTGACCGCCGTATTCATCTCCGGGTAGGTCAGCGGTTTCACCACAAAATCATGCTCGGGCAGAGCCTGTTTGAGTGCAGCGGCCAAGGGTTTCCACTGTTCCAGGGTTTGTAATTTGGGACGAAATGAAAGCACTCCGATTTTGATCGGTTCTGCACACTGTGCAGACATCATCGGAAATAGTGAGCTTGCAAGGAACACCAACCAGATGAGTTTGGGGGTTAATGAGGGCATGATAGCGAAGCGTTTAGACCCCCCTGGCCAAATCAAGAGGGGAACCTCACCCGGGATTTAACCGCGTCCGTAAGGGCTGCGAGTCCCGCCAGATGGGCGTGTACGGTTTCCATCGGTACGGCTTTTGCCCCCTGCACTGACAGGGCGGCTATCCCGACCATCGCCCCGATCACCTCCGCGATCACTCCAGTTACCCCCGCGATCTCCCAGTCCGTCAAACCCGTCAAAGGCATTGCTGGCTCCGACATTGCGACCTCCGCCCGGGCGGCGTGACCCTCTGCCGGCCATGATGTCCACACTGGTGCGCATGGGGTCAGGCTGTCCGCCACCGGGCCGCAAACCGTCTGCGCCCCCCCCTGTTCCACCCCGTCCAAAACGCGGCACAGGACCGCGCACCGCCTGTTCAACGGCAGTCATGTGGCTTAACGGCTGGGCATTGTGCATACCGCTACCGTTACCGTCGCCATCCATGCGACCGCGACCCTTGGCTGCGCCATTGCCGGGTGGACGGGCGGCACGGTGTTCAGTGCTTGGCGAACGCTTAGCCGGTGCGGCCTGTGGACGTGGGCCATGTTGCCCCCGCGCGCTGTGTGGGCCATCCGTGCCCTTGTTGTCACGCACCCTTTGCAGCATCTCGGCACGGGCAGCCCGTGAGGCGGCTTGCATGACCTCTTGGCTGGGGGGTCTGCCTGCTCCACCCCAGATGGTCTGGCGGCCCATCGCGATAGGCTGGGCTTTTTCGTCGGGGTCAGGCATAAAACCTTCAATGACCTGCACCGGAATATCCTGCCGCGTAAAACGCTCAATGGCCTGCATAAAGCCTTCTTCATCCAGACAAACCAGATTGACCGCCGTGCCGTCGGCACCTGCGCGGCCGGTGCGGCCAATGCGGTGAACGTAGTCTTCGCAAACATTCGGAATGTCGTAGTTCACCACGTGGGGCAGGTCGTCAATGTCGATCCCGCGGGCAGCGATGTCGGTGGCCACCAGCACCCTGATGTCGCCACTTTTAAAGCCTGAGAGCGCTTGTGTGCGGGCGGTTTGGCTTTTGTTGCCGTGCAAGGCCAGGGCCTTGACCCCGTTTTTGCATAAATAGTCGGCCACATTGTTGGCGCCAAACTTGGTGCGGGTAAACACCAAAACCTGGCTCCAGTTGTGCTGCATGACAACGTGAGCGAGCAAGGCCTTTTTTTTGCTGCGACCCACAGGGTGGATGATCTGCGTGATGCGCTGCACCGTGGTATTGCCCGGAGTGACTTGCACACTTTGGGGGTTTTTAAGCAAGGTAGCGGCAAGCTCGCGAATTTCGTCGCTGAACGTGGCCGAAAAAAGCAGGCTTTGTTTGTCACGGGGCACGGCGGCCAAGACTTTTTTGACATCGTGGATAAAGCCCATGTCCAACATGCGGTCGGCTTCATCCAGCACCAGAATTTGCACCGTGCCCAGGTCGATAGCCCCCTGCTGCATCAGGTCAAGCAGCCGTCCGGGCGTAGCGACCAGAATGTCCACCCCTTTTTTGAGACGGCTGATCTGCGGGGCCATGCCCACACCGCCAAAAATGGCAGCAGAGCTTAGTTCAAGGTATTTGCCATAGGTTTGAACGGACTCTTCAACCTGCGCGGCAAGCTCGCGAGTGGGTGTGAGCACCAAAGCGCGAATGCCCACGGGGCCCACACCGCCCGATTGGTTGCGCGGGGCCAGGTCGGTACTTAGCCGTTGCAACATGGGTAAAACAAACGCTGCTGTTTTGCCAGTGCCAGTCTGAGCACCTCCCAAGAGGTCATGGCCGGCCAACACGACCGGAATGGCCTGCGCCTGAATGGGCGTGGGAGTTTCATAGCCCTGCTCATGCACAGCTTTGACAATGGCATCAGCCAGATTGAGATTTTCAAATTTCATAGAGGTTGCACCCCACCATGGGTGCTAGGGCATCGGCCTGTTGTGACGAGGGAAACGTCAATTCAGTCAAAGGCAAATGGGATCAAGGATGGAACCCAGGCACTGTAGGCAGGGGTTCCCGGCAAGAGGCCGGTCTGGTGGGTAACTGAAGCCCCGCCAGATGCCGCATTGTCGCATGGTGAATCGCTATACTTTTGGCCATGAATGTCCCGCCATGGCTACAAAAAACAGCCCAATTTTGTTCGCCACACCAGTGGCTGGTCGCAGCCCTTGTGTCTGTCTGTCTGGCGGTGGGGTCAGGTCTTTTTTTGGCGGTATCTTTGGGCCTGCCGTTGGGGCAGCCTCTGGCCAGTTGGTACGACCGCTGTGAGCTGTTTGTCCGTGACACCTTTCGATTGACCTTTAGACACACGCAAGGTAAAACCGTCAAAACCCTGGACGACACCGTGTTCATGGCACCTATCGGGATTTTGGAGCCTAACCGGCGCTTTATCTGGCTTTCCCCCGCATCCACAGCCTTGCTGTCTGTGGACCCATCATCCGCCTCTTTGGCCAGCGATGGCGTGCAGCAGCCAGGGCCTGGTGGTTTTCTACGGGTGAAAACACCGCCCAAAGTTCTTGATCCAGACTGGCTGCCAGGCACATAGCCAGGGTGCGTACCGCACTTGGCAATGACAAAGTAAATTCTAATAAATTTAATACGTTGTAATTATAAAAATAATAGCAGTCTATGCAATACTGGCAAGCTATAGCGCATCATTGAGTACGATTTTAATGTAGAAAACTTATTTTTGATAGATTGCTACACCCCCTTGTTCCACCCACCAGTCCCCCTCGCGTGACCCATTGCCCACACCCTGACCCTCTGCGCCGCGCCATTCGCGAGCTGCCCAGCACCTTGATCAGCCAGATCGCAGCAGGTGAGGTCGTCGAACGCCCCGCCTCGGTGGTGCGTGAACTGCTGGACAACGCCCTGGATGCCAGCGCCAGTCAGGTCACCGTCAGGCTATCGGCTGGCGGGGTGCGCTTGATCAGCGTTGAAGACAACGGCGCGGGCATCTTGCCTGACGAGCTGCCCATCGCCCTGAAACGCCACGCCACCAGCAAAATCGTCAGCCTGTCAGACCTGGAGTCCGTGCAGTCGATGGGCTTTCGCGGTGAGGCCCTGGCTGCCATCAACGCCATCGCCGAATGCACGGTATCGTCCAGGGTCAAGGGCCAAGATCACGCCTATTCACTGGACGGCCAGACCGGCGAGATCGTTCCCGTGGCTCGCGCTGTGGGCACGACGGTCGTGGTGAAAGAGCTGTTTTTTTCGACCCCCGCCAGGCGCAAATTCTTAAAGTCTGATGCCACCGAGCTGGCACACTGCCAAGAAGCCGTTCGCCGTCAGGCCTTGGCCCGACCTGATGTGGGCTTTGCCGTCTGGCACGACGGCAAACTATTGTCCCAATGGCACGCCTGCTGTTCGGAAGGTGCTGCCACCACCAGTCAGGCTGCCCTTGATCAGCGGCTGACCGAGGTGTTGGGCGATGATTTTGTGACGCAGTCGGTGTGGGTGGACTACACCGCACAGGCTCATTCCACGGGCTTTGCCTATACCCGCAATGCGCCGGTGGTCAGGGTGATGGGCCGCGCTGGTGTACCTGATGCTGCACGGACGCGGGCGGATTTGCAGTTTGTCTATGTGAACGGTCGATTTGTCAAGGACAAGGTGGTCAGCCATGCAGTTCGCAGCGCCTATCAGGACATCCTGCATGGCCAGCGCCAGCCGGTCTATGCGCTGTACCTGACGCTGGACCCCGCACGGGTCGATGTCAATGTGCATCCCGCCAAGGTTGAAGTCCGTTTTCGTGACAACCGTGAGGTTCACCAGGCTGTGCGCTATGCTTTGACTGATGCTCTGGCCGCCCCCCGCATGGGCCTATCAACCGCAGGCCAGCGGCCCACCAATGCTTGGCCCACCAAAACCCACACCTACCATCCCGGGGTCAGGCCTGCTGCGTCTATGACAGCTATCACACCTGTGACACCTGATGCACTTGAAACACCTGTGTTGCACGCTCCGTATGCCCAGTCCGCTAAGCTGTGGAGTGCAACCGAGCTACCTGGGGTGCATGAACGCGATCACCCGTGGGCGGGTTTTGCATCCTTGCCTGATGCCAGGGACGAGCCAAGAACCCCTGTGCCACCCTCCGATCAACCTGAGTCGCCTCCCCAATCCCTGTCACAGTCTGAGTCCCATGCTGATGCCTCTGACGGCCAGCCGCTGGGGCAAGCGCTGGCGCAGTTGCACGGCATCTACATCTTGGCCGAGAACGCACAGGGTCTGGTTATCGTCGATATGCACGCCGGCCATGAACGCATCCTCTATGAACAGCTTAAAGCCCAGTGGCTGCCAGATGAAAGTTACGAAAGTGATGCGAGTGATCGGCCCCAGAGGGACAGCCCTAGCGTCTTGCCGTGCCAGTCGTTGCTGCTGCCGGCCTGCTTTACGGCCACGCCGCTAGAGATAGCCACAGCACACAGCCACGTGGCCTGCTTGCATACGCTGGGCCTGGACATCAGCCCGTTGTCTGGCCATACCTTGGCCGTTCGCACGGTACCTGCGGCCCTGGCAGCGTGCGATGCGGTTGATCTGGCGCAAAGCGTTTTGGCAGAGTTGTGCTTGCACGATGCCAGTCAGGCTGTTGCACAGGCGCACCAAAAACTGTTGTCGCTGATGGCCTGCCGTGCCGCCGTCCGGGCCAACCGCCGATTGACGCTGCCAGAGATGAACGCCCTGCTGCGGCAAATGGAGGCCACCCAGCGGGGTGATCAGTGCAACCATGGCCGCCCCACCTGGCATCAGATCAGCCTGCGTGACATGGATGCCCTGTTGATGCGAGGGCGTTAACAATCATGGGTGTCAACTTTTTTATTGCGTACTTGCCATTTTGCTGAAGTACGAGGCAAAGTCCATTTTTCAAAAGAATTCAAAAGAATTCAAAAGAATACCTGCGTGATCTTTGACGTTGATGAAGTCCGACGGATCTGATTTGAATGAACATCTTGTTGGTTGAAGATGAGCGAAAAATAGCTGATTTCGTGTGTGACGGTCTCGGCGCACGGGGCATGATGCTTGAACACGTGGACAACGGCCACGCAGGGTTTGAACGTGCTTGCACAGGGGATTTTGATGTCATTGTGCTTGACATCATGCTGCCAGGTCGCGATGGTTTGTCCGTCCTGTCTGCCTTGAGGCAAAAAGACATTGCCACACCCGTCATCCTGCTCACCGCTCGCAATGAGCTTGGCGACCGCATCAAGGGCCTTGACCTGGGTGCCGATGATTACCTGGCAAAACCCTTTTATGTCGAAGAGTTGTTTGCCCGCATTCATGCACTGACGCGCCGCGATCGTCAAGGGACTCTGCAAGTGGGCGACATCAGGCTGGATCGCGTCACAAGGCAAGCCAGTTGCCACGGACACGTCATTGATCTCACCAGCAGAGAATTTAGTTTGCTGGAATACCTGATGCGTTCGTCCGGCTTGGTCTTTACACGCAGCCAGATTCTTGAACACGTGTGGGGATACGACTTTGATCCGACCACCAATGTGGTCGATGTCTGCGTTAAACGCATCAGGGCCAAAATCGAGGCTATTGCTACAGGTGATCGAAAAGGAATATCCGCCATTGAGGCCGTCCGTGGATCAGGATACCGTTTCAGAGTGCCACCATGATCACATCGTTTCGCCTGCGTCTGTTTGTGGCGACTGCGGCCATCGTTGCCGTCGTTCTGCTGGTGGTTATGGCCACCGGATGGTCCAGGGTGATGGATTTTGAGACCGAACGTCTGGATGCCCGCTTGTGCAGCGAGGCCAAACGCCTGGCGATGGAGCATTTTCCGGCAGATGAATTGCCCCGTCTCGAAGTGGACATGGTTAAAAAGCTCAGGCTGGGTTCGGCCAAACAATTGATGCTGTATTTTGAGTCGCAGTCTTCGGGTCACCGCTATCGGTCGGTGCATTGGGACGACACGGTGGCGCTTGACCGTTTGCATTGGGTTTCAGTGGCAGATTTGGAAAATTTAACGCAGCCAGGCGATCCCCGGGGTGAAAGCAATCACCCGCCCAACGCTGAATGCGAGCGTGCTTCCTTTTGGTCTAACGATGCTCACTGGCATGTTGTGCGTTCGTTGATTGCAGGGGCGACTGGGGTGGTGGCCGCCAACATCACCGCGCCGATCGCTGAAATTCGCAGTGCTTTACTCAATGCCCTGGGGGTTGAAATTCCGGTGTCGCTGGTTTTGATCGCGCTGGGGGCCTGGGTGCTTTCGGCCTTGACCATGAAACCAGTGAACCGACTGCGTCAGTCCATGAAGGGGGTCACCCCCATGGCGCTGGATCAGCGTCTCAGTGCAGACGGTGAAGACCATGAATTTGCTGAGCTTATCCACACTTACAACACCATGCTGGAACGTTTGGAGGGCAGTTTTTTGCAGGCATCGCGGTTTTCAGCGGATGCTGCACATGAGCTGAAAACACCCCTGACCATTTTGCGGGGTCGCATCGAACAGATCATCCGCAAAACTGAGGACCCTGATGCGCGTTCGGCTCTGTCAGACTTGCAGGACGAAGTGGACCGTCTGTCTGCCATCACACGAAAACTGTTGCTGTTGTCGCATGCCGATGCAGGTCGTCTTGATGTGAATCTGGCATCTGTTGATTTGACCGAGATGCTCAATGCCGTGGTGTCAGACATCCCCATGATGGCCGAAGACAGGCGACTCACGTTCTCTATTGCTTACGGCCTGACCATGACGGGCGACGACGTGTTGCTCAAACAATTGTTCAACAACCTTGTCAGCAATGCGGTGCGTTACTCCCAAGCTGGCGGCTTGATCGATGTCTGTGCCAAACGAGGCGTGTTGGGCACAGAAATCATTTTTTGCAACTCATGCCAGCCCATTGCAGAAGAAGAACGCCGGCATTTGTTTGATCGTTTTTATCGCGGTGACCGGGCGCATACCCGCAGTGTGGATGGCCATGGATTGGGGCTGAGTCTGGCCAGGGAGATTGCCAAAGTTCACGGGGGTCACCTGTCGCTGATGCCCAGTAGGGACACCGAAGTCCGTATGAAACTTGTGTTACCTCATCCATGACAACAATGTCATTTATCAACCTGTTGCGGTGAGGACAATTTTGCTCGTGGTGTGAATGGTCTATCCACATGTTTGTAACCAGGAGCAATCAAATGAAACGCATGATACGCATGACAAGTTTGGCGATGGTGGGTGCAGCACTCGGTGCCTGTGGTGGTGGTGGAACCGAGTTCAGTTCGACAGAACCTCCCTCAACGGGTATTTTTATTGATAGCCCCGTGGGCGGAATCAACTACAAAACACCGACGCAATCCGGAATAACCGGTCCCAACGGTAACTTTTTATACCGGCCTGGCGAGGCAGTCACTTTTTCCATAGGAAACATTCAATTTCCTCCAGTGCCCGCCAACGCGACGGTGACACCCCTGGACATTGCCAATACCACCGACATCAACCATCAGATGGTTAGCAACGCTTTGGTATTGTTGCAAAGTCTCGATGAAGACGGTGATCCAAGCAACGGTATCACCATCCCTGCCGGCGCGGCCAAGCAGGCCAATACGCCCATTGATTTCAATGTCAGCCCCAGTGCTTTTGCTGCGAATCCAGCCGTCACCCTGCTGGTCAGTCACTCCGGATCGGTGACAAAAACACTGGTGGATAAAGACGTTGCCCAAACCCATTTTCAGAATACGCTCAAGGGCAGGGGCAGTAGCGTCACATCGACCACGGTGCCAAGCACTGCAAAAGCCACATCGACCACGATGCCAACTATGGCAACCACCACGTCGGCCAGAGTGACCACGACGGTGACAACGACCACCACCACACAGCCTGTGTCTTCAGCCAAGATGAACATGGCGCAAACCATTTCGGATGGTGCCCAGGGAACGACCATGGCGTTTTCTGGCCTCGCACTGATGACGGGCAATCTGGATGCCCAGTCGTTCTTTCCGCCGGGCAAGGTGGCTGACTACACGGGCTTTCAGTTTTTGCGTGACAACGACCCTGACAACATGGGGCACAACACCAGCTTTTTGACGCGGGTGGCCAACAATGTCATCAACATCCTAAACACGACTCAGCTTGCCAAATTGTCAGCGCTTGCTGCGGCCCAACAGACCCAGTTTGATCAATATGGCTATCAACGTTATCCCCTGATGCAGGCCTTTCGTCGCCTGATAGACGGCAATATTCCAGCAGGCTCTACTGGGCTGAATCTGAATGCGGTCAAGGCAGCTTCTCGTGCGCTCTATGTGATTGACGGTCAGATTAGCTTTGATCGTGCCGTGCTGTATGCCAGCATCATCAACTCGCTTGATGCCAATCAAAAAGCCTATTTGGATGCCATGAAAGGCAAGGGTTGGAATTCTTGGCCTGACATCACCGATGCGCAGATCAACAGCAAAATGTCCGCCTTGGCGCAAGGCTCCAAGGTGGCCGTGATGACTTATGCCAGCGACATTTTCAGTTGGTACGCAGGTTCTTTGGAAGCCGATGTTTATTTTTGCCCCGAGCGTCACGGCACCTACTATGGCGGGTTTTACATCAAGGATGCTCCCGCTGTGGGCCACGAGGGCTATGGCATTGACGAACAGATGACCGCCACCGCAGGATCGGCATTGATCGACACGTCCAGGGGTTACGTCACCCAAGATCAAGCCACCACAATGTACAGCCTGGTCGCCACGCAAAAAGACAATCTGAATTCGATCGTCTCGACGCGAACACAAATCGCCACACTGCTGCGCAGCCTGATCACTGCACCATCATCAGCGGATGCTGTCAAGGCGCAAGTCCTGGAGTTGTCTGGCACTTATGGCGATCTGGATGGGGCCAACAATTACAACTATGCCATGACCTTTGCCAAGGTGTACCAGACCTTGACCACAGACCAAAAGACCAAGCTGGCAGCATTGCGTAAAACCATGATGTCTGGCACTTATGCGGATGGCACGGCTTTTGACTTTTCGATCGCCACCACACCATTCTTGTACTCAAGCGTACTGAGCGATGCACAAATTGCACCGTATATCTCGGACACCGCTACCAACAGTCTTTTCTTTGAACCCTAAGCGATACGAGGCAAGCCCTCGCTGGTCGACGGCGAGGGCTTTCACCACTTTTGAACCATGAAAGGAAATGACATCATGAAAACGAATCACTGGGTACTGACCCTTTGGGTTGCAGTCTCTTGCACTGGAGGTGTCATCGCACAGGACAAATTGCCGGCCCCTCCAGCACGCACAGTCGCCCCCATTGTTCACGAACCACCCCCGCAAGCTTATGCGGACTGTAAGGGCAAAAAGGCTGGCGATGCCATTCAACACACCACCCGAGAGGGCAAGGTGGCTGCCATGTGCGAAGACTCCCCCAAAGGGTTGGTGGCAAGACCCATCCAGCCCAAAGGTTCGCCACCGGAAGGGCGTGCGAACTAACCCTATGGGCTACAAGGTTCGCTGTTTGACGTTAAGACGAGGTTTTTTTATAGGAAGTGATAAAATTTGCTAAAATTCTGCCCAAAGTAAGAAGTCCGATCACATAATCCTGATAACAATACGCACAGGCAACACAACTGATTCAGAGGGTCTGATGTGGGTGCAGGCCGTCGTTGGTCCAACCGACAGCCCAGTCTTGTACTGGCTTAAGATGGAATTTTTATGGGGGACACCACTGGGATGAACAAGGCAAGCAAACTCAATGACGATGGTGTGTCGATGCCTATCGACGACAGCGATAACTTGACGCAGCAACGCTTTTACGCCGGCGACATCATCTATACCGAAGGCATGACCTCCAGCCACATGTACGTGATCAAAGAGGGAGAGGTTGACTTCTACGTGGTTCGCGAGGAAAAGCGGGTAATCGTCAGGTCATTGGGCAAGGGGCAGTGCTTTGGCATGGATTCGCGATTGCTCAACAGCGGTCGCACCACCAATGCCGTTGCCCGTACCTACTGTGAGCTTTACCTCATCGAAAACGAAAAACTCGACGCGGAACTGCGCGTCCTGCCCAGGCTGGTGAGCGGCATTTTGCAGACACTGGCCAAACAGTCCACCATGGACAATGAACTGATTGCCACCCGGATCAACTACCAGCCCGACGTTCTGGTTTATGCACAGTTGCTTTACCTTTTGGGTATTGCGGATATCGGCAAACAAAAGGCCGATGCTGTGGTCAGTCAGTCACATTCGGCGCTGGCCAGACCTGCATTGAGCGATGTCTTCAGCAGTGCGCGTATTTTGCTTGGCCACTCCGACATCCATATCCGCGACAGCGTTGGCAAGCTGGTCATGCTGCATTTGGTTCGAATCGAAGACGAAAACGGCAGTGGCAAGCGTGTCATCTTCGCTCCAAAGGACATTCTGGGGTTGGCACGCAGAATCTCCAAATCGCACAAAGATCATGGAAAACTCGATTATGAATACATCGGTGTGGATGAATTTTCTGCCTTGGTCGATGTGGATCGCGCCATACTTCTCAAAAAGCTTGGGAGCAGCGAATTTGCCGAAGATATTTTTACATTTCGCAAAAGCGAAATCATGCGACTCTTGAACGACAAAGGGCGCAAGTTTTTTGTAGAGCGAAAAATCAAGCTGCCGCAAGACTTTACGGACATTAGTGACATTGAATTTGCCGACCAAAAGTCTGCTTTTGATGTCATTTCCCGCTATGACATCTATGATCTTGCTAAGCTTTTCGGTACGATGCAAGAGGAGGTCGTCAAAGACAAAATCATGGCCTGTCTTTCACGATCCAAACGGCAAGAACTTGAAAATGAGATCAGTACTCTTCAAGAGGTGGATGCCGTTGAGGTGCAGCAGATTTCGCAAGCTATCATCCTCAGCATTAAAGAAAAAATGATCAACCATTCGTAACCGTGTATTTTCTATTAGCGCTCCCATGTGGGAGCATTGGAGCGTTTCAACATGCATTTTGCTGACCAATTTGGAGTGTGCATACGTGGCCATGGACCCCATACCGTGGTGTTTGGCAATGGTTTTGGTACCCACCCCTCTGCCTGGGATTGTGTGGTGGCATCCTTGGTGGACCTTGGTTATCGGGTGGTCACCTACGACGCAGCAGGTGCCTCTGCACTCACCTTGCCGCTTTACCAAGCAGAGCGCCACCGTACGCTCTTTGGTTTTGCCGAAGATTTGGTTGAATTGATGCAATCGCTGCAAATACAAGGTGTCAGTTATGTCGGTCATTCGGTCGCAGGCATCGTGGGTGTGCTGGCCGCCAACGCCAATCCTGAGCTGTTTGCCTCGTTGACCTTGCTCTGTGGCTCTGCTTGTTACATCGACGATGCTGCCACGGGTTATATCGGTGGGTTCTCAGCCGAGCAAGTGGACACCTTACTGGCCGCAATGCGCAGCGACTACGCGGTTTGGGCCAATGGCTTTGCCCCTTTGGTGGCAGCCAACCCCGATCGTCCACATCTTGCGCTGGAGTTCACACGTTCCTTGCTGGCCATGCGCTCCGATATTGCCTGTGCCGTTCTTGATACCATTTTTCATTCTGACCACCGCGCCGATGTCTCACGGGTGTTGGTACCCACCCAGGTTTTACAGGCAGCGCATGACCCCGCAGTGCCGTTTGCAGCTTCCAAATGGTTGGCCACACAGATGCGTGCGACGGATTTCCGGGTGATTCAAGCGGAAGGCCATTTTCCGCACATCAGCGCGCCAGACGAGGTCAATGCGGCGATTCAGGAATTTTTAACTGAGTATGTCCGTTCTTGACTTAAGCAGCCAAGCGCACGCATTGCGCACTTTACTGGCTGCTGGTGCTGTCATTTACTGGCACAACAATAATCCCCTTCTTTCGCTTCCTCTTGGGGTTTCCCCTCCAGATTTTCAGATAGGCAGTTTTTTGCCGCCGCGCATTGCCGACGGCATTCATCGGTTTGAAGGGCGAGATGCGCACACCATGATCCCCCTGGAGTTGCGTGCCCGTTTGCATCATCAAATTGGCACGGCCATGTTTGCGATGGATGGCACTCGGGGGGGAGTTTTGGTGCTCTGGGATGATCATCCGCCATCGGCACTGGCACTGGCATCGGCATCGGCATCGGACATCCTGCATTTGGCGCTGGCGGCATTGCGATCCCAGTTCGATCTGACTGACACACACGTTGAGGCCAGTCATCAAGGCTTTCGACAGATGCTGGGCGTTGCCGATGCGCTGCCACAGGGCGTGATCGTGGTGCCCACAGGCAACCGCCCTGGCTATGTCAACAAGGTCGCTGCGGGCTACCTGGGTTTGCCACCGGGAGAAACAGAGGCAGGCGTTTTGGCCGCCAAGCTCTCGGATACGGCCTCACGTGCCATCAATGCAGATACTTTGCGTCAGCACTTGGGGTCGTTTGTTCAGGAATATGACCAAGAGGCCTTGTGCGGGCTGATCTGGCGGTTTGACTCCACGCCAACGGCGCTGCGAGTCACCCTCACCCCCATACACCCTGAGCGAACCAGCGGATGGCTTTGGTTGCTAGAGGATGTCAGCCTGGCCGAAGCCAAGGCCGAAGAACTTTTGCAAGCCAAACAAGAGGCGGAACGCGCCAACAGAGCCAAAAGCGAATTTTTGGCAGCGATGAGTCATGAGGTCCGCACACCGATGAACGGCATTTTGGGCATGGCGCAGTTGCTTATCAAGCCTGAAATTCAGGATGACAAACGCATCCAATACGCACAAACCATTTTGAGCTCAGGCCACACGCTTTTGTCGCTGCTCAACGACATCCTGGATCTGTCCAAAGTAGAGGCTGGCAAGCTAAAACTTGAATCAATTGCTTTTGCAGTCGATCCGATCGTGGGTGATATTTGTTCCCTGTTTGCCGAAACAGCCAAGGCCAAAGGGCTGCAACTGACATCTGACTGGCAAGGGCCGGTGGGGCAGTGCTATTTGGGCGACCCCTACCGGCTGCGCCAGATGGTCTCAAACCTGGTGGGCAATGCCATCAAATTTACCGCTCAAGGCTTTGTTCGCCTGGTGGCCAGCGAAGTTGATCGCCAGTCGCAGCATGCGGTGCTTGAGTTTTCTGTGTCAGACAGTGGCGTTGGCATCAGCGCCATGCAGCAGGCCAGTCTGTTTCAGCCTTTTAGCCAGGCAGACAGTTCGACCACCCGACGATTTGGCGGCACAGGTTTAGGACTGTCCATTGTTTCACGGCTGGCGCATCTGATGGACGGTGAGGTTGGCATTGACAGCCAACCTGACCACGGCGCACGTTTTTGGTTTCGAGTGCGCGTCGCTTTCCAGTCAGAAGCGCTTGGGTCGCTAGAAACCACGGCAGCATCAGAGGCAGTTCCAGCGGGGGTTTTGACGGGAAAGGTGCTGATCGCCGAGGACAATCCAGTGAACCGGATGGTCATCATGGCGATGCTGGGCGAGATGGGTTGTTCGGGCTTGACTGTCACGGTCGTTGAAGACGGCCAACAGGCGCTTGACTTCATCACGCAAGGTGGCGCGCCTGATCTCGTGTTGATGGACGTTCAAATGCCCATCATGGGCGGCCTCGAAGCAACCGAAAAAATTCGATTATGGCAAGCCGATCACAACAAACCACGCACGACGATCGTTGCCCTGACCGCCAACGCCTTTGAAGAAGACAGGCAAAAATGCCTGGACAGCGGCATGGATGATTTTCTGGTCAAACCCCTTGACCTTCTGAAACTGCAAGCTGCGCTGGGGAAGTGGTTGGGGTCAAGTTAGGAGTTAGGAGTTAGGAGTTAGGAGTTAATACCAACAAAATATTCGTCACTAACGACTCAAAACTCAAAACTTAAAACTTAAAACTCAAAACTTAAAACTCAAAACTAATCGGATAGCCAATGAATAAATACATTCAATCCACACTGATACCCGCCATCAGGCGATGGTTGGTGCCGCCAGTTTTTGACGGCGAACCGGAGAAAACAAGGCGGGCTGACCTGCTCAATCTGTTTGCCATTGTTGGCCTTTTGTTAACGTTGCTGTCCATCGTGGGCGTTGTGCTGGGGCGTAATGTTCCAGTCCGGATACTGATGCTCGACGTGGGTTTTTTCTTGGTGCTTTTGCTGTTTCGTCACATGTTGCACCGCGGCAAGTTGGGTCCGATGATGTTCTTTTCGACGGTACTCATTTTTGTCCATCTCACATCACTGAACGTCAGTCTGGGAACCATCCGCACACCCACTGCCGCGATGTATCTGCTTTGGATGATCACGATGGGGCTACTGTTTCAATGGCGTGGCATTGTGATGTCCACTGTGGCGAGCTCGCTGGCCATTTTGGGGCTGATCATGGCAGAAAATGCCGGCCTGCTGCCCCAGCCCAATTACAGCGTTGGCATCACCCAATGGATTGTTTCTACGGCCATGTTTGGCATGACCGCAGCGTTGACCCACTACGTCAACCAGATCACACGCCTTGCACTGGAGCGTGCCAAGAATGAAGTCGAACAGCGCCGATGCGCCGAAGCACTGTTGCGCACGGTGATGGACAACATGACAGACCCCGTCATGCTCAGGGACGCGCAAGGCCATTTCACCTTGGTCAATCAGGCACTGGCCAGTCGGTACAACACTACACCTGCGGCCATGCTGGGCAAACATGATGGTGACTTTGGCATGCTCGCCGATCAGGCCGAGCGCCTGCGGCAAAGTGCGATGGCCGTCTTGTCAACACGCCAAACGCAAGTGGTTTTTGAGGACGGTCACGACATGGCAAGCGGCGAAGTCCGGCATTACAAATCGATCAAGACCCCTGTGCATGACAGTCTGGGACAGCTTCAGGTGCTGGTGGTCTCGCAGGACATGACCGAGATCATGCGCAGTCACAAGCAAGTGGCCGAGAGTGAGCATCGGCTTGCTGTCCTGCTGAGTGAGCAACAGGCCATTTTGCACAGCGATATCGTCAGTCTGCACATCACGCAAAACCGCCATGTTCTCTGGGCCACCCCGTCACTGGTGAACGCCTTGGGGTATGACTTGCCTGAGGTACTGGAGCATGATACCCGCTTGATTTTTCCGAGCGAAGAAGCCTTCCTGGCCATAGGGAAAGCCGCATATCCCGTCATTTTTGCCCATCAGAAATTTCGCACACAGGCTCAATTACGCCACAAGAATGGCAGCTTATTCTGGTTTGACATTTCAGGCACGATGTTTGGCGAGCACCCGGATCAAGTGCTTTGGTCGTGTGTTGACATCTCAGCCCAAAAAATCGCCGAAGCAAAATTGATTGAAGCCCAGCAAGAGGCTTTGGCCGCCACCGTTGCCAAGAGCCAGTTTCTGGCCTCGATGAGCCATGAACTTCGCACACCGATGAATGGCGTTCTGGGCATGGCGCAGTTGCTCGCATTGCCCCAACTTCAGGATGACAAACGCGTGCAATACGCTCAAACCATTCTGAATGCCGGCCACACACTTCTGTCACTGCTCAACGACATCCTTGACCTGTCAAAAGTAGAGGCGGGCAAACTCAAGCTCGAGTCGATTGCTTTTGCGGTTGATGCCCTCATTGGCGACATTCGTTCCCTGTTTGCCGAAACTGCCAGTACCAAAGGGCTGCAGCTCGAATCTATCTGGCAGGGGCCGGCGGGGCCATGCTATCTGGGTGACCCGTACCGGCTGCGTCAGATGCTCTCAAACCTGGTCGGCAATGCCATCAAATTCACTGCTCACGGCTTTGTTCGCATTGTGGCCATTGAAATTGAACGCGATTCGCAGCACGCTGTGCTGGAGTTTTCGGTATCAGACAGCGGCATGGGCATTTCAGATGAGCAGCAGTCCCGTCTGTTTCAGGCTTTTAGCCAGGCAGACAGTTCGACCACTCGCCAATTTGGTGGCACCGGTCTGGGGTTGTCCATCGTTATGCAACTCGCCAAACTGATGGGGGGTGAGGTCGGCATTGACAGTCAACCCGGCCAGGGCGCACGTTTCTGGTTTCGAGTTCGCGTTTTGCTCCAGACCGAGGCGCAGGCGTTGCTTCAGACCACGGCAGCATCAGTTGCCGTGCCAGCCAGCGATTTGACTGGAACGGTGCTGATTGCCGAGGACAATCTGGTGAACCGGATGGTCATCATGGCGATGCTCGACGAGCTGGGTTGTTCTGGCTTGACGATCGTGATCGTTGAAGACGGCCAGCAAGCGCTTGACCACATCACCCAGGGTGGCACACCTGATCTGGTGCTGATGGACGTTCAAATGCCCGTGATGGACGGCCTGACTGCTACTGAGCTTATCCGTCTGTGGCAAGCCGATCATGGCAAACCACGCCTGCCCATCGTTGCCTTGACCGCCAATGCCTTTGAGGAAGACAGGCAAAAGTGTCTGGATGCCGGCATGGATGACTTTTTGGTTAAACCCCTGGACATCAAGAAGCTGCAAGCCACGCTGACGCGCTGGCTATAGGGATGTGACGATCGGATTTGCCCCCCTTTGCTGGCAAATGGATCAGACCGTTCGGACGGTTTTGCGCCAGTCCAAAGGCTGTTGCCCCCTCACAATTTTGTCCATAATGGGACCACTTTAGAGTCGTGACAGAAAATTGTCTCCATGCAAACCGAAAACATCGACATGCCAACTGACGAGTCCTCCCGTGCAGCATCGATTGTTCCAATGGACGGTCCGCCCACACTCCTGTTTGTTGACGACGATCCCTCCATTCTCAGTTCGCTCCAAAGGCTTTTTCGCCCCAAGGGGTTCAAAATACTGACAGCCCAAAGCGGCGATGCGGGTCTGGCGATCCTGGATTGCGAGAAGGTCGATCTGGTGATTTCGGACATGCGCATGCCCAAGATGGATGGCGCACAGTTTCTTGAACGTGTGCGGGCTAAAAAGCCCGACATCATGCGATTGCTGTTAACAGGCTACGCCGACATCACGTCCACCATCAACGCCATCAATCAGGGAGAAATTTACCGCCACATTTCCAAGCCCTGGGATGACAACGACATTGTCCTGATCGTGAAGAAGGCACTGGAACATCTTGCGCTGCAGCGCGAAAACCAGCGTCTGCTGGCCCTGACCCAAGGTCAAAATGACGAGCTTAAGGCGCTCAACGCGGGTCTGGAGCAGCGTGTGCAAGAGCGCACGTCCGAGATCGCACAGGTCAACAGCTTTCTTAGCTTAGCCAACGACAAGTTGAAGCACAATTTTCTGATCTCCATCAAGGTTTTTTCTGGGCTGATCGAACTTCGCGAAGGTGCGATGGCAGGCCACTCCCGCCGTGTGGCAGAACTAGCGCGCAAAATCGCCAAGCGCATGGAACTGCCTGCAAAGGCTCAGCAAGATGTGTTTGTCGCATCCCTTTTGCACGACATCGGCAAGATCGGGTTTTCTGACGAATTGCTGGCCAAACCAGTGTGCAGATTGGTGGGTGAGGACCTTGTACGCTACCGCAAGCATGCCCTCTCAAGCGAAGCGGCTCTCATGCCACTCGTTGAATTGCAGGGGGTTGCAAAAATTGTTCGCTCACACCATGAACGATTCGATGGCCAGGGCTTTCCAGATGGTCTGCCGGAAGGTGCCATACCCTTGGGTGCACGCATTTTGGCAGTGGCCAATGACTACGACGGGTATCAGATGGGTATCTTGTCAGATCGGCGCTTTAATCCCGAAGAAACCAAAACACGCATCATGCAGGGCTGTGGCAAACGCTATGACCCCAAGGTGGTGGATGCCTTTCTGAATGTCATTGGCAGACCCAAAGAAGATCCGACGCGTTTTCGTGAACTCCCAGCGGCAGAGTTGGTGCCCGGTATGGTGTCGGGCAAAGATATTTTGAGCCGCGACGGAACCCTGTTGCTGGCTGCCGATTACGTGCTCGATGCGGCCATCATGCGCCAGATTCAGAGTTACGCAGACCGCGAAGGCATTCAGCTCATGGTGAGCATTCGCAACGACAAAATGTTTCATTCCTGACCCTCAGGAGGCGACCATGCACATTGAAGCACCTACCCATCAGACCCCCGCCGAACCCGGGCTGGGGCAGTTTGTTGATGAACTGCACGTATTCCAAGCGTTGATTCAGCAGTTTGCCATCGGGGTCTTTGTGGTCGATGGACAGGGTGTGATCGCGTTCGCCAATGTGATGGCCCAAACGCTTTGCGCCAGTACGCCGACCCAACTGGTTGGCAAGAATTTCGTTGATCTATTTGCCCAGGATATGACGCAGGCACAAGCCAGCGACATGGGCAACAGCCTGGCCAATGAACAGGTCTGGACAGTGCAGACCTTCATTCAACGCATGGATGGCACTCAGTTTTGGGGCGATTTCCAACTCGTTCCGATCCACGCAGCGGTGCAGGGCAGCACCCGCTGGTGTGTGTTCTTGCACGATATCAGCCATATCAACCACATCAGGCACAGTGCAGAAAACTTTCACCGCCCCAACAGTTCCGAGCAAACTACCCTGCAAGCCGAGTTGCGCAACGCCATTTTCAATGGCGAGTTGCGACTGACCTACCAGCCACAGCTTAGCCTGCACTCCGGCAAAATCATCGGCCTTGAAGCCCTTGTGCGTTGGGATCATCCCACCCGCGGATTGCTCACACCCTGTCACTTCATTGCACTGGCTGAAGAATGCGGGTTGGACATCGCACTGGGTGAATGGGTCATGCGAACAGCCGTTCTACAGATCAGCCAGTGGCGGGGCGAGGGACTGACTCCGGTGCGGGTTGCTGTCAACTTGTCGGCGCAACACTTCAGGCAAAAGCATCTGCCCGAAACGATTGAATCGTTGCTGCAAAAGCATGCGGTGCCTGCGCAATTATTGGAAGTGGAGCTGACCGAAAGCGTCATGATGCACGATGCCGATGCCGCTATCCACATCGTTGACCATCTGAAAGCGCTTGGCATCCGTGTTTCAGTGGATGACTTTGGCACCGGCTATTCATCGCTGGCCTACTTGTCGCGTTTTGCAGTTGACGTGATCAAAATTGACCAGTCGTTTGTGGCGGACATTACGACCAATCCGGTCAATGCATCCATCGCGACGGCAACCATCGTCATGGCCCACAAATTTGGAAAAACAGTTATCGCAGAAGGTGTGGAGACCGAGGGACAAATGCTCTACCTGCGTCGCCATGAGTGCGATGAAATGCAGGGCTACTTGTTCTCGCGCCCGGTCGGCCCGCAAGCCATCTGTGAGATGCTGCGCAGTGGTGCAGGAATCAGCTTGGGTCTGGATCCGGGCGGGACACCAATGACGCTGCTGCTGGTGGATGACGAACCCAATATTCTCAGCGCCATCAAGCGGCTCATGCGCCGTGAGGGCTACCGCATCCTGTGCGCTGAGAGCGCTGCGCAGGGACTGGATTTACTGGCGACGCACCGTGTTCACGTGGTTATTTCTGACCAGCGCATGCCGGTCATGACCGGAACCGAGTTTTTGAGCCGTGTCAAAGACCTCTACCCCGACACGGTTCGGCTCATTCTGTCCGGCTATTGCGAACCAGAGTCCCTCACTGATGCCATCAATAAAGGGGCCGTCTATCGCTACCTCTCCAAACCATGGGATGACGAAAAGTTAAAGCACGAGGTCACGCAGGCGTTTCGCTACTACCGCGAGCGCAACACGACCCTCCACCCCAATGGCAATGGACATGAAGGGAGCGTTTCAAAGTGATGTGTTTTCGGCATGGCCTTCCAGAACTTCAAATCCCCCCTAACCCCCCTTTTTCAAAGGGGGGAAAGAAGACCGTGCATCAGCGTGATTTATTTCCCCCCTTTGTGAATCGCACCCAAACATGAACCCGTCTGACATTTCTGGGCATAAAAGCCGGGCCACCTGGGCACTGCTGTGCGGTGCCGTGCTGGTATTGGGCGCAACAATGGGTGCCTGGGTTTATCGTGACTACCAGCGCATCGGGCACGATGCGGCCGCGTCGCTGAAGTTTCGGTCCATGACTGCCGCCTCCGACTTGGAGCGCAACCTCGGATCCATCAACACCGCACTCAACAACCTGCGTGAAAGCGCTTCATTTTTTGCTACCGGCAAGAACGGGCTGGAAATTGCAAACAGGCAAATGAAAGCCCTCAGCGAATCACTCGAAGGTGTGCGTGCGTTTGCGCTGTGTGATGCAGGCGGAACGATCATCGCCTCGAACCGCCCAGACATCGTGAACCAAAACATTGCGGACCGCGCCCATTTTCAATTGGCACGCAAAGAAAAAACACCCTCCAGGCTCTACGTCAACGCCCCATTCAAAACGATCACGGGGGTCTATTCGGTCCTATTGGCCAAGAGCATTGTCCGGGCCGATGGGGAATTTGCCGGCATCGTGACCGCCGTGCTTGAGCCGGCAAATTTCACGCGCATCCTCGAAGGCGTACGCGAGACACCAGACGCGATTGCCGGCATTGTGCATGGCAACGGGCAGGTGTTTTTATTCGCACCCACAAGCATTGCGCCGCCTACCAGCAACATTGCCCTGATGGGAACGTTATATGCAGATCACCGCATCAGCGGGCTGCTATCGAGTGTGACAACGGGATTTAGCCCCCGCATGCAAAACGTTCGTATGGTCGCCATGACCACGGTGCATCCAAAAGCTCTGGCGATGGACAACGACCTGACCGTTTTAGTCAGCCGCGACGTGCGACAGATATTTATCCAGTGGCGCAATCAATCCCTTTTGCTAGCGGGTCTGTTTTTGGGCATCACGCTGCTGAGTGCCCTGAGTCTTCGCCGCTACGAACAGAAAATGCAATCTGCATCACGGCTCATTCAGAATTTTCTCGATCACTTGCCGGGCATGGCCTACATCAAGGACCAGGACTGCCGCGTCCTGATGGCCAACCGTGGGTTTGAGTTGATTGGGCTTGACCCCCAGTCGATGATTGGAAAGAACAATCTCGAATTGCTGCCAGCGCCTTGGGGTGCAAAAGTCACTGCGGATGACCAACGGGTTTTGACGGGTGGCACCGTTTTTCTGATCTCGGAAGAAATGGCTGGGCGAAGTTTTGAGACATCAAAATTTGTGATCGATGACGAGAGCGGTCGGCGTTTGCTAGGCGGCATCACGCTGGACGTGACAGCTCGCCAGCGGAGTATCCGATTGACACAATCATTGTTGGAAATCAATGGGTTGGGCAGCCAACTGACAGAAAATGAATTTCTCACCAAAGGGTTGGAACTGGCCGAGCAACTGACCAACAGTCGCATTGGTTTTTTGCATTTTGTAAACGTTGACCAGGAAACGCTTGAACTGGTAACCTGGACTTCGAACGCCTTGAAGGGCTGCACCGCTGTTTATGATGCCCACTACCCCATCAGTCAAGCAGGTATCTGGGCCGACTGTTTCAGGCAGGGCCAAACGGTTGTCTTTAACGACTATGCGGCCTGCGCTCACAAACAGGGGCTGCCGCAGGGGCATGCACCGCTGAATCGGCTGGTTTCCGTGCCGGTGATCGAGGCAGGCGCGGTGCGAATGATGATTGGCGTGGGCAACAAGCAGATGGATTACGAAGACCTGGATGTACAGGCCGTTCAACTGATTGGAAACGACCTGTGGCGCATCACCCAACGCAAACGCACCGAAAAGCAATTGCAGCAACGGCTCACCGAGTTGGTTGCGCTCAATGCCAAACTGGCCCAGACGCAGGTGCAACTCATGCAATCGGAAAAGCTCGCAGCCATCGGGCAACTGGCAGCAGGCGTTGCGCATGAAATCAACAACCCGGTTGGTTTTGTTTACTCCAATCTGGCCACCTTGTCTGGATACGTCGATGACCTGCTGGCCATTGATAGGGCGTACAGCGAGATGGAAGTACGTCTTGACAGTGTCGAGCCAAAACTGGTTGAGCGTGTGCGTGCATTGAAACTGGCCTGTGATCACCCCTTTGTGGTGACCGACCTGCGCCAACTGCTGCGCGAATCCAGGGAAGGACTGGAGCGGGTCAAAACCATTGTTCAGGACCTGAAGGACTTTTCACGCACAGGAGACACCGGATGGGAGTGGGCTGATTTGCACAAGGGGTTGGAGAGCACACTCAACATTGTTCGCAATGAAATTAAAAACAAGGCGCAAATCGTTCGGCTGTTCACCCCACTGCCGCCTGTACGCTGTATCCTGGCACAAATCAATCAGGTCTTCATGAATCTGCTGGTGAATGCAGCTCAGGCGATTGCAGAACAGGGGGAGATCACGCTGCGCTCTGGCATCGACGGCGAGTTTGCATGGATAGACGTTCAAGACGATGGCTGTGGCATTGAGTCAGACAAGCTCACGCGCATTTTCGATCCCTTTTATACCAGCAAACCGGTAGGCATAGGCACAGGGCTTGGCTTGACGCTGGCCTGGGGCATTGTGCAGCGCCACCAGGGCACGATTGTCGTAGTGTCCACCCCCGGCAAGGGCACCTGCATGACAGTCCGACTGCCCATAGCAGGCCCTGCCGAAGTCCAGGCACAACAAGGACTTGAAACGACATGACCACCGAGTTGACACAGAGACTGGCGGCAGCGGTCGAAAACATGCCCGCCTTCCCCAAAAGCGTGCAGAGCATTTTGGCTTTGACACGCAACGTGGATTGCTCGCCCAAAGACCTTGTGCAGGTCATCGGCAAAGACCCAGTCATCACGGTCAAGGTTTTGCGGGTGGTCAACTCGGCGTATTACAACCTGTCCAGTCAGATCACATCGGTTGACCATGCGGTGGTTTTTTTGGGCTTTAACACCATCAAGAACCTGGCACTGAGCGTTGCGGCACTCAGCATGTTGCCATCCAACCACCTGACCGGATTTGATGCACAACAGTACCTGCTGCACTCGCTCGTCACGGCCGGCATTGCCAAACGTTTGGCGCAGCGCGTGCATGACACCGACCCCAATGACTGCTTTATTGCAGGACTGCTACATGACTTTGGCAAGGTGGTGGTTGCCCAATGCATGCCAGCCCAATACCAGCGTGCCGTTGAGATCAGCTTGTGGAGAGAGTCCTCACTGCACTCTGCGCTGTGTGAAGTGGTTGGCATAGACCACTTTGCCATTGGTGCGATGCTCGTTGAACGGTGGCGCTTTGCACCCCAGTTGATCGAAACCATTGGCCACCTGCATGGGTCAAATCTGAAAGACACCGACATGATTGCCTGCGTCTTTGCAGCCAATCAAATCTGCAAACACTTGCGCTGTGATTTTGGCGGTAGCCCCGCGCTGGACGAACTGCCGGAGGCAATTTGCCGCCGACTGGATGGCACCCAAGAGGAGTTGCAAGAGTCGCTGGGCGACCTGACACCCATGCTTGAAGAAGCCAGACTCTTTTCAATGTTGTGAGGCATCACGTGAACCCTGATGCCCCATTCGCTACTGACATGCATGTCGCACCAGGCGGCGCGTCCATGGCCAACGCGTTGACGATTCTGTTTGTTGATGACGAGCCCAGCATACTGTCGTCTCTGCGGCGACTGTTTCGCCCCAAAGGTTATCAAATTCACTTGGCTGAGGGGGGCAAGGCCGCCCTCGCAATCTTGGAGCAAGTCGCCGTTGACCTGGTCATTTCAGACATGCGCATGCCTGAAATGGATGGTGTGCAGTTTCTCGAACAAGTGCGTCAGCGCTGGCCCGATACGGTGCGGCTGTTGTTGACCGGCTACGCAGATATTTCTTCAACCATTGATGCGGTCAACCGGGGAGAAATTTATCGCTACATCGCCAAACCCTGGGATGACCACGACATCGTAGTGATTGTTCAAGATGCACTGGCACATCAGGCTCTGGTGCAGGAGAACAAGCGGCTACAGGCCGTCGCATTGCGCCAAAATGCCGACCTGAAGGCTGCCCACGC
Source organism: uncultured beta proteobacterium (assembly GCA_903822205.1). Taxonomy (GTDB): domain Bacteria; phylum Pseudomonadota; class Gammaproteobacteria; order Burkholderiales; family Burkholderiaceae_C; genus Rhodoferax. The sequence goes on along the minus strand of CAIJOK010000055.1, from coordinate 10,585 downwards.
CCACCTGGAGGCCCTGGTGGCCCAGCGCTCTACCGAACTCATGGCTGTCAATGGCTGGTTAAAAACCGCAAACGATCAGCTTAAAACCAATTTTTTGACCTCCATCAAAGTCTTCAGTGCGCTGGTTGAGTTGCGGGGTGGCAACCTGGCGGGTCATTCACGGCGAGTGGCCGACCTTGCTCGTCGAATAGCCAACCAACTTGACCTGGACAGCCGACACACGCATGACATCTTTATCGCAGGGCTGTTGCATGAAATTGGCAAGGTGGGGTTTTGTGATGACATGCTGGGCACTGCCATTGTCAACCTTACCCCGCAACAACTCGACCTGTATCGCCGTCACCCCGGCCGCGCAGAACAGTTGCTCACGCCACTGCCAGACTTGAAAGGTGCGGCCGAGCTGATTGCCTGCCAGCTCGAACGATTTGATGGCAACGGCCACCCCAGACACCTGGCGCAGGATGCCATCCCCATAGGTGCTCGAATATTGGTACTCGCCAGCGACTACGACAACATGCAGTCGGGTACCTTGGCCAAACGCCAACTCAGCACGGACGAAGCCCGGGCGCTGGTCGAAAAGGGGCGTGCCACGCGCTATGACCCCAAGGTACTCGATGCACTGCTGGCCGTACTGGATGCACAAGCGGCAGACCGATCACAACAAGATACGGTGGCAGAACAAATCATAAGTGCCCGTCAACTGCAAGCCGGAATGGTGTTGTCACGCGACCTGGTGACCCCCAGTGGCTTGCTGATGCTGTCCGCGCAACACGTGTTGGACGCGAGAATGATTCACAAAATCATCGACTTTGAAAGGTCTGCCGAACTGACTTTGTGTGCCCACGTATTGCGCACCTCGAACACCATGAAGTGACCACACTGCGCAAGAAAGGATCACCATGACATCAAACGACTCTGCCCCCCCACTGAACTTCGTCGCATCTGACGCGCTGCGTGTAGGTCTGTACATCTTTCTGGACATCCCCTGGTTTCGGCACTCGTTCACGCTCAACAGCTTCAAAATTTCGTCGGCTCAACAAATTTGCGAGTTACAAGCTTTGGGTAAAACGCGTTTTCGCTTTGACCCTGACAGAAGCACAGCACCCGTCTCTGACCCTGTTGACACGCCACAGGTGGTAGCCGTGGTATCACCCCCAGTCGATGTGGCCAGGGTTGAGAAGGTAGCCCGCATTCAGCGCCTGACCGAGCAGCGCAAGGATTTGGCCAAGATAGAAAAGTCTTTTGCAAAAGCCTCCAGCGTGATGCGCAACCTCAACAAAAACCTGCTGTTGCACCCGCAAGAGTTCCTGGCCGAAATGGACCACATGGTCGATGAGATGGTGGACGTTTTTCTAAAGCGCCCGGAGGTGACCCTTCAAGTCCTGGGCGAGAACGCTGGCGGAGAAGACATTTATTACCACGGGCTCAATGTGTCCGTTCTGTGCCTGATGCTGGCCAAGGAGCTGGGGCTTTCCCCGGAGCAGGCACGGCTGCTCGGCACGGGTGCCTTGCTGCATGACATTGGGCTATCCGAAATACCCGACAAAGTGCTGCGCAAGCATCCCGATCAATACACCAAGCCCGAACGCGAACTGAGAGCTCTTCATGTGGAGTACGGGGTTAATCTTGGCACAAAACTCGCACTCCCCCAAGAGGTTCTGACCATCATTGCACAGCACCATGAACTGGCCGATGGCAGCGGCTACCCTGTGGGCACCTCACTGGAACACATAACGCCATTGGCACGCATTGTTTCGATGGTCAACTATTACGACAATCTGTGCAACCCCCTGGATTACGCCAGCGCCATGACCCCGCACGAGGCACTGTCGTTCATGTATGCCCAGCGCCGCAGCAAGTTTGACCCCAACATGCTTCAAATGCTGGTGCATTCATTGGGTGTCTATCCACCTGGCTCCATCGTCAAGCTGTCCAATGAGGCGATTGCGATGGTGGTGTCGGTCAACCCCAAAAAAGCGCTGCGCCCCTGGGTTCTGGTCTATGACTCCAGTGTCCCTAAAGACGAAGCCATCATGCTGGACCTGGAGATGGAACCCACCTTGCACATACGCCAAGCCATTCGCCATGACACCTTGCAGCCGGCGGTGCACGCTTACCTCTGTCCACGAAAACGCGTGACCTATTTTTTTGACGGAAAGCCCCGCAACGAAACGGCTGGAGGTTGATCGGGTGCGTTTCAAAGTGATACGTTTTCGACTTGGCCTTCCAGAGTTTCAAATCCCCCCTAACCCCCCTTTTTCAAAGGGGGGAAAGAAGGCCATGCATCAGTGTGATTTGTTCCCCCCTTTGAAAAAGGGGGGTTAGGGGGGATTTGGAAGTTTATGGAGCAAAGAATAATGACACACCCAAGCCTCATGCCACATCACTTTGAAACTCACCTGAGGTGACCCATGTACGAATCTCTGCTTTTGGATCAGGCGCGAGAGATCTTGCTGTTGGTTGCCCCTGGCAATCTGGCAATTTGTGAGGTCAGCCAGTTCACACTGCATCGGCTTGGATACAGCCGTGATGCCTTGGTCGGGCAGTCCATCACCGACATTGAATGCGCCCTGTCTGATCTCTTTTATTGGGACGAAGTACGCCAGGGTGGCAATCCCAACGTGATCGATATCGAGAGTTCTTACCTGTGCAGCAATGGCGACATCTTGCTTGCGTCCAAAACCGTGTTGCAAGTTGAGAGCGAAACCGGCAGTTGGCTGGTGATTCGTGCGGAGCCATTGGAGCCTCGCAAGCAGGCTGAGAATGAATTGGCCAGCATCAGCTCGCGTCTTCAGGCCACACTGGAGGCCACGTCAGAAGGCATTTTGCTGCTGGATCGCACCGGTGCCATTCTCAACATGAACCAGTGCTTTTCAAGAATGTGGGGCTTGCCGGATGCCTTGCTTGCACGCCGCATCGACGCAGAGTCTTTCAGCTTCATGGCCGGTTTGTTTGCCGACCCCCTTGCCTATCAACGAGATTTGGCGGCCATTCATCTGGATTCAGACCAGGAGTCATTTGACACGCTGGTACTGACCGATGGTCGCATTTTTGAGCGGCGATCGCGCCCTGCCCGCCACGCCGAGCAAATCATCGGACGGGTCTTTTCATTCAGCGATGCCACCGAACGCAAGGCCATCGAACAGCAACTGTTAAACCAAAATGCGCGGCTGGAAGAGCAAGTCCTGCAACGCACAGCAGCCCTCAGCCACCAACTGGCTGCGCTGACTGAATCCAACCGCAAACTGGAAGAGGCTCAATTTCAATTGCTGCAATCCGAAAAGCTCGCATCCATCGGCCAATTGGCAGCCGGGGTGGCGCACGAGATCAACAACCCGATTGGCTTTATCAACTCCAATCTGGGCACACTGGGCGGGTATGTGGAATCACTGCTTGCCATTGATGCGGCTTTTACCCGTGTGCAGCAGACGCTGCCATCCGATGTGCAGCAGGCTTTTGCCGACGTGAATGCCCTCAAAATCAGCGCAGACCACGACTTCATGGTGGACGACCTGCACCAACTCATCAAAGAGTCGCACGACGGCCTGGAGCGCGTCAAAACCATTGTGCGTGATCTGAAAGATTTTGCCCGTGTTGGCTCTGCCGAATGGCTTTGGGCCGACATTCACCAGGGTCTGGAGAGCACACTCAACATTGTCTGGAATGAACTCAAGTACAAGGCTAAGGTGCAGCGGGAATACGGCACGCTGCCTCAGGTGCACTGCATTCCCTCCCAGTTGAACCAGGTCTTCATGAACCTGCTGGTCAATGCCGCACAAGCGATCGAGAGCCAGGGTGTCATTCGGGTTCGCACCGGCTGCAATGACAAGCAGGTTTTTGTGGAGGTGATCGACGATGGAAGCGGCATACCCGCTGAGAACCTCAGCCGCATCTTCGACCCGTTCTTCACCACCAAAGCCTTGGGCAAGGGAACCGGGCTTGGGCTGTCTCTGGCGTGGGGCATCGTGCAGCGCCACCGCGGAACCATTGAAGTGGCATCAGAACCCGGCAAAGGCACCACGTTTCGGGTGGCGCTGCCTATTGATGGATCGACAGAAGCGATGGGTGGGCGCTGAACAAGAAATAAGATGACATTCAAGCCTGATTTTCACTCATCATTTTGAACTATTTTCTGACCCCCATTCTGGCTTGTAACGCGCATGGATACTGCATGTGTAGCTATTGATTCAGTAGCAGATTCTGTTCGTCACGTTGAGTCCGACAACCTCTGGGAGGCCGATTGGATGGTCAATCCCCATGCCACACATCATGGATGTCAGTCCGCCATCGTCATTCAACCGGCAACAACGGCTTGCCCAGTTCTCTCAGGAATTCATTGTGTTTGAGCGTGACCTTTCGGATGTCCGCCTCAATTCTGACCAGTTCGGCATGGGTATTGTGGCTTGATGACGTAATGCACCTTGCGTCGCATCTGTTTTTCAAACTCGACGACATCGCCCAGGTTGTTTGCATACCAGAGGGCCAGAGGCACTCGGCGGCCATCGACTTCTGGCTTTGGATAGTCCGCGCCCAATTCGCGTTGCACCGCCGCCTCGTAGTTGTCCGAGAGGTAGCGTAGGAACAGGAAAGACAGCATGTAGTCGCGGAAATCGTCCGCGTCCATCGCGCCACGCAATTGGTCGGCAATGGCCCAGAGGGTTTTGCCCAGTTGGGTTTGGTTTTGGTCGGTCATGAGATCGGTGCGTCCTTGGGTTTGCTGGCTGGCTGAGTTCTTCTGCAGATATCCGCTGATGTCTTTCGTTTTCATCGTTTTTGAGTCAGTCCAAGACATAGCGTTCGTCGTATTCGATTCCGTATTTCGTGAGAAAGGCGCGGTATTCGTCCTGAAAGGTGCCCGTGCGGTGGTGTTCCTCTTGGTTGTCGATGTAATGGAGCAGGATCTCCTTCTGTCTCATCCCGACGGAAAATGCCCCATAACCTTGCTGCCAGGAAAAGTCAGCGAGCGTGGATGCCTGTGTTTTCAGCCATTTGCTGGAAGCGGTTTTGATCTCCTTCACCAAGTCAGCGACGGATAGGGTGAGGGAGAGGCGGACAGCGAGATGCACATGATCCGCCACTCCGCCTACCCGATAGGCTTCGCAATCGCATTGGCGCACCGCTCCGGCGAGGAAGGCATGGGCATTCTCACGAATGCCGGGTTCAAGCCACGGGTGACGGTCCTTCGTGCTCCAGATCAGGTGGATGAGGATGTTGGAAAGAGATTGCGGCATTGTTAGTTCTTCATTGAATTGGTGCCCCGTTGGGGCATGGCATTCTTGCCCCAACGGGGCACCGCATACCAGCGAAGGGCAACGCCCTGGGAAAAACACCCCTGCCATTTCCGCGTTCTGAAGGAACGCCGCATATCGCCGCACAAACCATCCGTGACCGGCCTATGCGGCGTTCCTTCAGAACGCATTGCCAAAAAACATCCATCCCGTTCCCAGGGTTGCACCCTGGGCTGATATGCCACGCCCCTTTGGGGCTTTGCGAGGTCGATGTGACTCATGTTTCAACCTCCTGAGGAAATGGAAAAAGCTGCTGCATCAGCCCTTTCTTGTGGGTTTTGAGGGCTTCGAGCTTTGGGGCTTGGGCGGCAATCAGCTCGTCCACGGAGCTTAGGCACTCGGCGATTTTTTGTTGTTCGGATTCTTGATTCGGAATGGCAATCGGTAGCTTCTCCAAGACATCAACCGACAACCCTGGTTGCGCTTGCCCAGTTGCGAATCGGTTCAAATTCAAGTAATCGAGAACATAAAACAACCAATCGCCTTTGATTCCGTTTTCTGGAGTTACGACAACAGCATGTTCGGTCGCGTGAAACTGGCCGATGCCAGTCTTGACATTGCCGCAAAGCGCACCTTGACATCCGATGATGTGAATATTTTCCCGAATGGGTAAATGTGGCCGTGTAACCGCGCAGACCGTTCCCGCCATAACAAGGATACAAGCCGTGTTCATTCTTCTCGTGTATCTCTGATGCGGAAACAAACTTCCCTGCCTGCATTTGGCAGGCAAACCCTAGTGCCTTTTTCTCCCACCCCTCCGCCCCCCGAAACTCCGGAAAGCGCAGCTTGGGAAGCAGCGCGCACTTGGCCGGCTCGTTCATGCCGTGCGCGCCTCATCCAAGGGGATCAATCCATCCCGTGACACCACTTTTGGCCTGGCCACTATCGCCTTGAACAGGTTGCCCTTACGGTCATCGACGAGTTCAATGGCCGGATAGGCTCGCAAGGTACGCAGTAGGCCACTACCCAGGCCACGATAGGGCAACAGCTTGGCCGCAAATGAGGCCAGAATCGGGTTGCGGATGTTGGAGTTACCCGCCTTGATGTTCTCGATGGTGAGGTTATTGGGCAAATGCCCGGGGCTGATGATTTCGACCCGATCTGAAAACACCAACACACGCACTGGCGCGCTGACGAAGTAGTCACGGTGTATGAGTGCATTGACCACGAGTTCTTCCCAGACGATGCTGGGTATTTCGGCCGAACCCTGCGAGTTGAAGCCTTGCTCACCCTGCACGGCGCGGGTATTCGCCCGGAGAAACCCCAAGGTTTGTTGAAACACATCGGCGAGCTTGCCGCTGATGTCGCGGCTATCGAGGTAGCGCTCGTCTTCGATTTGGCTGCCCACAAAGGCCACGGCCTTGACGATGAATGCTGGCAGGTGGTACTGAGGTGTTTTGGCAAACAGCAGTGCGCCCGCAATGTTGAGTCGCTCGCTGTTGACAAGATTCATATTGCTTAACAACTGGGGCAAAGGCAGATTTTGGTCTGCGGTCGCCTGGCCAAATTGATTTTGAAAAAAGGCTTCAAAGTAAGGCAAATCCACGTCGCCCGCACCCAACCCTTGTACCGGGGTCTCGTCAGCATGCACCAAGCCCGCTTGCTGGAATAGGCGCTGAATCTCCTCGCGCGAGGTAGCGCGGCGTTTGTCGGCACCGCTTTTCACCCAAATCACGCCATTTTTGTCCATATAGGGCTTGTTGATACCGTCCGCAATCGTCACGACCAGCACCATACCGCTGGGGTGCGCCACGTTTTGCGTTTGCGGGTTGATCGCAGGCACTACGCCCTGAGAAGCCACGTTGGCTATGAGTTGGTTCAGACGGGCCACATTCGCCCCCGACAGGCCACGCACAGCACCATCGTCGCGCACGCCGATGAACAGTTGCCCACCAGCGGTATTGCAGAAGGCCACCATTTCCCCCGCCAATGCATCGGGGTTGTTGAAGTCTTCCTTGAACTGGTGACGGCTGTCTTCGCCACGGCTCAGAATGTCGATGAGTTCTGTGGTTTCCATAGGTTGTAAACCTCTTTGCGTCGGTTGAAGGCATCTTGTCCGCCCTCCATGATGTTGATGATGGCCTGCTGCACCGGGCTGGCATCAATGCTGCCGCTGCATGTGGTGACTTTGTCGTCTTGAAACTGGCAGGCGTGAACCTGCTCTGCATCGCCTAATACCGGAAAGTTGGCATTGTGTGTGGCGAAAATAAATTGGGTGTAAGGCTTCATCTCGCAAAGTAGCTTGATGACGTCGTCGTAAATGGTCTGGTTGTCCAAATCGTCTTCAGGCTGGTCAATGATGATGACATCGTTTTGCCTTTGGCTCAGGACATACAGCAGCAGGGCTGAGGCACGCTGCCCGAGCGAGTGGTGTTTGAGCTCCTTGCCGCGATAACGGATCACGAAACTGTTCGGCACTTGCCAAGTGACCAACTCAGCAAGGTATTGCATGAAAGTTTTTTCGAAGACTTCAGGTGTGCTGCCCGCCTTGGTTTTTGCTTGTGGCAGCGCACGCAACAGGCCACCAAAATCAGCGTAGTCATCCATGACCGCACGCAGGGTGGTTTCGCGGATATTGCTGCCACGAAAGAGTTGCTGCATGAAGGTGATGGCCGTTTCTTTGGCACCCTTGAATTCGGCTTCGATCTGCAAAGCGGTGATGCCCGTATTCACACGATCAAGCTCTTGCTTGATTGTGTTGAACTCGTTCAACCAAAGCGCATTCAGCTTGTCGATTTCGGCAAACAGCGCGTCACGGATATTGCCCTGCTGGGATTCTTGCTTGGTCAACGCTTCAAGCATCTGCTCGGCCTTGGTTTTGCGCTGTTGTTGTGTCAGAAAGTCGTCCGGCTGAATGGCCGACATGCCGGTTTGCTTCAGCTCTAGGGTCAATTGCCGTTCGACCTGCGCAAACTCTTCCTGAAGATTCTTGTTGGCATCTTCAAATTCACTTTGTCGGGTGGCAAGGCGGCTGGCAACTGTACGCGCATCCTGTTCGATCTGCTTCAGTTGTTCGAGTTTGGTGATGATCTGGGAAAATTCAGCGTAGAAAGTCGTGAAAAATTCAGGGTTTTGACGGGACACATAGCCTGCTGCATTACGCAATTCGTCCTCATGCTCTGCGATCAGACTGTTCAGGGCGATGATGAAATTATCCGCCCGCTCGCAAAGGCGTTGGAGTGCAACGGCATCCTGTTGAAATCCCAGACGCTTCTGGAGTTTGTCTGCGATGCCGTATTCTTCGAATTTCTTTAGGCGAAAGTTCGCATCGGTGAGCTGTGCGTCGTAGTCGCGCTTTTGCTCGGCGGTGGTGTTGAACTTGAGCCAGCGAGTGGTGGCCTCTCGCACACGCTGGCGTTGGGTTTCGATCTCATCACGCAGCACACGGAGTTTTTCACCCACCAGCTTTTCAACCAGGTCGGTCTCGAAACCCTCGCCTGTGCTGGAGAGGTCTTTCTGTCCGAAATAGATCGGGCGACGCAAAACGGTTTCCCGAATCGACACACCGGGCTGCAATTTTCCGTTTAGATAGACATTGGGTGCTTCACGGAAAATTCTGGAAATCGTGAATTCCTGTCCATAAACATCGCATGCAGCCAGTGTTATTTTTCCACCACTGCCCAAGGTATGCCGAATAAGTTCGTCTTTGTACTTGGTGTCTTGTGCTTTCTCCCCCCGTGGAATGTCGAGGGCATAGCGCACTGCTTCCAGGATCGAAGATTTACCGCTGCCACGGATGCCAATGAGCGTGTTGAGCTCAGGTGAGCAATGCAGCGTCTGCCCGTCGAGGATTCCGCCATCAAAATGGACGCTGCGAATGTGCGAGGCATGGTGCTTTGGAGGTTCTGCTGCAACACGACCAGCCGGGTCACTCAAAGCAAACTTGGCTGCTTCAAAAGACAACTCACCCAGTTTGAGGTAACAGGATTTACCCTGGCCAATCTCGCCGATGCATTTGGGGTCGCTGCCTTCAAGCTCGGCGGGGTACCAATTTTCTAGCCAGCTTTGCACCTTCATTCGGCTGGGCTTGTCTTTGCCTGCACCGTCATGGGTGCGAACCTTCTGAAAACCCAAGGTTCTGCGACGAAATAACTCGTTACTTCCAAACTCTTTAAGACGGCCGCCATCCAATTCATTCCAAAGCCCGCTGGGGGCTTCAACATGGGCAAAAACCAAGAAAAAGTCGCGGTGATAGCTTTCCAGTTTCTTGATTGTCTCCAAGAGCGACCAAGATGTGCGTCCGTTCTCTTGTTCGTATTGCGCTGGTGTTTTGCCTTCAAATGCGCTGGTCAAAAAAGGGTTGATGTAGTCATGTCCATCCGCAAACCAGTCGTTGGAAAAAACGACCAGCGTATGAATGCCATTGGCCCCATCGTTGACGGACAGTTCAACGCCTGACAGAAGCGTAATTCTCATTTTCTGGGCCGTGGAGCGAAGCGCCTTGAATTCAGTCAAGTCAAATTTGTTGTGATTGGCAATCAACCCCAGCCGGATTTGGGCTTTTTCCAGCGCTTGCACGTAGCTGCTGTTGTAAAAGTCGTCATCGCCAGCGTATTTGAACTCACGGTCTGCACGGGTGTGCAGATGAAAGTCAGCGCGCACCCATTGCGCACCAGATTCAAAAAGAATGGGTTGAGAAGTTTGTTTTCCCATTAGTGGTTCTCCTCATACGCAGAAAGCCCTGAAATCTCACGATCATGGGCGCGTTTGCGCAGGAGCGGGGTGAGTTCGTCCATGAGGGCGAGTTCTTTTTGGGTGCGGGCTTTCCAGCCGAGGCCCAGCGGGGCCATGAGGTCGCTTAAACGCTCGCCATCGAAAATCATGCGCAAGAGGATACCGTCCACAAAGGCTTGCAGGGCAGGGGTTTCAATGCCGTGGCGATGTGCGAGGTCGGAGAGTTCCCGGGACTGTTGCTCGGCTTTGAATCGCTGGTAGCCCTCGCGGATGGTCTCTTCGCTAAGGGCTTCACCCGCCTTCAGGGTGGCAATGTAAGCGCTGATGTCCTCCCGCTCGTCCATGAACTTGGCATCAGACTGAATCAGGCCGACGAGCTGCTCGTGGCTCATCTTCTGCTTGCCCGGTTCATCAGTTACCCACGGTTCAGTAGTCATGGTGTGCGAACTTGATTAATAGTGAATCCAAATCAGTTTAAGTCGGTCAAAGTCTAGCAGACGAAGGACATTCTCGTGAGACCAACCTCAGGCAAATTTAGGTGGTGTCTCATGTTGACATACAGCGCTGAACATGATGCGTCAAAAGTGATGATAGGAATGGAAAAGTCGCAAAAACTCCACATC
>CAIJOK010000054.1 GCA_903822205.1 uncultured beta proteobacterium | reverse complement strand
CCCTTTAACAAAGGGGGGTAAGAACGGTTAGCCCACTCTGTAAATGCGGCGCATTTGTTCCCCCCTTTAACAAAGGGGGGTTAGGGGGGATTTGAAAAAGAGGGGGTCTAAACGCTTACCATCGCCTTGCCTTGCGTCTGGGTTTAAGAAGTGTCGGCGTTGAACTCTCATCTATAAATCTGGCCCTTAAAGTTGCAATGGCCTGCGTATGTATTTGTGATACTCTTGATTCACTTAAGCCAAGTTTTTCTCCAATTTGCCTCATTTTTTTCTCATCTTGATAATAAAAACGAATTGTCATTTTCGCTTGCTCTGGTAATTCTTGCAAAGCCTCGCTCAACGTTCTCCATAACGATAACCTTTCCAGCATGGCGAAGGGGTCATTGTCTGTAGATTGGCATACGTCAAGATAGTTCAAGACATCATCAATGTCGTCACCCACAATATCGTCCAACGAGATCAATACATAGTTTTGCGATTCTTGCAGCAATTGCTGATAGTCGTTTAACGGCATGGCCAGCGCATGCGCAATTTCCGATTCCCTGGGGGTTCGCATGAACTGATGCTCAAGCCTCTGAATCACAAGCTCTACTTTTTTCATCTTTTGACGTACCAGGCGACTCCCAATATCATTGGCCCTCAAGCCGTCAATCATGGCACCACGCGACCTCTGAACGAGGTAATGCTCAAACTCGCATGTCAATGTCGATTTTGTTGTACGCAATATGGCATCAATCAAACCCAGCATACCGTCCTGTACCAAATCATCATACTCAACATTGGCAGGCAAACCTTTTGACATTCTGAATGCAAGTTTTTTGACGATGGGCGTGTGCTGTTCCATGAGCCGCATTTGATCTGAATTGAGCATGTTCTTTACCTTGATTCATCGTGGATACGTGCCTGCGCAAGCCCTGGGTAACGCGGCTGGCATGGCCATTTTGTGGTGAACCTGCACGCCCTTGGACGGTGATCCATGCGCCCTGTTTTGATGAGCCCCACTAGCTACTTCGGTCAGAAGCTGCACTTTATTGAGCATTGAATCTTCATGGGTTCATCGTTGGTACGTGTCTTCGCAGGCCTTTGACGTGGCTGGCATGAGCCGTAGGGCGTGACCCACACGCCTAAGGACAGGGTCATCAATGCGCCCTGTCCCAGTTAGGCCCAACGCCCACTTCGGCCAGCAGCGGCACTTTAAGCTGTACCACATGCGCCATCAGGTCGGGCACTTCATGTTTCACCCAATCCAGCTCGTCCTGCGGTACTTCAAACACCAGCTCGTCATGCACCTGCATGATGATGTTTGTTTTGAGATGCTTTGCATCGATCACCTGCTGCACTTTGACCATGCTCAGTTTGATCAAGTCTGCCGCCGTGCCCTGCATCGGGGCATTGATGGCTGCGCGTTCGGCCCCCATGCGGCGCTGGCCATTGGGAGAGTTGATCTCTGGCAGGTACAGCCTGCGGCCAAAGACGGTCTCGACATAGCCCTGCGATTTGGCCAGGGCGCGCGTGTGATCCATGTAGTTCTTGACCCCCGGGTAACGCTCAAAGTAACGCGTGATGTAGTTTTTGGCGGCCGTGTTGTCGATACCCAGCGACTTGGCCAGTCCGTAAGCGCTCATGCCATAGATCAGCCCAAAGTTGATGACCTTGGCGCATCGGCGCTGCTCGCTGGTCACGTGGGCAGTGTCTATCCCAAAGACCTCTGCCGCTGTGGCCCTGTGGACATCCATCCCGTCATGAAAAGCCAGCACCAGGGCTGCATCTCCGCTCAGGTGAGCCATGATGCGCAGCTCGATCTGGCTGTAGTCCGCGCTGGCGATCAGGTGGCCAGGGGCAGCCACAAAAGCCTCGCGTATCCGTCGCCCCTCGGGGGTTCGCACCGGAATGTTTTGCAAGTTGGGGTCGTTGCTGCTCAATCGGCCTGTCACAGCCACGGCTTGGGCGTAATGCGTATGCACTCTGCCTGTAGAGGGCTGTGCCAACTGCGCCAGCTTGTCCGTGTAGGTGCCCTTCAGCTTGGCCAGACTGCGGTACGCCAGAACTTTGGCGGGCAGGGGGTAGTCTTCGGCCAGCTTTTGTAACACCTCGTCGTCGGTGCTTGGCAGGCCCGCAGGTGTTTTTTTGACGATGGGCAGCCCCTGTAGGGTAAAGAATATTTGGGCTATCTGCTTGGGACTGTTAAGGTTAAAACTCTGCCCCGCCAGGGAATAGGCCTCTTGCTCTAACTGCACCATGCGCAGTCCCAGGGCCTGGCTTTGCGCGGCCAAAGTGGGTGCGTCGATGAGCACACCATGGCGCTCAACACGGTACAAGGCCTCGCTGCTGGCCATTTCCAGGGTGTAGATGTTGCGCAGTTTTTCATCGCATTGAATGCGCGGCCACAGAACTTGATGCACTGACAGTGTCATCTCGGCATCTTCACACGCATACAAAGCGGCGCTGGCAATCGTGACCTGGTCAAAACTGATCTGGTACACACCCTTGCCGCACAGGTCTTCAAAGCTGATGCCACTGCGACCTAAGTGGCGTTGCGCCAAACTGGCCAGACCGTGCTGTAAGTGAACTTCAAGCACGTAGCTCTCTAGCATGGTGTCATGCACATAGCCCCGAACCTCGATGCCGTGGTTGGCAAATACATGGCGGTCGTATTTGATGTGCTGGCCCAGTTTGGCACGGCTGGCGTCTTGCAGCCACGGTGTTAACTTGGTCAAAACCTGGTCCAGTGGCAGTTGCTGTAGGGTGTCCGTACCGGTATGAGCCAGTGGAATATAAGCCGCCTGGCCGGTTTGCACACACAGGCTAATGCCCACGATGCGTGCTTGCATCATGTCCAGCGAAGTGGTTTCGGTGTCGATGGCCACCAGGTCTGCGCTTTGAACGCGGGCCAGCCAGTCGTCAAATACGGGCCAGCTCAGGATGGTGGTGCAGTCAAGGGCGTAGGCGGGATGCGTGGCAAGCGGTGCAGATGCCTCTGGCTCAGACGGCATATCGCCGAAGAGATCGGGGTCAGAGTTTGCCTTATGGCCCGTGGCCCGTGGCGAAGTGACCGGTGGTGCGATGGCCTCACGGGCCGCCAGTTCTGCCATGTTTTGCCACAGCGACTGAAAGCCATACTGTTGATAAAAACGTGCCAAAGCCTCGGTCTGTATGGGCTGGCGAGTGGTGGATTCCATGTCCGGCCACCCTGGCAGCCAATCGTGCAGATGGCAATCTGTTTTGATCGTGACCAAGGCGCGACCGGTGGGCAGCCAGTCCAGGGATGCCCGCAGATTCACCCCCACTGCGCCACCTATCGTTTGGGCGTGAGCCACGATGGCCTCAAGTGACCCATACATTTTGAGCCACTTGGCGGCGGTTTTGGGGCCGACACCCGGCACACCGGGCACGTTGTCCGAGGTGTCGCCCACCAGTGCCTGGAAGTCCCGCATTTGCTGCGGTGTCACACCAAACTCTGCAAAAACACCGGCCACATCACGGCGCTTGCCCTTCATGGTATCGACGAGCGTGATGCGTTCACTCACCAACTGGGCCAGGTCTTTGTCGCCACTGCTGATCACCACGTCCAGCCCACTGGCTGCGGCCGTGACCGCCAGGGTGCCAAGCACATCATCGGCCTCCACCCCGGGCACAGACAAAACAGTCCAGCCCTGCAAACGCACCATCTGCAAAATGGGTTCGATCTGCGGTCGCAAGTCGTCGGGCATGGGAGGGCGGTTCGTCTTGTAGGGTGGGTACAAGTCGTGGCGAAAGGTGGCACCCTTGGCATCAAAGACACAGACCACGTACCGGGCCGGAACCTGCGAGCGCAGACTTTGCAACATGTTGATCATCCCGCGAATGGCACCCGTTGGGCAACTGGTGGGGTCACCGGGCACGGCGCGAAGGTCTGGCATGGCATGAAAGGCGCGATAGACGTAGCTGGTGCCATCGACCAGCAACAGGGTTTTGGACGGATGCGTCATGGGAGGGTCTCGGGGGTACAAAGGAGTGGTTAGTGGTTAGTGGTTAGTGGTTAGTGGTTAGTGGTCAATGGTCAATGGTCCGCAGCAGGTGAATGAGCATTTTGCCTGTCCTTGACGGGCCAGGTCAGTTTTACAATGTCCCGATGAAATCCGATTTAGTTCTTTCTCGTCCCTTGCACTCCATTCTGCTTTTGGTTTGCCTGTGCGTGAGCGTACCAAGCCTAGCGCAGACTACCCCCCCTGCGTCTGACACGTCCTCCGCAGATACTGTGCTTGACACCCCCCCTGTGGTTCCGTCTTCTGGCACGCCTGCGGCGACCCTCACCGGCCAGCGCTCTGCTTCGGCAGTCGAAAAACGCTTTGAATACATCAGGGTAGAAGACTCCAGCGCACGTATCGACGAACATCGTCTGGGGGGCGACACGCAAAGCATCACCGTCTACCCTAAGGGCGACATGCCCGCTTACCAAGTTGCCCCCGTCAGTGGTGACCGCACCTGGAAAGTTCTGGGGTTTTAGGGCAATGGCGGTCTATACCGAAGTCTTGCCCCAGGATGTTCGCAATCTGCTGGTGCAACTTAAACTGGGTGAGCTTCAAGCCCTACAGGGCTGCCATAGCGGGATCGAAAACACCAATTATTTTGTGACCGTTCTGGACCATGGCCAATCACGCGACTATGTCTTGACCCTGTTCGAGCGCCTGACCCAGACCCAACTGCCGTTTTATCTGCACCTGATGAAGCACTTGGCCCAGCGCGGCATCCTGGTGCCGGACCCCTGCCCTGACGCTGACGGTAATCTGGTGCTGACGCTGGGCGGCAAGCCTGCTGCCATGGTCAATCGCTTGCCTGGCAGCAATGCCATGGCCCCCACGCCCGTCCACTGTGCCCAGGTGGCCGCCATGCTGGCCCAAATGCACCTGGCCGGACAAACTTTTTCAATGCACCAGCCCCATCTGCGCGGACTGGATTGGTGGAACCCAACCATACCCTTGCTGCTGCCCCATCTGGATGCCTCGCAGTCGGCCCTGATCCTGCAAGAGCTGGCCTATCAAAACGATCTGGCCACCACCGCAGATCACGCCGCCCTGCCGCGTGGCCCCATACACGCCGATCTGTTTCGCGACAACGTGATGTTTGACACCGCAGATGGTCAGCCGGTGCTGGGTGGATTTTTTGATTTTTATTTTGCAGGCGTGGATGCCTGGGTGTTTGACTTGGCTGTGTGTCTGAATGACTGGTGCATCGACCCCCTCAGCGGCTTGCACCATGCACCGCGAACAATGGCTTTTATCGGGGCCTACAACGCTGTCAGGCCACTGGCCCGTGTTGAACGCGCCCTGTTGCCCGCCATGTTGCGGGCTGCCGCGCTGCGGTTTTGGGTGTCCCGGCTGTGGGACTTTTATCTGCCTCGCCAGGCCTGTTTGCTCAAAGCCCATGACCCCGCCCACTTTGAGCGGGTTTTGCGCCATCGCGCAGACATGCATGCCGACTATGACGACTTGGCTAGCGGCCTGCGGCCATGATGCAGCTTAAGCTTGTTCCTGCCCGTACCGGTATCTATTGGGTCAAACGGGGGATGCTGACATTTGCCAGTCAGCCCCTTGCCATGACAGGGCTGTTCGTCATGTGGATAGCCTTTATGTCGGTCACCTCGGTGCTGCCTGTGGTGGGCTTGCCGTTGGCCCTGACTTTGCTGCCGGCAGCCACCCTGGGCCTGATGGCCGCTACCCGTGAAGCCACGATGGGCCAGTTTCCCAAGCCCGCATTCTTGATCTGCGCCTTTCGGTCTGGCCGCCGGACGGCCCGCGCCATGCTGGCCTTGGGGGTGTTGTATTGCGCTGGTTTTATGGGCATCATGGCCGTCACTTGGCTGGTCGATGGCGGCGGGTTTGCCAGTGTGTACCTAGGCAACCGCAGTGACACCCCACCCCCATTGCTGCAATCGGCCCAGTTTCAATCCGCCCTGTGGGTGTTTATCGGGCTGCACCTGCCTTTGTCTTTGACGTTTTGGCATGCACCTGCTTTGGTCTATTGGCACGGCATCACGCCGGTCAAGAGCCTTTTTTTTAGCGCTGTGGCGTGTTGGCGCAACCTTGCAGCATTGACCGTTTTTGGGGCTGTCTGGATGGGCATCATGGTGCTGGTGGCCCTGGTTGTGGTCACCATCGCCACGTGGCTGGGCCACCCAGGGCTGGCCTTTAGTTTGGTGACAGCAGCGCTGCTGGTCGTGGTCTCGATGTTTTTCACATCGCTGTATTTCACTTTCAAAGACAGTTTGTCTGATGATGCACTGAGCATCGTGTCGATAACTTAAGGAAGGGTTTGATTTTTTATGATGCAATTTCACGGAACAACCGTCATCAGTGTGCGTCGCACCACACCTGATGGGGTGCAGGTAGCCATCGGCGGCGATGGTCAGGTCACGCTGGGCAATATCGTCATCAAGGGCACCGCCCGCAAGGTGCGCAAGCTCTACCACAACAAAGTGCTGGCAGGGTTTGCGGGGGCAACGGCTGATGCCTTTACCTTGTTTGAGCGCTTTGAGGCCAAGCTTGAAAAACACCAGGGCCACCTGGTGCGTGCTGCCATCGAGCTGACCAAAGACTGGCGCACCGACCGCGTGTTGCGCCGTCTTGAAGCCATGTTGGCGGTGGCCGATGTCACGGCATCCCTTATCATTACCGGCAACGGCGATGTGCTTGAGCCTGAAAACGGCATCGTGGCGATCGGATCAGGCGGCGCTTATGCCCAAGCCGCCGCCATTGCCATGCTCAACTACACCGACCTGCCAGCCATTGACATGGTCAAAAAATCGCTTGAAATTGCCGGTGAGATTTGCATCTACACCAATATGAACCACACGATCGAAAGCCTGTAAACCAGGTTCCGGCATCAACCCCCACCCCCTTTGCCCTATGTCTTCTCTTACCCCGCAGCAGATCGTCCTTGAACTGGACAAACACATTGTTGGCCAGAAACAAGCCAAACGCGCCGTGGCCATTGCCCTGCGCAACCGCTGGCGCAGGCAGCAAGTCGAAGCCACGTTGCGTGCCGAAATCACCCCTAAAAACATCCTGATGATCGGTCCCACCGGGGTTGGCAAGACCGAGATCGCTCGTCGTTTGGCCCGTCTGGCTGATGCGCCCTTTATCAAGGTAGAGGCCACCAAATTTACCGAGGTGGGCTACGTCGGCAAGGACGTGGATGCCATCATCCGGGACCTGGCCGACATTGCCGTCAAGCAAACGCGCGTTGCCGAGATGAAACTGGTGCGGTCGCGTGCCCAAGACGCGGCTGAGGACAGAATACTGGACATTTTGATCCCGCCGCCACGGGCAGAATTTGGCGTTGATGCAGGCGCAGAGCCTGAAAACGCGACACGACAGATCTTTCGCAAAAAACTGCGCGAAGGGTTGTTGGACGACCGCGAGATCGAATTGGACGTGGCCCAGCCGTCGCCGCACCTTGAGATCATGGGGCCTGCCGGCATGGAAGAGATGACTGAGCAGTTGCGTGGCATGTTTGGCCAGATCAACCAAAACAAAAAGCAAACCCGCAAGCTCAAAATTGCCGAGGCCCTCAAGCTGTTAGTCGATGAAGAGGCCGCCAAGCTGGTCAATGACGACGACATCAAAGCGCAGTCGCTCCAAATGCTTGAGCAAAATGGCATTGTTTTTATTGATGAGATTGACAAAGTCACGTCGCGATCAGAGAGCAACGGGGCCGAGGTTTCACGCCAGGGTGTGCAGCGTGACCTGCTGCCGCTGGTGGAGGGCACCACGGTGTCCACCAAGTACGGCATGGTCAAGACCGACCATATTTTGTTCATTGCCTCGGGGGCTTTTCACTTGAGCAAGCCCAGCGACCTGATACCCGAGTTACAAGGGCGTTTCCCGATCAGGGTTGAGTTGAAGTCGCTGTCGGTTGAGGACTTTGTGGCCATATTGACGCAAACCCACGCCTCGCTGGTCAAACAATACCAGGCCCTGCTGGCCACCGAGCAGGTCACCGTTGAATTTACCGACGAGGGCATCAAACGGCTGGCGCAAATTGCCTTTGATGTGAATGAACGCACCGAAAACATCGGTGCTCGCCGGCTTTCGACGGTCATGGAGCGACTGCTAGACGAGGTCAGCTTCAACGCCACCGACCTGGGGGGGCAGGTGGTCACAGTGGATGCCCCCTACGTTGAAGACCGTTTGGCTGAACTGAGCCAAAACGAAGACTTAAGTCGGTATATCCTTTAATTCAGTGAGGAAGCAAGCACCATGAATTTCGTCGCGACCCCCGTTCGTTTGTCCACGTCAAGCACCACTTTTGAGGCAGAGTTCAAGGCACGTCTGCACTGGTCAGCACAGACCGACCGAGACATTGAACAGCGTGTGGCCGACATTTTGGCGGACGTACAACAGCGGGGCGATGCCGCCGTGCTGGACTACACCGCACGTTTTGACGGACTCCACGCCAGCAACATGGCGGGCCTGGAACTGTCGCAGGCTGAGCTTAAGGCCGCCTTTGACGGCTTGCCTGATGATTTGCGGCGGGCACTGTCTGCTGCGGCGCAAAGAATAGAGAGCTACCACCTGGCCCAGCGCCGTGCCGGTGGCGAAAGCTGGAGCTACCAAGATGCCGACGGTACCTTGCTGGGTCAAAAGGTCACACCGCTTGACCGCGTGGGCATTTATGTGCCCGGTGGCAAGGCTGCCTACCCCTCAAGTGTGTTGATGAGCGCCATACCGGCACACGTGGCGGGCGTGGCCGAGATCATCATGGTGGTGCCCACCCCCAAAGGTGAAAAAAACCAGTTGGTGCTGGCCGCCGCCCATTTGGCTGGTGTGACCCGTGTTTTTACCATCGGTGGCGCACAGGCTGTGGCGGCACTGGCCTATGGCACGGCCACCGTGCCGCGTGTGGACAAGATCACTGGCCCGGGCAATGCCTATGTGGCCTGCGCCAAAAAGCGTGTGTTTGGTGTCGTGGGCATTGACATGATCGCTGGCCCCAGCGAGATTTTGGTGCTGGCTGACGGCAGTACACCGCCAGACTGGGTGGCGATGGACTTGTTTAGCCAGGCAGAACACGACGAGCTGGCACAAAGCATTTTGCTGTGCCCTGACGCTGATTACATCGACTTGGTGCAGGCCTCCATCGATCGCCTGCTGCCGGACATGCCCCGCCGGCAAATCATCGCCCAGTCTTTGAATGACCGGGGTGCTCTCATCCTGACGCGCAGCATGGAAGAGGCCTGCGCCATCAGCAACCAAATCGCCCCGGAGCATCTTGAGGTCAGTAGCCAAGACCCCCATCGCTGGGAGCCTTTGCTGAAACACGCCGGCGCGCTATTTTTGGGGGCCTACACCAGCGAGAGCCTGGGTGACTATTGTGCTGGCCCCAACCACGTGTTGCCCACCAGCGGCACAGCACGGTTTAGTTCACCGCTGGGGGTGTATGACTTTCAAAAGCGAAGCAGTTTGATCGAGGTGAGCTTGGCCGGTGCGCAAACGCTGGGGCCGATGGCAGCCCTGTTGGCGGACGGTGAAGGTCTGCAGGCCCACGCCATGTCGGCGCGGATGAGATTGCAATCAGCATCCCAACCCCGCACACGGGCTAGACGTTCCTAAAGAAACATGGGGCTAGGTCTGTGCTACGCGCAAATTTGCGTTAAAAAGCGAATGGCAGCGCCGCAATGACCGCAAAAGCATTGGTGCGAACTCGCAGTG
>CAIJOK010000053.1 GCA_903822205.1 uncultured beta proteobacterium | reverse complement strand
ACAAAGGCAAAGCGACAACACTGGCCACCGGCCTCACACAAACCGCCCGCTATGCCGACCAGTGCGGTGCAGACAGCGCACATCTGTTGGTATTCAACCGTGACCCAAGCGTGGCGTGGGACGACAAAATTTACCAGGAACTGCACCGCAGCGGCAACCGGTCGATCAGCGTGTGGGGGGTATGAATTTCAATAACACTCACAACCCGGCAAACATCTTGACCGGCACGTCCGCCCCACCTTGCAGGAGCACCCCGTGAACGTCCCCACCGTGAACATCCCCACCGTGAACATCCCCACCGTGATCAGTTCTGCCGACAACCCTTTTTTAAAAAACCTGCGCCGATTGAGCGCCGGCACGACCGACTATCGCAAACAGGGCCAGTTTTGGGCTGAGGGTGACCATTTGGTGCGTGCAGCCTTGCGGCGTAGCACGCGGCCAGCCATCGGGATTTTTGCAGCGTCATTTTGGCCGCTTGTTCCCATTGAATGCGCCTGGGCGGCACCTAAAAACATCGTGATTCAGGATGATTTGTACGACACCCTGAGCGCCCTGGAGTCCCCGTCGCGCATGGGGTTCGTGTTTGATCTACCGCCATCACCCACCTTGCAGGCTAACGCTGCCAGTGTCATTTTGGACAGAGTGCAAGATGCCGGTAATGTCGGGGCCATTTTGCGCAGCGCGTCAGCCTTTGGCTTTGGTCAGGTGATCGCCATCAAAGGTACGGCGGCGCTGTGGAGCCCCAAGGTCTTGCGTGCCGGTATGGGCGCACATTGGGGTTTGCGCTTGATCGAGGGGGCCACCGTGGACGATGTGTTCCGTCTGACGGTCCCCATCTTGGTGACAGACTCGCATAGAGGCCGCCTTTTGCATCAATTGCTGGCCAGCCAAGAGCTGCCGATGCCCTGCGCCTGGACCTTGGGGCATGAGGGGCATGGTGTAGGCAATACCCTGAAATCGCTTGCCGCCATGCAAGTCAGAATTGCCCAGCCTGGCGGTGAAGAGTCATTGAACGTTGCCGCCGCTGCCGCAATTTGCCTTCATGCCAGTGCTTCTGCTTTGCTAGACAAAGCCTGACACAGTACGCCATGATGTGCCATCCTCCGCCCGTTTTCAGGCAGTTTTGAAGTCCCCTCGCATACAATCCGACGACTTTTTGCACCTGCGGATGCCTTCGACTCACTGGGGCATCCCTGTCACCCTTTCGGAGAACTCTGTGCTTTTGTCCCTCAACGGGAACTCCTCCCCCGCCATTTTGGCGCTTGCAGACGGCACGGTCTATCACGGCAAATCCATCGGGGCCAGTGGCTCCACGGTTGGCGAGGTCGTCTTCAATACTTCGATGACCGGCTATCAGGAGATATTGACCGACCCCAGCTACTGCCGGCAAATCGTCACCCTGACTTACCCTCACATTGGCAACTACGGCATCAACCCCCATGACACCGAGTCTGACCGCATTCAGGCAGCAGGTCTCATCATCAAAGACCTGCCGCTGCTGGCATCCAACTTTCGTGCGACCCAAAGCCTGGGTGACTACCTGGTGGCCAACAGCACGGTGGCGATTGCCAATATTGACACTCGCCAGTTAACCCGCCAGTTGCGCACACAGGGGGCGCAAAACGGCTGCATTCTGGCCCTGGCAGCAGGTGAATGTGTCACGCAGGCAACCCTTGATCAGGCCGTGATGCTGGCCCAAACCGCCCCCTGCATGGCTGGCATGGACTTGGCCAAAGTTGTCACGACTTCATCGTCTTATGCATGGACGCAGACCGAATGGGCCTTAGCTAATCCCGATTTGGGCGGCCAGCCCGGGTTTGGTACACAGACTCAGCCGCGTTTTCATGTGGTGGCGTATGACTTTGGGGTTAAAAAAAACATTTTGCGCATGTTGGCCGAGCGCGGTTGCCGCATGACGGTGGTGTCGGCACAAACCTCTGCGGGCGACGTGCTGGTTCACCAGCCTGACGGTATTTTTTTGAGCAACGGCCCGGGTGACCCGGCTGCTTGTGGCTACGCCATCGCCGCTACCTCTGAACTTATCGCGTCCGGCGTTCCCATGTTCGGCATCTGCCTGGGGCATCAGATCATGGCCCTGGCCTGCGGTGCCAAAACTTTCAAGATGAAGTTTGGCCACCACGGGGCCAACCATCCGGTGAAAGACTTGGGCACAGGCTGCGTGTCCATCACCAGTCAAAACCACGGATTTGCGGTTGATCAAACCACCCTGCCAGCCCATCTACGCACCACCCATGTCAGCCTGTTTGACGGCACTTTGCAGGGCCTAGCGCACACCGACCGGCCTGCTTTTGGCTTTCAGGGCCACCCTGAGGCCTCGCCTGGGCCGCATGACATTGCTTATTTGTTTGACCGGTTTATCGCCAACATGTCTTGACCAAGGCTGACGCAACGATCCCAAAATATGCCCAAACGTACCGACCTTCAAAGCATCCTCATCATCGGCGCAGGCCCCATCATCATCGGCCAAGCCTGCGAATTTGATTACTCCGGCGTACAGGCCTGTAAGGCATTGCGTGAAGAGGGCTACAAAGTCATCCTGATCAACAGCAACCCCGCCACCATCATGACCGACCCCGCGACAGCGGACGTGACCTACATCGAGCCTGTCACCTGGAAAACAGTCGAAAAAATCATCGCCAAAGAACGCCCCGATGCCATCCTGCCCACCATGGGCGGCCAAACCGCGCTGAACTGTGCGCTTGACCTTTGGCACAACGGTGTTCTGGACAAATACACAGGGGCCGCCACCGGACGCGCCATTGAACTGATCGGCGCATCGCCACAGGCCATCGACAAGGCCGAAGACCGGCTGAAGTTTAAGGAAGCCATGACCCGCATTGGCCTGGGGTCGGCCCGTTCGGGCATTGCCCACAGCATGACGCAGGCGTGGGAAGTGCAAAAAACGGTCGGATTTCCTACGGTCATCCGTCCCAGCTTTACCCTGGGCGGCAGTGGCGGCGGCATTGCCTACAACCCCGAAGAGTTTGAGGTGATCTGCAAACGTGGACTGGAGGCCTCGCCCACCCATGAGCTGCTGATCGAAGAGTCTTTGCTGGGCTGGAAAGAGTACGAGATGGAGGTCGTGCGCGACCATGCCGACAACTGCATCATCGTTTGCTCCATTGAAAACCTCGACCCCATGGGCGTTCACACCGGCGACTCGATCACGGTCGCACCAGCGCAAACATTGACAGACCGCGAATACCAACTGCTGCGCAATGCGTCGTTGGCCGTGTTACGAGAGATCGGCGTGGACACAGGCGGGTCCAACGTGCAGTTTGCCATCAACCCCCTGGATGGCCGTAGGGTGGTGATCGAGATGAACCCCCGTGTCAGCCGGTCATCCGCCCTGGCATCCAAGGCCACGGGCTTTCCAATTGCCAAAGTGGCGGCCAAACTGGCCGTGGGTTATACGCTGGACGAGTTGCGCAACGAGATCACCGGCTGCGCCACACCTGCCAGTTTTGAGCCTAGCATTGATTACGTGGTCACCAAAATCCCGCGTTTTGCGTTCGAGAAATTCCCGGCAGCAGACAGCCGATTGACCACCCAGATGAAAAGCGTGGGCGAGGTCATGGCGATTGGCCGGACATTTCAGGAATCGTTCCAAAAAGCCTTGCGCGGGCTGGAGGTGGGTGTCGATGGCATGAACGAAAAAACCCAGGATCGTGAAGTACTGGAGAAAGAACTGGGTGAGCCTGGCCCCGACCGTATCTGGTACGTGGGCGATGCTTTTGCTGCGGGCTGGAGCGTCGATGAAGTGTTTGAACTGACTCACATTGACCGCTGGTTTTTGGTGCAGATCGCGCAGATCGTTCAGATTGAACTGGAAATTGAACGCCTGCCCCAGCCCGCCACAGGAACGGTACTTGACGCGATGGATGCTGTCACTTTGCGTGTCCTTAAACAAAAAGGCTTTTCAGATCGCCGTCTGGCCCGTCAATTCAAAACGACTGAAGCCGTGGTGCGCGATCGCCGTCATGCGCTGGGCGTGCGGCCCGTCTATAAGCGCGTCGATACCTGTGCCGCCGAATTTGCCACCCACACCGCTTACTTGTATTCCACGTATGAAGCTGAAGGGGCCGAATGCGAGGCCGCGCCCACCGATCGCAAAAAAATCATGGTGTTGGGCGGTGGCCCCAACCGCGTTGGCCAGGGCATTGAGTTTGATTACTGCTGCGTCCATGCTGCACTGGCTTTGCGTGCTGATGGTTTCGAGACCATTATGGTCAATTGCAACCCCGAGACAGTCTCAACCGACTACGACACGTCCGACCGGCTGTACTTTGAGCCACTCACGCTCGAAGACGTTCTTGAAATTGTCGATACAGAAAAGCCCACGGGCGTGATCGTCCAGTTCGGTGGACAAACTCCGCTCAAGCTGGCGCTGGGGCTGGAGGCCAACGGTGTACCCATCATCGGCACCAGCCCCGACATGATCGATGCCGCTGAGGATCGCGAGCGTTTTCAACAACTGCTGCATGAGCTGGGACTGCGCCAGCCGCCCAATGCCACGGCCCGCACTGAGGTCGAGGCCCTGCAAAAAGCTGCCGCATTGGGCTATCCGCTGGTGGTGCGTCCCAGCTATGTGCTGGGCGGGCGGGCGATGGAGATCGTCCATGAACAGCGCGACCTGGAACGCTACATGCGCGAGGCCGTCAAAGTGTCCCATGACTCGCCGGTGTTGCTGGACCGGTTTTTGAACGATGCCATTGAATGCGATGTGGATTGCGTTCGTGACACCGCAGGTCAAACCTACATCGGCGGCGTGATGGAACACATCGAACAAGCGGGGGTTCACAGTGGCGACTCGGCCTGTTCGCTGCCGCCCTACAGCCTGTGTGCGGCTACCGTCACCGAGATCAAACGCCAGACCGCCGCCATGGCCCACGCGCTGCATGTGGTTGGGCTGATGAATGTGCAGTTTGCTATCCAGCACCTGGGCGGTCAGGACGTGATCTTTGTGCTGGAGGTGAACCCCCGGGCATCGCGCACCGTGCCGTTTGTGTCCAAGGCCACCGGTGTGCCTTTGGCCAAAGTGGCTGCCCGCTGCATGGTGGGGCAAACGCTGGCTGCCCAGGGCATCGTCAATGAAGTGACACCGCCCTATTTCAGCGTCAAGGAGGCCGTGTTTCCGTTTGTCAAATTCCCCGGGGTCGATACCATTTTGGGGCCAGAGATGAAATCGACTGGCGAGGTGATGGGTGTAGGCAAAACTTTTGGCGAGGCCTTTGTCAAGTCGCAATTGGGCGCGGGCAGCAAGCTGCCGCGTCCATTTTTGCCATCAGGCGCACCGTCTGGCAAGGTTTTTATCTCGGTCAAACAAAGCGACAAACCCCGTGCCGTGCAAGTGGCACGGGCGCTGGTTGCCATGCAGTTTGTCGTGGTTGCTTCCAAAGGCACGGCTGCCGCCATTCAGGCCGCCGGTGTACCGTGCAGCCTTGTCCATAAGGTGACCGAAGGCCGCCCGCATATTGTGGATATGCTTAAAAACAATGAGATTGTGCTGGTCATCAATACTGTCGAGGAACGCCGCAACGCCATTGCTGACTCTCGCCAGATACGTACCTCGGCCTTATTGGCGCGGGTAACGACCTTTACCACCATCGCCGGAGCCGAGGCCGCAGTAGAGGGTATGCGGTATATGGATCAATTGGGGGTTATATCGGTGCAAGAGATGCACGCGATGCTGGGTCAAACGGCAGAGGTGGTTTTATGATGATTCGTTTAGACTGGTTCAACCAAGAGACTTCGACTTCATATCAAGGACGGGCCCGTTTGTAATTGGTAACCCCATCCATGATCTCCCGACGGGCGACATCAGGGCCTTCCCAGCCCAGTACCTTGACCCATTTGCCCACTTCCAGGTCTTTGTAATGCTCAAAAAAGTGGGCTATCGCCCTCAATTGCGCTGGATTGATGTCCTCGGGTTTTTGCCATTGGCTGTAAAGCGACAGAATCCGGTCGATCGGCACTGCCAAAATTTTGCCATCCACCCCTGCCTCATCGTCCATCTTCAAAATCCCGAGGGCACGGCAGGTCACCACCACCCCGGGTATCAGCGGCACGGGTGTCACCACCAGCACATCGACGGGGTCACCGTCACCCGAGGTCGTGTGGGGGATGTAACCATAGTTGGTGGGATAGTGCATGGAGGTGCTCATAAATCGGTCGACAAAGATCGCACTGGTTTCTTTATCAACTTCATATTTGACAGGGTCTGCGTTCATCGGAATTTCGATGATGACATTAAATTCATCAGGCACCTTGGGGCCAGGGGTGACGTTATCCAGAGACATGGTGGGTGTGCGTAGAGAGTTGATCGAAGGGGCGAGTATGACTTCATATTTTGGGCCGACAAACCTCGTCCTTGCAACATTTGGGGTTAAAGTCTGCACGTTGGCCAATCTCTCGTCTGTGGTATTCGTTCGGTACTGCGGCGGCGAGGAAGCAACGCATCGGTGAGGCCCTTGCGTCGCACCATTTTCTCGCTTATTCCCTCAGGAGCTTGATATGACTGACAATTTTGTACCCCTACTGGCGGTCATCTGTGGACTGACTGCCGTTTTGTACGGTGTGTGGGCACGCCACTGGATTATTTTGCAAGACACTGGCAATGCCAGGATGCAGGACATTGCCGCCGCCATTCAAACCGGCGCGTCTGCGTATTTGGCACGTCAATACAAAACCATCGCACTGGTGGGCCTGGTTTTAACCCTGTTGATCGGCCTCTTTTTAGACCCCCAGACCGCTGTGGGCTTTTTGGTGGGGGCCGTGCTCTCGGGGGCCTGCGGTTTTATTGGCATGAACGTGTCGGTGATGGCCAATGTCCGTACCGCCCAGGCGGCCACCCGGGGCATCGGCCCTGCGCTGGACGTGGCGTTTCGCGGCGGGGCCATCACCGGAATGCTGGTGGTCGGGCTGGGTCTGTTGGGGGTCACAGGCTTTTACTGGTGTCTGGTACAAGCGAGCGTTTCAGGCATGTCGGATGTATCGATCGCCGATGCCCGACTGCTTGACCCCCTGATCGGCTTTGCTTTTGGCTCATCGCTGATTTCCATCTTTGCCCGTCTGGGGGGCGGCATTTTTACCAAAGGGGCCGATGTGGGGGCTGACCTGGTCGGCAAGGTTGAGGTCGGCATCCCGGAGGATGACCCCCGCAATCCTGCGGTCATTGCCGACAATGTGGGCGACAACGTGGGTGACTGCGCTGGCATGGCCGCAGACCTGTTTGAAACCTACGCCGTCACATTGATCGCCACCATGGTGTTGGGAGGGTTGTTGCTCAAAGGGGCAGGCACCAGCGCCGTCGTCTATCCTTTGGCGCTGGGCGCGGTTTCGATCGTGGCCTCGATCATCGGATGTTTTTTTGTCCGCGCCACGCCCACCATGACCAACGTCATGCCGGCCCTGTACCGTGGCCTGGCCGTTGCCGGTGGCTTGTCGCTGATCGCCTTTTATGGGGTCACCCAAAGCCTGTTGCCCGATGTCCTGACATTGGCCGATGGACGCATGGTCAGCAGCATTAACCTGTTTGGGGCCTGTGTCATCGGGCTTGTTTTAACGGCTGCCCTGGTGTGGATCACCGAGTACTACACCGGCACCCAGTATGCGCCGGTACAACACATCGCCCGGGCATCGCAAACAGGCCACGGCACCAACATCATCGCCGGTCTGGGCGTGTCCATGCGGTCCACAGCCTGGCCAGTCGCCTTTGTATGCATGGCCATCTGGGCATCCTTTGCACTGGGAGGGCTTTACGGCATTGCCGTCGCTGCAACGGCCATGCTCAGCATGGCAGGCATCGTGGTGGCGCTTGATGCCTACGGCCCGATCACCGACAACGCCGGCGGTATCGCCGAAATGGCGGACATGCCCAAGAGCGTTCGCGACATCACCGACCCCCTGGATGCCGTGGGTAACACCACCAAGGCCGTGACCAAAGGCTACGCCATCGGATCTGCCGGACTGGCCTCCCTGGTGCTGTTTGCTGACTACACGCACAAGCTTGAGGCTTACGGTCGGCTCATCACGTTTGACCTGAGCGACCCCCTTGTCATCATCGGTCTGTTTATCGGCGGCCTGATCCCGTATCTGTTCAGCTCGTTGGCCATTGACGCAGTGGGCAGGGCGGCTGGAGCGGTTGTCGTTGAGGTTCGTCGCCAGTTCAATGAGATCAAGGGCCTGATGGAAGGCAAGGCCAAGCCCGACTATGGCAGGGCAGTGGATATGCTAACCACCGCCGCCATCCGCGAGATGATGATCCCTGGGCTGTTGCCAGTGGTGGTTCCTATCCTGATAGGCCTTGTCCTTGGGCCTGCTGCGCTGGGTGGCCTGTTGATGGGCACCATCGTGACCGGTTTGTTTGTGGCTATCTCGATGTGTACGGGTGGCGGGGCCTGGGACAACGCCAAGAAACTGATCGAAGACGGCAGCCACGGAACCAAAGGTTCTGAGGCCCACAAGGCCGCTGTGACCGGTGATACCGTTGGCGACCCCTACAAGGACACTGCCGGCCCCGCCATCAACCCCCTCATCAAAATCATCAACATCGTGGCTTTGTTGATCGTGCCCGTGATGATGAAATTGCACGGCGGGTAATGGGGGTGAAAAGGCCCTCGCTGGATGACAGCGTGTCGATCGTTCGGTGTCTTAGCAATTTCTGTCTCCCCTATTGAGGGCGTTCGACCTGCGCCCCTGCTGACCTGACAGTTTGCCTAAAGTAACAACCACGACCTTCAGGGAGCGGGAGGTAGCGTGACAGCTCGGTCAGGGCCGTGGAATAGACATCACGCTTGAACTCGACGACGGTATCCAGGGGCACCCAATAGTCGTTCCAGCGCCAGGCATCAAACTCGGGGTGCAGGGTGGCACGCAGATTCAGATCCCAATCGTGCCCCGTCAGTTGCAGCAAAAACCAGATTTGCTTCTGGCCCTTGTAAAAGCCGCGCGAATCGCGGCGAATAAATCGGTCAGGCACCTCATAGCGCAACCAGTCACGGGTGCGGGCCACGATGCGAACATGCTCTCGCAACAGCCCGATTTCTTCATGCAGTTCCCGGATCATGGCCTGCTCAGGGGACTCTCCCCTGTCAATGCCGCCCTGCGGGAACTGCCAGGAGTGCGTGTGGATACGCTTGCCCCAAAACACCCGATTTTTCTGGTTGAGCAAGACGATGCCGACATTGGGCCTATAGCCGTCTCGGTCAAGCATAATCAAACCCCACTTTTTAAGTTAAGCGGATTATCCACAGCGATGAGCGCCATAGCACTGGCCGCCAGAATGGGATAACACCTTGATTGCACCTTTACTTTTTGCCATGAAAGCCTCCCAATTTTTCATATCCACCCTCAAAGAGGCTCCGGCTGACGCAGAGGTGATCAGCCACAAGCTGATGATGCGCGCCGGCATGATCAAAAAACTGGCCGCTGGCATCTACACCCTGATGCCTCTTGGCCTGCGCGTCGTCCGCAAAATTGAGGCCATCGTCCGCGAAGAAATGAACTGGGCCGGAGCCATCGAGCTCAGCATGCCCGTGCTACAACCCGCAGAATTGTGGCAAGAGACCGGTCGATTTAACAAAATGGGGCCAGAACTGCTTCGCATTCAGGATCGCCACGGTCATGGTTTTGTGGTGCAACCCACCAGCGAAGAGGTCATCACCGACATTGCCCGCCAGGACATTCGCAGCTACAAACAGTTACCTAAAAACTTTTACCAGATACAGACCAAGTTTCGCGATGAACGACGGCCACGCTTTGGGCTGATGCGCGGGCGCGAGTTCATCATGAAAGATGCCTACAGCTTTGACCGTGACAAGATCGCTGCCCAGGCCAGTTATCAAGCCATGTCACAGGCATATCGGCGAATTTTTGACCGGTTTGGCCTGTCTTACCGTGCTGTAGCGGCTGACAGTGGCGCGATTGGGGGCAGCCTGAGCGAGGAGTTTCAGGTGATCGCCGACACAGGCGAAGATGCCATCGTCTATTGCCCAAGCAGTAGCTATGGTGCCAACCTTGAAAAGGCAGAGGCTCTGGCCCCCGCTGGCCCACGGCCTGATGCCACACAACCCCTGACAAAAACCGCCACGCCGGGGGCTTGTGCTTGTGCCGACGTGGCTGCGTTGCTGGGCTTGCCGTTGCACCGCACGGTCAAGTCATTGGTGCTGGCCACTGACCTGACGGATGACCAAGGTCGCATCACGGACACCCAAATCTGCTTGCTGCTCTTGCGCGGCGACCACGACATGAACGAGGTCAAAGTGGGCAAATTGCCAGGTTTGGCGGCTTTTCGCTTTGCCACTGCGGCAGAGATTCAAGACCATTTTGGATGTCCGCCTGGCTCGCTGGGACCGCTTGGCCTCATCAAACCCGTGAAAATCTTGGTCGATCGCGAGGTTGCGGTGATGGGTAACTGGGTTTGCGGTGCCAACGATGGGGGTTATCACTACACCGGTATGAACTGGGGCCGTGACCTGCCAGAGCCTGAATGGGTTGCTGACATTCGCAATGTGGTGGCGGGCGATGCCTCACCGGACGGACAGGGCACGCTGATGATCGAGCGCGGGATCGAAGTGGGTCACGTGTTTTACCTGGGCACTCAATACAGCCGCGCCATGAACGCCAGCTTTTTAGACCCCAACGGCAAGCCCCAGTGGCTTGAAATGGGCTGCTACGGCATCGGCATCACGCGCCTGGCTGCCGCCGCTATCGAGCAAAACCACGATGACCGAGGCATGGTCTGGCCCGATGCCCTATCGCCCTTTGAAGTCGTTCTGTGCCCCATCAATGCCGACAAATCGCCTGCCGTTTTGGCAGCTTCAGAGCATTTGTACGAAGACCTTCGAGCGCTTGGTGTGGATGTCATTCTGGATGATCGCAACTTGCGACCCGGTATCATGTTTGCCGACTGGGAATTGATCGGCATACCACACCGCATCACCATCGGTGAACGCAACCTGAAAGATGGCCAAGTGGAATACCAGCACCGGCGGGACACCACGGCAACCCTACTGGCATTGGCCAACGTGCTGGGGCACTTGCAGTCCAAGCTGCGCAAGTCAGCTCACATCGCGTGACATGTGGAAGATCGCGACGATGACGCGCATGGGGGGGTGTGCCAAGGCCAAGTGCATGGATAGCCTGCCCGCCCTGTTGGTATTGATCTGCGCCCTGTGCTGTGTGGTGTCTGCCCGGGCCGGTACGCAAATTGAAGAACCCCTGAAAGACGCAGTTCGGACGGCCTTGAGTTCTGCCGTCACCAGCTCTGCCCCCCCCGTGCCCGAATTTGCCAATACCGAGGCGCGCCTGCGCTATCAGCGGTGGCTGGGCGTGATGAATGAACGGTTGAAAAAACAACACCCCGACCCCAATACCCGCCTTGAATTTTTGCAAACAGTCTGGTACGAATCCAAACGTGCCGGGTTGGATGTATCGCTGGTGATAGGGCTGATTCAGGTGGAAAGTAACTTTCGCAAATTTGCGGTCAGCAGGTCTGATGCACGCGGTTATATGCAGGTCATGCCGTTTTGGACGCGGTTGCTGGGCGATGGTGATGCCGGAAAACTGTTTCATATGCAAACCAACCTGCGCTTTGGCTGCACCATATTGCGACATTATCTGGACCGTGAAGGCGGAAATCTGTTCATGGCACTGGGGCGCTACAACGGATCACCCGGCCAAGCCAGCTATCCAAACCTGGTATTAGGAGCCAAGGAATCTTTGGGGATTAGGGATTAGGGATTAGGGATTAGGGATTAGGGATTAGGGATTAGGGATTAGGGATTAGGGATTAGGGATTAGGGATTAGGGATTAGGGATGAATCATCGATGTCGTTGGCGTGTTATCAGTGAGGGCGCTCAAGTGGATTGAGACATGGAATGCGGGGAGGCATCGAAAAGGTGGGCTACTGGTTGGCAGCAGCGACAGCTCTTCCAAGCAGTCGCCATCCCCCAGCGGCATTATTGATTCTGAATAAAAAGTGATTCACGCCTGGTTGAAGCAAAACGGTGACGGTGTTATCCCCCCATTTTGCAGCTCGCAACTGGTTGGGTGCATACACAATGCGATGACCTTCGTGCCAAACTGTCAGGCCATCGTCTGATCCCAATTCCAATTCAACATCCACAGCGCTTGGACCTGCATCCATTTCGGCATAAACGTAGGTTGTTTTATAATCGGTATTACCACGATCAGCAGCCAAATCTATATCCAATTCAAATAGACGATAACCATCAATTTTTTTCCATTGATACTGATTCATGTTGTCCAATGGCGCTACTGGATTCAAATGCATCATATCAAATTCTTTGTCAGAAGTTGGATAATCTTTGCTACGCATGACGTTGGAAAACATAAAATTTTTATGCGGATGACGTTTGATTGAACAGCGCTTATCGTGCGTACCGACCGGTGCATACAGCCACCACCCACCCACGTGCTTAACCAACTCGATGGGACAAGCAGACTTACTAAATTCAGTCATATTTCTGTCTGAAAATGAATGAACCAGAAAATAGTCGTACTCATCGCCTCTATGCCGAGCCCAGTCAAAAGATGAAGCTGCATCTTCGAAGCCAAGCCTCACCGGAGGCAACTGTTCCAGACGGTATCTTGCAAGCATGTGATAAAGAGTTCCAAAGCTTGGGTCTGTCGTACCACCATTGAATGCTTGATACCAAGAAGCGAAATGCGCGAAAATCCGTCCTGGAAATTGTTCGCCACCATGATCAAAGGGAAGAGAAAGCACTTTGGCATGAGGTCGCATTTGTGAAATAACAACTCGAAAATCTGAAAAATCTTTGGACAATCCCATGTAATTTTCTGCTCTTCGATAGACCAGGCTGCACGAAAAAATACACACCAAGATAACCATAATAGCAGTCAATATTTTTTGCCCTTGTGATAACGCTACAGCGTCACCTTTTCTTGGTACGAAAAGAAGCAGCCAAAATGGAATCAGAAATACAGCAAAACGCTGAAATACCAACGATGCACCATAAGCGCCGTTGGGGAGAAACATAAATCCTACCAGGAATGCGACGGCAGACAAGCTGTGTGCTCGCCGCCAGATCATGCGTCCACCAGTGAACCAAGGAAATGCGAGCAATAGTAAAGATACAGACACATGAACAGCATCCAATGGCCAGAGATGTGGCAATACAAGTAGCTCAAAAAATCTCCCCGGTTCCAGACCCCAGAAAACACCCTGAATCATTTTTGCTTCACCACTGGATATCATGGCCAACCAAATAGGAACCAATACAGCAGATAACAATAATGGCCGCAAACGTTTGTATAAAATTGTAAAATTCTCAAAGCGTGTGGCCAGTATAAGAAAGGCGATCCCCCAAAAAAAGGCATACAGGATGATATGACTTAGAAAAAGCAGCAGTGACAATGAAAAAACGGCAAATTCATTGCGCAATGATGCAGCCCGATCACGATTTAAGCTCGCTGCAATTAAAAATATCGCTATAGGCGCTCCAATGATAAAGTTGAGAAAACCCCACTCCAATGAAAAACTATACGCTGTTGGTAATATCATCCAGTCCCAATACGGTTTTCCGCCAGACTCACGTCTTAACCAGCAGCAAGCGATTGGAAATCCAACGATTGCCACAGACAAAGTGAGTTTTATGGCGACAACCAACGGTAACACAAGCGCAAATAGTGCTGTGAGTACATACCCAAAAATATACGGTGTAAATAAATTAATAGTAAAGGATGGTGACGGATTTCCTTCCAGATAGCGCAGAAACTCAGAAACCTGTGCTGCATGTTGAGGGATATCACCAAACGGCGGAAAATCTGCAATCCAAACAGGAATAACAAGGAGTAATACTGAAACTGTATAGGCAATTCGTTCGACGGATTGTCTAATCCAGTACTCTTTCAAATAAGACAAGAGAGATGAATGCGTAACCATGTGTTTCTTTCAGGATGTTTGATGATGAATGATTGATGATTGATGATTGGTGTTACAGACTCAATCTTTTAAACAGCCGCTCTGGCACTGCGCGTATCACCGTCATCACCCCCCACCAAAACCAAGGCGCATAAACCACATCGCGCCTTTTTTGCACGCCTGCATCAATACATCGCGCAATCGCCTCCGGCTTGGCCCACAGCAAGCCCTTCTTGAATTCAGCCGTCATCGGCGTATCCACAAACCCAGGCTTGACGGTCAGTACCTGCACGCCAGACTTGTGCAGTCGCTGGCGCAAACCTTGCAAATAAATGGACACAGCCCCTTTGGCCGCGCCATAGACATAGTTGGACTGGCGGCCTCGGTCACCGGCGACTGAACTGATCACCACCATCGAACCGTGCCCTTGCGCTTCAAAACGGTTGCCCAGGTGGGTGAGCAGCGAGATCACGCTGATGGCGTTGGTGTTCAACTCTTGCAGCGTGGCAGCAAAGTCTCGCTCGCAAGCTTTTTGCTCACCCAGCGTGCCGTGGGCAATCAGCACCATGTCAATGCCGCCCAGCGCCGTGATGGCAGCATCCAGAACGCAAACGTGTTGGGCAAAGTCGTTCACGTCCAGCCGGGCCAACTGGGCCGATGATGCCCCGCGCACAGCCAGGTCGGTGGCGATGCTGCCCAGGCGCTCAACATTGCGGCCCAGCAAGTACAGGCTGTGGCCTTGTGCCGCCCACAGACGGGCCGTGGCCTCGGCAATGGCCGATGTCGCGCCGATGATGAGTATTCTTTTCATAGCAATCCAAGTCAAAGGGGTTGGGTCGAGGCAAATTTGGGTAGTGTCTCACGTTGACATACAAGGTCGTGCTGGGTACGAAATCCATGCCAAAGTTGTCCAAACGCGGTCTGTAACCCACGCAGACGCGGCGGTTTTGCGAATTGTCCATTCCCATCATCACTTTTAACGCATCGTGTTCAGCGCTGTATGTCAACATGAGACACCACCGAATTGATCGGCGACATCACGCGCTATGGGGCCGATGTGCAAGTATTGGCCCCCGCCACCTTACGGGCCAAAGTGCAAAAAGGATTTTTGGCAGCCGTTGGCCGGTCTATTGAAGGGGCGTTTTGCGTTATGGCAGGGGCCACAACGCTTGCCCACAAAGGCTTATTTGCCGCAGCAGCTTTTGGATTCTGGAACACCCAGTTTTTTTAGCAATATGCCCATCGGGCAAAAATTAGTCCACCCATACTGAAACAGATTGGCTCCCACAAAGGCCGTAAAGGCCAGTGCCCATTTGCTGACAAACACAGGGCTGCCCTCCACCCCCAGGGCCAGTGACACCATGACAAACAAACCTGCAAACACGTGGATATAACGTTGAACAGTCATCATAAACTCCAATAAATAACA
Organism: uncultured beta proteobacterium; assembly: GCA_903822205.1. Lineage (GTDB taxonomy): Bacteria > Pseudomonadota > Gammaproteobacteria > Burkholderiales > Burkholderiaceae_C > Rhodoferax. The sequence continues at coordinate 18,816 of CAIJOK010000053.1, read as the reverse complement.
ATAAACAAACAAGCCTAAACCCAAAACAGTCGGGTTGAAGCCACGGATTACGCAACGGCCACACGCCGCCAATAAAGAGCGTAATACAGAACAGGTATCACCACCAGGGTGAGCAGTGTAGATACCAGAATGCCAAAGATCAGCGAGATGGCCAGGCCGTTAAAGATGGGGTCGTCCAGAATAAACAGCGCACCGATCATCGCCGCCAGCCCCGTCAGGGCAATGGGCTGGGCACGAACAGCAGCAGACTGCACCACTGCGGTCTTAAAAGCCACGCCTTGCGACACCTGCAACTCGATAAAGTCCACCAGCAAAATGGAATTGCGAACGATGATACCGGCCAGGGCAATCATGCCGATCATCGATGTGGCGGTGAACTGCGCCCCCAGCAGGGCGTGTCCGGGCATCACACCGATGAGCGTGAGCGGTATGGGAGCCATGATGACCAGCGGGGTGAGGTAGCTTTTGAACTGGGCCACGACCAGCAGGTAAATCAAAATCAGCCCCACACCATAAGCAGCACCCATGTCGCGAAAAGTGTCGTAGGTGATTTGCCATTCGCCGTCCCACTTGATGGCGTACTGACCATAAGGGTCTGCCGGTTGGGTGATCCAGTATTCACCCAGTTCGCCCGTGCCGGGCAAGGCCGCCGCAGCCAGTTTGTGCCTGACCGCAAACAGCCCGTACAAGGGGGAGTCCAACTTGCCCGCCATGTCGCCAAAAACATAGCTAACCCCCTGCAGGTCTTTGGTCAGCAACGGTTTATCGATCACGCCGCGCGCCACATGCACCAGCTCAGACAAAGGCACCAACTGGCCATTGGCCGCACGCAGCGGCATGGCCAGCACAGCATCCAACCCCACCTGTGCGCTCAGTGGCAATTGCAGTCGCACCGGAACTGGGTATTTGGACTGCCTGTCGTGCAAATAAGCAGCGTCTGCGCCAGAAAGCGCCATGGCAGCGGTCTGCGCCACCATGGCCACCGGTATGCCCAGCGCATCAGCCCGTTGGCGATGCACCCGCAGATAAGCCCTGGGGGCATTTTCTTTGAGCGATGTATCGACAAACACAATGTCGGGAGTGTCCGCAAAAGCCTGTGCTACACGCTCAGCCAGACGTTGGCGACCGGCCTCGTCCGGGCCATACACCTCAGCCACCAGCGGGGACATCACCGGTGGCCCGGGCGGAACCTCAACCACTTTGACGCGGGCATGATGCCGCAAGCCAATGGCCACCAGCGCCGGACGCAGGCGTTGTGCAATGGCGTGGCTCTTGTCACTGCGATGGTGTTTATCGACCAGACTGACCTGAAGGTCGCCTTGTTCGGCATCCGACCGTAGGTAATACTGCCTGACCAAACCGTTGAAAGTAATGGGTGAGGCCGTGCCCGCATACGCCTGCAAATGCACGACCTCAGGCTGTCCTGCCAAAAAAGCGCCCAAATCGTGCAGCGCTGCGGCTGTATCTTCAAGCGGTGTGCCTGCCGGCATGTCGACCACCACCTGAAACTCGCTTTTGTTGTCAAACGGCAGCATTTTCAGGACCACCGCCTGCACTGCGGCCAGGCCCACCGACAGCAGCAAGGCCGCCACGATGCCCGCCAACAAGTACCAGCGCTTTTTAGCACTGTCCAGCAAAGGTGCAAGCACCCTTGCAAACAAAACCTGTAGGCGCAATGCCAGACCGTGACCCGTACCCGCACCCGCACCGTGTTCGGCGACCGGTACATTCTTGTGCGTATCCATCAGCTTGAAGGCCAGCCACGGGGTGACGGTAAACGCGATACCCAACGAGATGGCCATGCCCAAACTGGCATTGATCGGGATGGGGCTCATGTACGGCCCCATCAGCCCCGACACAAAGGCCATGGGCAGTAGCGCAGCAATGACCGTCAGCGTCGCCAAAATGGTGGGGCCGCCCACTTCATCGACGGCAACCGGAATGATGTCCTTCAGGCTGCGATCCGGTGTCAGCCCTTGATGCCGATGGATGTTTTCAACCACCACGATCGCATCATCGACCAAAATGCCGATCGAAAAAATCAGGGCAAACAAAGACACCCGATTGAGCGTGAACCCCCACGCCCAGGACGCAAACAAGGTGGCCGTCAGCGTCAAAATCACGGCAGACCCGACGATCACGGCCTCACGCCGGCCCAGTGCCAGCCCCACCAGCAAGATCACCGACCCTGTTGCAAAAGCCAGTTTTTGGATCAGCTTATTGGCCTTTTCGGCGGCAGTTTCACCATAGTCGCGGGTGATGGTGGTCTGGATGTTGGCAGGGATCAGGCGATTGCGCAGTTCCTGGATGCGTTTGCGCACCGCCTGCGACACATCGACCGCATTGGTGCCAGGCTTTTTGGTGACGCTCAAGGTGACCGATGGATAGACCCCGCCGACGGCCACCGATGCAGCCGCCAATGAACCCGCAGATGCACTGGCTGCCTGCGCATGGCTTGCCGCGCCCGGGGTAAACCAGACGTAGCGCTGTGGCAATTGGGCCGTGGCCTCAACCCGCGCTACTTCGTGCAAAAACACGGGCAGCCCTTTGCTGATACCGACCACCAGGTTGCCCACATCTGATGCCGAATGCAAAAACTCGCCGGTCTCAACCGCCAGCATCTGGCCCGACCAATCAGGATCGATCACGGATCCTGATGGCATGCCCGCATTGGCGGCGGCCAGTGCAGATTTCAACTGCATCGCATCCATGCCGCGTTCTCGCAGACGGGCGGGGTCCAGCCACACCTGCACAGCCTGCCCCGGGCCGCCGATGGTGGCCACTTCACGCGTGCCAGGCACCCGTTTGATCTCGGCCTCTACCGCATAAGCCACACGCGCCAGTTCAGACGCAGGCAGCGTGTCGGCGCTCCACAGCGTGACCGCCAAAACAGGCACATCGTCGATGCCCTTGGGTTTGACGATCGGTGGCAACGTTCCCAGATTGGGGGCCAGCCAGTCCTGATGGGCATTCAAGACATCGTACAAACGCACCAGGGCCTCGGTGCGCGGCACACCCACCTTGAACTGAACCGTCAGCACCGCCATGCCCGGGCGTGCCACAGAATACGTGTGTTCAATGCCGGCAATTTGGCTTAACACCTGCTCCGCCGGACGCGCCACCATGTTTTGAACATCCGCGCTGGATGCCCCCGGAAAGGCGATCAGCACATTGGCCATCGTCACGTTGATCTGCGGCTCTTCCTCACGCGGGGTGACCAACACGGCAAACAAGCCCAGCAGCAAGGCCACCAGTGCCAAGAGCGGCGTGATGGCGTTGGCCAAAAACATCCGCGCAATGCGCCCGGACACGCCCATCGCTGCGGGCTGCAAGTCTGTTGTTGTAGGCGTAGTGGGATTCATAACGTGATTCATTCGGTCGCCTGTGCGCCGAGCAGCCCTGCCCTGACGGGGTCAAGCGCCACGCGGTCACCTACCTCCACCCCTGCCAAAACCTCCATGCCATCGACACCGTGGTCGGACCCCAGACGCACAGCCTTCAAGGCAAAACCGAAGCCCGTGGCCACATAAACGGCTGTCAGCTCACCGCGCCGCAAAATGGCCGCAGCAGGCAGCATCAGACGCGACTGCAAGCCAGTGGCAAACCGCACCGGTACTTTTTGCCCGGGTAACACGGCCCGCGCCGATGCGGGTGTCAGATCAAGCCGCCATTCTGCGGTCTGGGACACGGCATCGACCGACGGCAAACGCGTCACTGCAGCGGGGTTCGTCCACTGCGGTGACCGGCCAGGTGTGGGCAACAACATCTGGACTGCGCCATCCGCTGGCATCAGGGCTGCCCGTGACACAGGCACTTGCACCACCACCCGCAGCGGCTGGGGTGCGTACAGCGTTAGCAGGGGCTTGCCTGGAACCGCTAGATCGCCCACTTGCGACTGCGTTTGCAAAACAAAGGCATCAAACGGCGCGGTCACGCGGGTAAAGCCCTGCGCCAATCCGGATTGTTTGACACCCGATTGAGCCTGATCCAGCACAGCACGAGACGACGCAAGCTGCGCCGATGCGCCGTCCAGTGCCGCTGCACTGACAAAACCCTGGGCATGCAGGTCACGGGTGCGGTCAAAACTGGCCTGGGCATTGCGCAAGTCGGCCTGAGTTTGCGCCAGCGCTGCCTGGCTACGCTGGGCGGCGGTCTGAGTCTCTTGATCATCGATCGTGGCCAGCAATTGACCAGACCTGACCCTGTCGCCTGCCTTGACCAAGAGGGCCAGCACGCGACCCGATGCTTGCGCCGACACGGTGCTTTCGATCATGGGCTGCACCACGCCATCCAGATCAAAACCCTGACCCACCGCCCGTGTGCCGACCGCGACCACAGGGACGGCAGGCCGTGTTTGTGCCTGCACCGGCCCCAGCACCGCAGCGCCCAAGGTGACTGCAAGCAGCGTGACCGGCGCGGCCTGCTTGAACCACCGTGACCGCACCCCTTGGTTGACCGCCGCAAACCCCTGAAATGTTGCCATGAAATACCCACTCCAATAGAACTGACACACCGCCCTGCGTCAACAAATTTGCATTAAATTTTATACGCAATAAATTACGCTAATTAAGCAATTAAGCACACCAGCATTGCGTAACGCGCTATAAATATTGACTAAATAACGTGTGTAACTTATTTTATCCAATAGCATCGCCTACCCAGCAACGCTGAGTTCATTATATTCGTAAGCACTTATAAATAGGACGAATGGGACGAATGGGACGAATGGGACGTAAGCAACACACGCCCAGGGTTGAGCAAGTGAAGCGGGTCAAGCGCTTTCTTGATGGCCTGCATCATGCCAAGCGCCACCGGTGACTGGTAGCGTTGCAACTGCAAGACGCGCAGACTGCCAATGCCGTGCTCGGCCGAGAAAGACCCCCCCAGCGCCATGACCGCATCAAAAACGATGCGATTGACCGTCTCTTCATGGTTCAGTACAAACTGGCAGGCATCCACCCCCATCGGGGCCTGCACGTTGTAATGCAGATTGCCGTCACCCAGGTGGCCAAACGTGACCATCCGCAACCCCGCGATGGTTTGCTGCAAGCGTTGGTCGGTCGTCTGGACAAACTGGGCCACCTGCGACACCGGCAGGGCAATATCGTGCTTGATGTTCTGGCCCTCGCGGGTCTGCGCGGCAGGCAGGCTTTCACGAATTCGCCAAAAAGTTTCAGCCTGCGCCAGGCTATTGGCCATGACCGCATTCGACAGACAGCCGTCAGCCAGGGCGCTTTCCAGGCATTCAAGCAGCACCCCCAGCGCGACCGACTCAGGCCGGTGGTCTGAATAGGCCAGCAACACGCAATAGGGGCCGTCCTGCCACAGCGGAACGTTCAGGTCGGCAAAGTGACGCGCCACCAGGCCCAGGGCCAGTTGCCCCATCAGCTCAAACCCCGTCAGCCCGGCCCCCAACTGCTGGTGCGCCAGGCCCAACAGTCTGACCGCAGCAGGCAGCGACGGCACCACGCCCCAGGCGCAAAGCTGCGATGCAGGGCGCGGATAGAGCTTAAAAGTGGCGGCGGTGATGATGCCCAAGGTGCCCTCAGACCCTACCAGCAGGTCGCGCAGGTCATAGCCTGTGTTGTCTTTGCGCAGTCCACGCAGTCCGTGCCAGGTGTCGCCGCTGGCGGTAACCACCTCCAGCCCCAGACACAGATCACGCGCATTGCCATAGCGCAAAACCTGGGTGCCGCCAGCATTGGTGGCCAGATTGCCACCGACGGTGCAACTGCCTTTGGCCGCCAGACTGAGGGCAAACAGCAGACCGGCTTGGTCAGCGCACTCTTGCGCCGTTTGCAAAATGCAGCCGGCCTCCAGGGTCATGGTCAGATTGGCCGTGTCCACATGGCGCACGGCATTCAAGCGTTGCAAACTGAGAACGATCTGGCGGCCAGAGCCGTCGGGGGTTGACCCCTGCACCAGTCCGGTATTGCCCCCCTGGGGCACGATGCCCAAACCACAACCTGGGTGCTGCGCCAAAAACAGGGCACATGCCCTGACCACACGGGCCACCTGGTCGGTATGGGCTGGGCGCACCACTGCCAGGGCCACGCCCGCCGTACGCCCCCGACAGTCCTGCTGCCAAGCAGACAGATCGCCGTGCGTCAAAGTATGGTCAGGGCCGGTAATCTCTCGCAAAGACGCAATCAAAGGGCTAAAAAAGGGGAGAGAAAAGGTATTCACAAAAGCCCGTATGAAGATTCAAAATTGGATTGTCTCGCTTCATAGGGTGCGATTCAAAGCGCGTCAGGGCGCACCGTGATGCCACCCCTGGCCGCCCCAAACAGCACACCTTTGCAACCCCAGGCCGTCTCGACCAGCAGAACACCGAATGACCACCACACCTTTGATTGACAACTATCGCATCCATGACCGCTACGATCGCGACTGGGACAAGCAATGCATACTTTTTCGCTCTCGTGCGCTTTAAACAGTCGTTGATGCAGTAACGTTTTGGAAGACATTCCCACGCAGGAGCGTGGGAACGATAAATAATTCTGCTTTTTGCGTGGGGACGGATCAGGACATCTGAATGTAGGAACGATAGCAATCAAAACGAATCGATCGGCGCAAAAGCCAAAATATCGGCGGTCACAGGGTCCAAAAAAACCGTCCAAAACACTTTGCGACCCACCAGGGGCACATAAACCAAAGATTCTGGTTTTTTGCCTGTGGGGGAGATGGCTGCATCGATCAAGGCAGACTGCGCGGGCAGTCTGGCCTTCAACGCCGTTACGGGCTTGGCGGCGTGCGAGACATCGCTCTTTGCCAGGGCGTAGGGTTGCCACAGGTTGGGGCGGGCGTTTAAAGCAAAACCGTTCAGCGCGGACAGTGTCGCCTCCATTTTTTCATTGCTGTCCTTAAACGGACGCAGAGACAACAGCGTTGGACCCATGAGAGGCAAGGCAGTAACATCGCCTGATGATGTGGACAACAATTCAGGAGGCACATCGATCGCATGGATCACACTAAAGCGGTCATTTTCAAAAACCATGTGAACCGGCCTGGCTACAAACACCGTCCACAGGCCATAGCCCAAAGCGGCCAGTTGAATCAAGGCCACTACAGCCAAATCACGCCGCATCACGCGCCATGGTTTGACAGGGTTAAACACGGTCAGAGTGATCAACGGCCCCAGAATGACATCCACGGTCACCACGATAAAAAACAACTCGCGCCCCCCTGAAATCTCACGGTACGGGTAGGGGTACCAGACGACAAAAACAAGCAGGGCCGCCATCAGGGCGATGGTCAGGCTGATGCCAAAGTGAATGCCGCTGGCTTTGAGGCGGGCTTGCCAGAAAAAACAACCAAGTTTTGTCATGAAAGTGAGGACATTTGTTAAGTTAACGTTTTTGTGCGACAAGCCAAGATCTTATAGCTGTGAAAACTCAAGCAACTTCAGTTGATAACAAAGGATGCATCTCGCTCGCATGGTGTACGATCTTGCCCAAAATTGACACATCCAACGCATTGAAAAGGTGTTGGTGAATAAATGAAAAATTGTTTGTTATCAATCACTTGTCGAATTTTCACAATTCCCGTATTCCAATGAAATCAACATGTTACGCAGAATTTTACGACAACGCCCGCTAAACATGACAAGCAGCCCACAGACCCAGTCATCGCACACGTTTGGGCATCCTAACCGATTAGATCCCCCTCATTTTTGGTCTGAACGGAGTTGCATTCTATGGAAATCAACTACTTGAATCAGCTAGTGAAGCAGTCGCAGGGGTGTCAAAATGCTTACTGTTCATCTGTGGGCATTTCTCATTTGCGCATTGCGTTAATGCTGGTAGATTTCAAGCATACAGAATGACTGGTTCATCGTTGTTTTGTAAGTAAGCTTTGAGTTCCCGCATCGTGGGCAACTGATGCATGAACACACGCAGGCCGTTGCCATTGGCAATATGGCGGGGTTATCTTTTGAAGAATTGAAAATTCAATTCAAACGCAGGGGTTTTATTATTTTTCAAAGATCTTCCATTGCCATGGTTCATATCAAGGGGCGTAAAGAGGGCACTGAGGTAAGTCTTAAAAGTGGCAGGGACAAGGTAAAAACTGAAATGGCGTGAGATATGCAGGACATAGGGATGTCAATCGAAGAAGTGGTCAAAATAACATAGATGAACAGTAAGAGGTTGGTAAGTTAGGCCATACAAGTTCTTTATCATTGACCTAAAATTGTGAGATCAAATTCAACTATTCGTGTTTAGCTATAAAAATCAACAGCTTACGATACTTTGAAAGTGACATCTTGAACAATTTTTTGGTAAATTAAATTATTGCATTCAATGCTAAATAACTTTCTTTATCTGACTTAGCAGATTATAACCCCCTGTTAATGTGAAAGAACTCAAAAACCATAGCGAATATTGTAGGTCGGGTTAGACGAAGCCGTAACCCGACATCACCCCGTGAGAACATAGAGCCAGTCGGGTTAGGCTTCTCTAACCCGACCTAAGCGTGGCCATCTTTCATTATTCGGGGTGACTGAAAAGGCCATAAAAACTAGTTCAATCAACATCCTATACTCGTAGATCAACTCACACCAAGCAACAATGCGAAAATATCGGGTTAAAATCTGACCAATGGATGCATTGATTCACTCAGGTGGTTAAATGTTTGCGTTTTGGAGTTTAAATTAATGAACCAACAAGACAAGTACGTTCATGGTATGGATTGGGGAAAAGGTGTCTTTTCTTTTAATGACATGAGGAATTATAGAAAATATCAATACGATTTAATTGGAAGGTATATTGGCACAAATATTCTGGAAGTTGGCAGTGGCGACAGAAGTTTTACTCAACAGTTGTTGCATGAAAACAAAAACGTCCAGAATTTGCTTTCCATCGAACCCTCAAAAACATTGTATGAAACGCACTATTCAAACTTTCAATTCCCTGACTTCGTTAACTTTGAATGCATCGATCTGTTTGATTTGAATATTGATAAGACAGGGATTTTTGACACTGCAATTTTGATTCATGTATTGGAACATATTGAACATGATAAAACAGCGCTGGATTACTTATATGATTTTGTGAATCCGGGTGGTTATGTTCTGATTGAAGTACCAGCAATGCCATTCTTGTATTCAAATCACGATAAAATGCTGGGGCATTATCGCCGATACAATAAAAAAATACTGCTTTCCAAAATTGATACCAAAAAATTCGAGGTAACAAAACTTTGGTATCAAGATCCCGTTGGAGTTTTCGGTTCCTGGTATTTTTTCAAGATGAGAAAAATTATTCTCAAGTCAGATGAAGGATTGAATCTTGTCAAAAATAAGGGTGGCATTTATGATAAATACGTTATACCATTTGAAAAGCAAGTTGAAAAATTGGTTTCATTTCCTTTCGGCCTAAGTCTTACAGCCATTTTAAGAAGACGATAACGATCAAAAAGTAGCCGTTTATTCAAACTACTGATGACCAGCAACAGTTTGTCTGTTTTATGTACAAAATCGACTTCAATAACGTAGCTGCTCAAGCTGGCAACCCAAGCAATGCAAACGACGCACTGCAAATACAACAAACCTACAGCACATTTCTGGTACATTGCACGTCAATTCAGTGCTCGCTTTTGTTACCAATGAGCCAGGTCACACCTTATGACAGCTAAAGACATCTACGTCACCCAACCCTGTTTGCCACCGCTTGAAGAATTTATTCCTTATCTGGAAAAAATTTGGGCAAGCAAAAACCTGACCAATGGCGGACCCTTTCACCAAGCATTGGAGGACGCATTATGTAGCTATTTAGGTGTTGAACACATCGCGTTGTTCACCAATGCCACCATTGCCCTTATCACTGCGCTGCAAGCCTTGCGTATTAACGGTGAAGTGATCACATCACCTTACTCATTTGTTGCGACCTCGCATTCGCTTTTGTGGAATGGCATTCAACCCGTCTTTGTTGATATTAATCCTCAAACACTGAACGTTGACCCCAACAAAATAGAAGCTGCCATCACGCCACGTACCACAGCCATCATGCCCGTGCATTGCTATGGTCACCCTTGTGATGTGGAGGCCATCCAAACCATAGCCGACAACTACAACCTTAGGGTCATTTACGATGCCGCCCATGCTTTTGGCGTGAATGACGAAAACGGCAGCATCTTGCGACATGGTGATCTTTCTGTCCTCAGTTTTCATGCCACCAAGGTCTTCAACACGTTTGAGGGCGGCGCTATCATTTGCCCAGATGCCAAAACCAAAGTACGCATTGACCAGCTTAAAAACTTTGGTTTTGTGGGTGAAACCACCGTAGTGGCTGCAGGCATCAACGGTAAAATGAGTGAATTTAATTCGGCATTGGGCTTATTGCAGTTAAAATATATAGATCAAGCCATTACCGCTCGCCAAAATATAGATGCACTCTACCGTAAGTTACTTGATGGCATTCAAGGAATTTCATGTTTGCCACCAGGTTGTGAAAAACGTTCCAACTATGCCTATTATCCCATTCTTGTCAGTGAAAACTACCCCCTCACACGGGATGAACTCTACAAAAAACTTAAGACCAAGAAAATTCACCCTCGTCGATATTTTTACCCCTTGATTTCTGATTTTTCAATGTACCGTGGGCTGCATTCTGCACATCCTAACAATTTACCCAACGCACGATCTGCCGCACAGCGGGTTTTGTGCCTTCCAATTTATCCTGACTTGGATCTGACAACGGTTGAGTACATTGTTCGAGTGATGGAAGATGCTTGAAATAAATTCATCATCCAACAAATACTATACAATTGACAAAAGATTACAAATCTGTAAGCAAAAAAAATTGCCATTATGTAAGTCAGAAAAAGAAAGTTATGCAGCATTAAATGCAAAAATTTAATTTACGAAAAAAAATTATGCAATAGACTTTATTGGAAGCCTATTCTTTGATTTTGCTAACTTGTTGATTTTCCTACAATCGCAGGTAGGTTTCCAATACTGTCTAATATACAACCTTCAAAGCATCGTAAATTGTTGATTTTAAGCAACGAAACACAAATAGATGAATTTAAACTTACGGTTTTAGGTCAATGATAAAGAATTTGAATGGTATAACTGATAACAGGTGATTGATTGGGGTATTCCAAGTTACTATTATTCCTAGTTATTATGCTCAATTATTGATTTCGCAAGTCAGTCAATGCTGAAGAACAAGATTTATTGGAAGCTACTCATGGATATTAAATGTGTTGATAGCAATAATAATTACAACGATGAGCGAAAATCTCAAGTAAAGCAAGAAAATCTCGACGCGATTAATCGTTGTGGATTTCCTTTGTTTTCTATCATTGTACCTATCTGGAATGCTGCTGCTTATATAGGTGATGCTATTGATAGTATTTTAGCTCAGACTCTTTCAATAGAGTTTTTTGAAGTCATTTTGGTCGATGACTGTTCAACAGATAATACTCGTGATATTTTACTATCATACATTCACCATGACAATTTCCGCATTGCAACTACGTTACAAAACTCTGGTCCCGGTACTGCACGCAATGTAGGAATTGAATTGGCGAAAGGCGATTGGCTTCTATTTCTAGATAGTGATGACTGTCTAGTACCGACAACGCTTTCCGATTTGAAGTACGAAATCCAGTGTAACGGAGAAACTTTTGATATTGTAGCGTTTAACTGGACATACTTACAGCGACAAGGTTTAACGGGATCCCTTACGCATGGGTTGCGAAAAGATCATGTGCATTTACTCAAGGGACGTGACGAATTGCTAAAGCGATATCTATGTCTCCAAACCGATGGCTCTGTGATTTATACATCGATACGACGTCAGATGATTTTTCAAAACAATATAAGGTTTTTTGCTGGCATTCATGAAGACGTTGATTTTTTGTATTATGTCTATTGGTACGCAAGAGGATTCCGTTATATTGGTAAGGTTCTTTATGGCAAGATATCTCGACAAAATTCAATTGTTAATTCTATCAGTGAAAATCACATAACTGGTTTCACAAGAGCATGGTTAGCCATAGGAAATCACATACGAAACAATGCTGGGAAACAAACGGATACATTGTTGGATTATTTTGCAAATGGGGTTAATGCAGTCATTGCGACGCGACTTCGTGAAATTTATCGCTGGACAGATGATAAACATACTGCACAACTGTACAGATGCTTGTTTGATCAGGTTCTGATGATAACTAAAGAGTTACAATTATCTATTCCTATTCAAGATACGAAATACGGGTTCCTTGCTAATTTATTTATTGACACAATGAAGAAAATTGAATTAAATGACGTTGATAAAGCTGAAGAAATAAATAATTTAATGCCATCTATTTTAAGTAAATCATGGAGCTGTGTAGATATTCAAAACTCTGTTTTTCTGCGACCCAACGAAGTTCGAACATGTTGTAAACGTTTTTTTTACAAAGGAAACATTCACGGAGATGTCGTTTTGCTGAAAGTTGAGCCGGGTCAAACACTTGATCCAGATGATATAGCTATTGCGAAAAGCCAATTGCGAGATGCGATCAATCGTGGAGATGAAACTAATTGTGAGGGTTGTCCATTTTTAGAATTTAAGGAATGGAAACATCAAGATTATCTTGATGTTCTCTATATATCATTCGAATACCATTCCGTATGTAACTTAAGATGCCATTATTGCAGCAAAGCTTATTATGGTGGTCTAAAAGTAAACTATGATATTGAATATCTAATAAATGAGCTTATTAAACGTGGTCATTTGAAAAGCTGCTACACTGTTGTCTGGGGTGGGGGTGAGCCTGTCATTGATCGGCAATTTACGTCCCTAATTGAAAATATGATTGACAAATTACCGAATGCAACACATCGCATTCTGACCAATGCTGTTAAATTTTCAAAAACAGTGGCAAACTTGCTTAAAGGAAACTATGTGACAATAACTACAAGTATTGATGCTGGAACAGCAGAAACCTTTAAGTTGGTTCGAGGTAAAGCTAAATTGAAACAAGTCATGGAAAACCTTAAAATTTATGTTTTATTAAACCCAAAACAGGTTACAATCAAGTATATTTTTACTGAAAAAAACTCATCACTTAACGAAGTGAATTGTTTTATCACCTTGATCAAGCAATACGATTTAGTGGGGTGCAATTTTCAAATAAGTGGAAATTTTAACGATGAATACGTATCACTAGAGACAATAATACTGATTATACTCATGCACGATATGTTGATTCGCGACGGGCATCTTTCTGTTTTTATCGATGATTTGCTTCGTATTCGTTTGGGTAGCATTCAGTATCACGAAATAATAAGTATTAAACATACCCTAAGAGATATTAGTCATGAATCAGCTTTGGCTGACTCTAGTGACTATCCAGTGGTTGTCATTTGGGGTGCCGGCTTGCAAGCGAAATATATGTACGAAAACTCATTTTTTTTTCAATTATCAAAAGTGTCTTATTTTGTAGACGACACTATTAGCAAGATTGGAACAAAATATTTAGGGTATCCAGTTTTATCACCACATATTTTGCTGAATGACAATTTACCTATTGTTATTGCCGCTACCCAAGGATATCCGTATATTTACGACAAATTGCTTAAACTAGGAATCAACGATATGCGCGTTATAAGGCGAATTATCATTTAGCAGAGCGCTGTCACGATTAAAGTTATGTGTGCTGCCTTGTAATTTAATTGGTATGTTTGTGTCGTGATGAATAATGTAATTAGTGATAGTAACGCCAAGGAAATGGAGTCGCTTAACTACCCAATAACTGTAAAACAATAATTCAAAAATCCCAATTTTTTTCTTATCAATTTAAATAACAATCAAAAAATTGCAATAATCTATCTGCAGTCTGTCAGCATTATCTGCGCAAATAGTGTGATACATGTTTGTAAATTTCAATATATACGAAATCCATAAGCGCGTTTGCGGTCGGAATTTATGGGTGAGAAGGTATTCTTGTGCCACATGTGGTAGATGGAAAAGAGCGTATAGTTCATTGAGAACAATTTAAATTGTCATTTTTATGTTGTAGGTCAATAAATTTAAGTTATTTATCATTAGCAAATTCGTAAATTTATTATCAAATATTTGTATTTTGTTGTAGATCTTCAACAACTTATGAAAATTATTATTTTTGCCTTGCGAGCGAGTGCAATGAAAATTGCAACTAGTGAATCGAGAACCATTTTTTTGCTTTATTTTGATTTGCTTACAAATATATGAGTTAAGTTTCATATTAATTTCATTGACAAATATATTTTGCAAATTTAATCCATTAGATCTTGCTGGCTGTTATTTAGTAATACAGAATGAGTAATATTTTATTAATTGATACGAACTTCTCATCAGTCCCTATATACAATTGCCTTGTTCGATTAGGTCACAGTGTTTATGTGGTTGGCAGCAATCCAAAGGATTGCTTAGCAAAATGTGTGGCGCTATACGAAAAAATAGATTATTCAAACCTGAACAAAGTACAGGAATTGATCAAAAAACGTGATATTAAATATATCGTGCCAGGATGCAATGATCGCTCATACATGATTTGTGCAGCACTTAATCATGACGGTCGCTACCCAGGAATTGATACAACCCAAACAACCGCTACGATCAATAATAAAGAAAAGTTTCGCAGGTTTGCTCAGAAGCATTGTTTGCCTGTTCCGGCTTTGTTGTCCCCAGAAGAAATTGGTACACAATGGCCTGTGATTGTAAAACCCGTCGATGCGTACAGTGGACGCGGAATTACGATTATTCAGGAATCGGATCGAGACCATCTTTCAATAGCCGCTGCACGTGCTATCGAGTTTTCATCTTCAAAAACCTATATTATTGAAGACTACGTTCAAGGCCAACTGTATAGCCATAGTGCATTTATTCAGAGAGGGCAGGTGCTGATCGACTACATAGTTGAAGAGCACTGTACGGCTAATCCATTTGTGGTTGATACCAGCAGAGTCAGATACGATTTCTCTCAACAAATGCTGATGAAACTCCGAGAAAATGTGAGGACAATGGCAAAAGAGTTAAATTTGCAAGATGGTCTTGTACATACCCAGTTGATAGTCAAAGGTAAAGATTACTGGTTAATTGAAGTGACACGGCGTTGTCCAGGCGATTTGTACAGCCAACTAATAGAGCTTTCTACTGGAACAAACTACGCAGAGAACTATGTACGCTCATTTATTGATATGCCATTAGCAATATTGTCATCGAACGAATCTAAATTAATCATGCGCCATACCATTTCACAACCTATTGACTGCATACTTGGTTTTATTAAATTTCACACTCCATTGCAGATTGAGAGATTAGTGCCAATCAGTTCTGCTGGTGATAAAGTATGTGCAAGTCCTGCTGGAAGAATTGCAGTTCTTTTTGCAAAGGCTGACTCAGTGAATGAATTTAATAATTTATTTAACGCGACATTAGAACGTAAAATTTATCATGTATCTCCAGATGAATATGCACGAGATAACTATGCCCATTACACAATCTCTTAATATTGCTTTTATAGGCGGAGCTGTGAGCTCTGCTGTAGGCCATACACACTTTAATGCCAGCCGTCTTGATGGGCATTTTAGGGTTGTAGCTGGATGCTTTAGTCGCGATGTTGAAAATAACGAAAAAACGGCTCATATATATGGGGTTAGTCCGCAGCGTACTTATACTAACTGGTTATCATTGCTGGATCAAGAAAGGGAACAATTGGACGCAGTCGTCATCTTGACCCCAACACCCAGTCATGTTGATATTGTAATTGTAGCACTAGAATCAGGCTATAACGTGATCTGCGAAAAAGCACTAGGTACATCCAGTGAGGAGTGTCAACGTATAATTGATGCCAGAAATAAATTTCAACAATACCTTGCTGTTACTTTTAATTATTCAGGTTATCCCATGGTACGTGAACTTCGACGCATGATTAGCGAAGGATTGTTAGGAACCCTGCATCAAATTCATATTGAAATGCCTCAAGAGGGCTACCTGAGAGACAATGCAAACCCACAATACTGGCGGCGTTGTGACTATGCGGTACCAACTGTTTCCCTTGACCTTGGGGTACATGTTCACCATTTGATTGATTTTTTATCCAATGGATTGAAACCTGTTCTATTGTCAGGTGAACAAGCCAGTTATGGAAAATTCAGAGGTATTATAGATAACGTTTATTGTTTTGCACAATATGAGAAGAACCTACGCGTTCAGGCATGGTGGGGAAAGACGGCACTTGGCTATAGAAATGGACTGCGCGTTCGTGTATTTGGTGATAAAGCCAGTGCGGAGTGGTATCAGATGAAACCGGAAGACCTCAAATGGGCTGACAATGAGGGTCGCCAGTATTCAATTGACCGTGGTTCATGTGAGGCTAAAACTGCACAAGAGACACGATACAACCGGTTCAAGGCTGGGCATCCATCAGGTTTTATTGAAGCTTTTGCAAATCTTTACGCAGATATAGCTGAAGACGTGAGAGAATTTAAAGCTGGAAAGAAACCTATAAATCCCTTTGTTTACTCGGCCGAGAAAGCACTTGAGGGGTTATCGATGATGGAGTCGATCAATAATGCGGCAATTAAAAAATTGGTTAATACCACAGGCTAATGAATTTATATACCATGATCATCAAGTTTCCTGAGAGATTTATTCGATAGTGGTTTTTATAAGCGCAACGATATAATTGATTTGTGATTTTTCTGTTGATTAATCAAATGCAAAACTGCACAACCTGAGATTATAATGCTTTATAATTATATAAAGCGATATGACAAGTAGTTTATTAATTATTAGCAGGATGTAACGATACGTATTGTTAGCAACCAATGGCAGGGAGAAATTTGTGAGTAAACTTAATCATTTGCTGGTTATGCCCCGAATAGTCAACCAAGTTGGTGATTGGTATCAATTCCCCCTTGGAATTGCATACATCTCATCCAGCCTTAAAAGCGCAGGATTTAATATTTATACATTGAACCTTAATCACAGAACAGAAAAGACAAGTGACATATTAAAAAAATATATAGATAAATTTCGTATTGATATTGTATCCACGGGTGGATTAACTGGCCAGTACGGAGCAATTAGGGAGGTTTTATATTGTGCAAAAATTATTAATCCAAAAATAATAACAATTGCAGGTGGCGGCATTATAACAAGTGACCCTGAAAATGCCATGAAAGCTATTGAATTCGCTGACTACGGTGTTATTGGCGAAGGCGAACTTATAATTTGTAATTTGCAAAATGAACTTGAAAATAATTTAAACATAGAAAAAGTTGGAGGCGTTATATATAAAAAAAATGATATTTACATGATTACTGATGGAGAAGTTAAACGTGTAAATTTGGACAAAATACCAATGCCTGATTATGAAGGATTTGAGTTAGGGAAATTGCTCAATTCTATTCCTAACGTTATTGGAATGAGTGAAGATAGAACCGTATCAATTATTACAAGTCGATCTTGTCCGTTTAGATGCACATTTTGTTTTCATCCAAGTGGTCAAAAATTTCGTCAAAGATCACTTGATAACGTATTTATGGAAATTGATTATTTAGTTAGTAAATATGGTATCAAATTTTTGTCAATCTCGGATGAGCTTTTTGGGTATAAAATTGAGCGTGTTAAGGATTTTTGTAGTCGTATTAAATCATATAATGTCAAATGGCTGGCTAATTTTAGGGTTAATGATATAAATTCTGAGTTAATAGACGTTGTCAAACATGGCAATATTGCCACCATGGCTTTTGGTATTGAGAGTGCAGATAATAGCATTTTAAAAAGCATGAATAAAAAAATAACAATTGAGCAAACGGAAAAGGCTTTAAATCTTGTTTATAATGCTAAAATTGCTATTCAGGGAGTTCTTATTTTTGGAGATCCAGCGGAGACCATTGAATCTGCAACGAAGACACTAAACTGGTGGAAGGAACATATACATTATGGGCTTATGCTTAGCTTAATTATAACTTACCCTGGGACCGTCTTATATAAATACGCCATAAAAAATGGTATAATAACTGATCCGATTCAGTATATTAAAGATGGTTGCCCGGTTGTTCGTCTCTCAAAAATGAGCAATGATGAGTATTTGTGGCTAATTGAACAAGTTGTTAAATTGCCAAGATTGACAACGAATGAACCAAAGAATACTGAAGTTAAAAATATCGATTATGAAAATGCAAATATTGACATAAAGGGCGAATGTTTTAGATGTGGTACTGTAAATAACTGGGAACAGTGCAGATTGTTTATATTTGAGAGTTTGACTTGTAAGTATTGTGGCAGCAGACATATTGCGCCTATTCCTGAATCGGTTGTTATGAATTTAAACAATGGAATTGCTGATTTATTGGGTAAAAATATTAAAATTGCTTTTTGGGGAATAAATTCCTACTTTTATAGTTTGTCAGATAAATTAAATTTAAGTAATGATAACATTTATTATGTTGACACATCAGATGCAAGAATTGGTTTGAATGTATTTGGCAAAATAATTCAGTCACCTGAAGTAATTGAAAAGGAGAGCATTGTATGTATAGTTGTTGCTGTTCCTCAATATTTTGCAAATATAAGAAATGCAATTGAAGATAAATTCTCTAAAGCTAAAAAAATATTTTGCATTGCTGATTTGCTATTGGATGTAACATTGAAATAAATTTGGAGTGGGATTTGAAGTTTTTTTATTTTACTTTGCTAAGTCAGAACAACAAAGTTATTTGGCATTGAATGCAATAATTTAATTCATCAAGAAATTATTATAAATACTACTTCCAAAGTATCGCAAGTTGTTGATTTATAACGACAATTATTAGTTATTTAATTTAACATCACAATT
>CAIJOK010000052.1 GCA_903822205.1 uncultured beta proteobacterium | reverse complement strand
TTTGGTTCTTTCTGGAATCAATTTGCCAGAACTTTCCCACCTACGCAACGTCCCAGGCGTTACGCCTAGCACTTCAGACGCTTCACCTATGGTTAAAAACTTGATCATAATGATCAATTACACAAAACTTTGATCAATCTTCAAGCAGACAGTTTCAAACCCTCCTTAGGAAAATACCCGATCAGTTCCATCAGGTTGGGAGCATGGGCCAGTACCAGCCGGTTACTGCCGCCAGTCACGGGCGTTGACAGCAACCTGCGCGTGTTGGCGATGATGGGGGCCTTTTCACCGTCAGTGAAGTTGGCGACGTACATGAGATTGTGGTCAATCTCTGGCGAGAGTTTTGGAAATGCCGCAGCAGCGCTCTCTCGGGCACGGCACATCGGACTGACCTTCAATTCACCGATGGGTATGTGGGCCTTGCGAATGGCATCCCCAACCTTGACCATCAGTTGGCGACCTGCCTCGGTCAGGGGGCGCTGCGTACTGCAATCATTCAGATCCACTGCGGGCACTCGGTCAGGAATGGTGTTGTCCGTGTTGCCGTGGCGCAGATACAGCGTATAGCCGCCTGTGCGCAACAGGCGCAGGGTGTCGATCGTTGCGGCCACTTCGGCAAACTTTGCTGCGGCTACAGGCGCAAGCCCCTGTAGAGCAACTGCTGCGGACGGTGGATCGTCTGCCAAAGCAGGTGTTGCCGAAAAGGCCATGACGGCGAAGCATTCGATCAAAGCAAAAGCGCATGTGGTTTTCATTTTCATATCCTGGTGAATGGTTGCCGGCTTCACTCCACTTGAATGAAACAAAACTGCGCACCATTGCGCAATTCTAAGAATGGTGGTTTGATGCGAATTCTGTGTCATGTTGTGAACTCTGGATATTTTGTGTGGATGCACCCAAGCGGCCGCATGGGTGTGACTAAAATTCCCTGTGCGATCGGGTCGAGGCAGGGCCTTGGGTTCCAATCGGTTATAATAAAAAATATTAACGATGCAATAAACGGGTTCAATTTTTTGCAAATGTACGTCAACTTTGAATTCAGTGCTACAGTATTAGGACTTATCATGATAACAATTTTTTGGATGATTGTCTCAGGGTTACATCGTCAGACATCCTTATCATGAACACTTCTGAATTACTGGCTTGCGCCCTGCGAGAGATGTCTGTGCTACAGACCGATGACTTGATCAAAAGCATCGGAATTCCGGCACGCCCCGTCACGCTGATTAAATTGCAAAAAGAAATCAAGGCCGATGACCCCGACCTGCGATGCATAGCCGTTTTGGTGGCCAGTGATGTGACGCTGACTGTGGCCGTCTTGCGAACCGTCAATTCGTCCGCTTTTGGTTTATCCCGCCGCTGCGAGACGATCGAACAGGCTGTGGCGATGATGGGCCTCAAACGATTGAATGTGATCGTGACGGGCCTGGTCCTGAGAGGTGTGCTGAAAGGTGACACGGAACGATTGAATCGCTTTTGGGATGTATCGGACAAACGGTCGCACGCCATGTCCAGACTTGCTGTCGGCCTAAAGGGGGTGGATGTCGATATGGCCCATTCGTTTGGCCTGTTTTGTGATGTCGGCATTCCGCTTTTGATGCAGCGTTTTGCAGACTATGGCCAGACTCTGTCTGCCTGTAACCATGAACCCTCGGAAAGCTTTACCCAAATAGAACACAAGCGTCATCATACCGACCACGCCTTGGTGGGGGCCATCATGGCGCGTACCTGGGATATTTCGCAAACGCTGTGTCTGGCCATCCGTTTGCACCATGATTATTCGGTGTTTCAAGACACCAACGTGCCAGATGTTGTGGCTCGCCTGATCGCGATGGGGTTGATCGCTGAGGTCGCGATCCATCGTTTTTCACACCACATCTCCAGTACGGAGTGGGAAAAAGGTGGGGACTATGCCGCAGGTGCCCTCGTTTTGAGTGACCATGATGTGGAAGACTGGATTGACCGGCTGATTCATGACTTTGCCAAAGGGACGATCTGACCCCACTGAGATTTTGTTCATACGGTCATCCAGCAGTTGCTCAGGCCAAAAATTTTCGAGCCGCTGCCGTCACAATTTTGAGACCCTCGCGGTATTTGGCGACGGTGCGTCTGGCGCATTCAATTCCCTGCTCTTTGAGCATCTCTGACAACTGGCTGTCGCTCAAGGGTTTTGCAGGGTTTTCTGCGGCCACAAACTGCTTGATCAGCGCACGAACCGCCGTGCTTGAAGCGCTGCCGCCAGACTCTGTGCCAAGACCCGATCCAAAAAAATACTTCAGTTCGTACGTGCCCTGCGGGGTGGACATGTACTTGGCCGACGTGACGCGGCTGATGGTGGACTCATGCAAGCCCAGCTCGCAAGCAATCTCTCGCAGCACCAGGGGCCGCATGGCCAGATCACCATGCACCAAAAAGCTTTTTTGTCGCGCTACGATGGCCGTGCTCACGCGCAAAATGGTGTCAAAACGCTGCTGGATATTTTTGATAAACCACCGGGCCTCTTGCAGCCTTTGTTGCAGAGCGGCGTGACTGGCGGCATCGTGGCCTGAGACCTTGTGGCCCCTGATCGCATTGGCATACACATCATGCACCCGCAGCCTGGGCACGACATCGGGGTTAAGCCGTACTTCAAAACCTGTCCCTGTACCTGAATCATCAAACACAGACCCAGACCTGACGGAACCCGTTGGCACCACCAGCACATCGGGCACCACGATGTTGCGTTCCACACTGCAAAACCGTCTCCCGGGCCTGGGTTCCAGTCGTCCTATCAGCGCCATGGCGGTACGCACATCGGCCTCTGTGGCCTGGCACAAGGCAGCCAGTTGTTTGACATCGCGCCGTGCCAGCAAGGCCAGTGGCTGATTGCAAATGCCCAGTGCTACCTGGATCAAATAATGGATTTCAGCAGAGCCATGCGTGGAGTCACATTCAGAAGCCATCACCTTCAGTTGCAGGCGCAGACATTCGGCCAGACTGCGTGCGCCCACACCGGCGGGTTCCAGGTGATGCAGCAGTCCCAGCGCCACCGTCAGGTGATGCAGCAGATCATCGATGACGGCATCCCCATCAGCAACATCAGCAACATCAGCAACATCAGCAACATCAGCAACATCGGAGCAGTCAGTTTCGGCCAGTCCTCGTGCCAAGTCGATCAGGGGGTCTGTCAGGTAGCCGTCATCATTGAGTGACTCGATCAAAAAAAACAAAGCCGCCCGGTCTTCGTCACCCAGCCGCAGGCCCGCAGCCTGGCTGTACAGGGCGCTTTGCAGTGACTCCTGGCTTTGTGCCCATTCGGTGCTGTAGGTGGCATCCTCCTTGGACAAAGAGCCACGGGCGGGGGCCTCGCAGCCCCATTCGCTGTCGTCGGTGGGCATCGACACGCTGCCATCGCCGTCCCAGTTCAACCTATCGTCAGCGCTGGTGACCGATCCATCTACATCCTCCGCATGGGTCACAACGCCCGATGCACCTGCATAGTCTGCTATAGAATAGATAGCGTTTTCGGCATCGCTGTCAGACGGATGAACAGTGGTGTCGCTCTGCGGCAGGCCAAAAGACTCGCGCACGGCCTCTTCAGACGAGACCTCCAGAAAAGGGTTGTCGGCCAGCATTTGCCCCACTTCTTGGTCTAGCTCAAGGGTTGACAGTTGTAGCAAGCGGATGGATTGTTGCAACTGGGGTGTCAGCGCCAGATGCTGCGACATGCGAAGAGACAGGCCTTGGCGCATGGCTACATCCTGAAATGTTCGCCCAGATAGACGCGGCGCACTTCCACATCATTGACAATGTCTGCCGGTGTACCCTGTGCCAGCACACTGCCATCGCTGATGATGTAGGCGTGGTCGCAAATACCCAGGGTCTCGCGCACATTGTGGTCGGTGATGAGCACACCAATGCCTCTGCTTTTCAAAAAACTGACGATGCGCTGAATTTCGATGACGGCGATAGGGTCAATGCCGGCAAACGGCTCGTCCAGCAAGATAAATCGAGGCTGTGTGGCCAGGGCGCGTGCGATCTCGACGCGCCGGCGCTCACCGCCAGAGAGCTGCAATGCCGACGAATCACGCAGGTGATCGACCCGCAAATCGTGCAGCAGATCGGTCAAACGCGCTTCGATCACCGGTGGCGACAGGGGCCGGCCCTGTTCGTCCGATTGCAACTCAAGCACGGCACGAACGTTGTCTTCAACGTTGAGCTTGCGAAAAATCGAGGTTTCTTGTGGCAGATAGCCCAGACCCAGACGGGCACGCCGGTGGATGGGCATGTGTTCAATGGACTGGCCGTCAATGCGAATGTCACCGGCGCTGGCACGTACCAGGCCAACAATCATGTAAAACGATGTGGTTTTGCCTGCCCCATTGGGGCCTAACAGGCCAACAACCTCGCCCTTGCAGACACTGAGGGACACATCCTTGACGGCCTTGCGCCTGCCATAAAATTTTTGAAGATGCAGGGCCTCAAGCCGGCTGTGGTCGGGCATCTGCCGGCATACCGAGCGCTCTGGGGCAGCCATTACCGTGAGGCCCCGCCCAAAGCGGGTGTCAAAAGTAGCTTGTCCGTGCCGGTGACGGGTGGTTGTGCGGCGGGCCTGGGTGTCAGCATCACCCTGACCCGTCCGCCGCCAGATAGACCTGATTTGCCAGAGGTCAGGGTACTGCCCCCCGGACTGCCGTCCAGACTGAAGGCATCGGTGGCAGCGTTATAGACGATCAGGGCGGCGTTGAATTCATCGTTCAGACGTGTACCCTGGTAGCGGCGAACCTGCGCCCGTGTGGCAAGTTTGAGGGTGTCGGTGCGACCGTCGTAGTCGATGGTTTCGGCCTCGCCCTCTATGGATTCGTCCGTGCCATCGCGCTTTTGCCTAAAAAAAGCCCGCTGTCCGGGCAAGGCGCTGATGCGTCCAAACTGATGGCCCTGGGGGTCTTGGCGAACTTCAACGGTGTCGCCGCGAATCAAAATAGTGCCCTTGGTCACCACCACGTGGCCGGTAAATACGCTCAAACGCTGGGCATCGTCGTAGCGCAGGGCATCGGCCTCGATATTCATGGGTTGATTTTTGTCAGACGGGCCGGCGTAGGCGCTCAGTGCCAGCGTTGAAATGACCAGTGCCATGATCGCAATCATCCTGAGAACCATCCAGCGGGGCATCATCATAAAGGCATGAATCTTGCATTAAAGGGGGGTGGCATTGTAGTGATCACGGCGCATGGGGCCGTAGCGCAGAGCATCTGAGGGGTTGCCAAATCCATAACCTGTCTATACTGAAAACCAGTCTCAAATACCCACTTTCAAGTCCCTCAATCAGAATTTAGCCATGTCTGCAAGCCCCCTGCTTTTGCCCAAGCCCCTGTCCGTTTTGCTGGGCTGCTTGCCCAACTACCCTGGGGCCTGGCTTTTTGTGACCGGTCTGAATGAGGTGTTGTCCCAGCAGTTGGGCAGCGACGTGACTGGCATGCTGCAAGGCAAAAAGCTGCGGCTGCGCGTGACCGACGCTGGGTGGACGCTTGATTTTTCATGGCAGTCTGACCGTTTTGTGGCTTGCCACTGCCATGACACCGCTGACCTGACCATCAGCGCCTGTGCCCATGATTTGTCGCTGCTGGCACGTCGCCGTGAAGACCCCGACACCTTGTTTTTTAGCCGTCGCCTGACCATGGAGGGCGACACCGAGCTGGGTCTGCTGATCAAGAACACCCTTGATGCCATTGAACTGCCGGTGCTGTCGTTGGCGCAGTTTCATCCTGCGGCGGTCCTGTCCAGATGGCGCGCCCGTGTTTCGACCGGACGGCCCGGGTCTTGACCGTGCCGATGCTCCCCTTGGCATCAGATGGCAAAAAACGCATGGTGGTCGCCATCACGGGGGCCAGCGGAGCGATCTATGGGGTTCGTTTGTTGCAGGCTCTGCGGGCCACGGGCCAGGTTCAAACCCATTTGGTGGTGTCCGAGGCCGGCTGGTTAACGCTGGCTGCCGAGCAGGATGTGCATCGTGACGACGTGGCGGCCTTGGCAGATGTGGTGTACCAGGTGGGCAACGTGGGCAGCCCGATCGCCAGCGGGTCGTTTCACGGTAGCGGCATGGTGGTGGCACCGTGCTCCATGCACACCCTGGCGGCTGTGGCGCTGGGCCTGTCCGACAACCTGATCACCCGGGCCGCTGACGTGATGCTCAAAGAACGCCGCCGGCTGGTTTTGATGGTGCGCGAAACCCCGTTTAACCTGGCGCATCTCCGCCACATGGTCAGCGTGACCGAGATGGGCGGCATCGTCTGTCCACCATTGCCCGCGTTTTATCACCGCCCCCAGACGATCGATCAGATGGTGGACCACACGGTAAGCCATGTGCTTGCGTTGCTGGATGTGCCGCAGCCTGAGCGCCCTACCTGGGGCGGTTTTGCTGAGGGTTGATGCCATAGACGATTGCGGTTCGTGGGCGGCTCCAATGCACGATACTCGACCATGTTCGAATGCAAAACTTATTATGGCGATCAGGCCAATGTTCATACAAAGACGTTCATTGCTTTGAGACCATTCAGAAAGTTTGTACATCTATCATGAAAATGATCAATTGATATCAATATAACTCAGGACACTACCATGAAAAAATTTTCTGCCCATCCAAGAAGCATGATTTTGGTGCTGCTTCTCGGTCTCTTGGCACTCTCCCTGGCTGCTTGCGGCGGCTCGGATACCAACAGCGCTGCTCGCCAGCCGCTTGACTACGCGAGCGACTCTCGCTGGCTGTGCCGCCCTGACATGTACAGCGACGAGTGTCGCGGGGCCGATCTGACGGCGACCGAGTTGCTCTCCGATGGCACCTCGCGGGTCGTGAAGCATGTAGTGGCCACAGATCCGAAGTACGACTGCTTCTACGTTTACCCGACCGTCGCGCTCTCGGGTCCTGTCGGATCGGTTGATGAGTCGATCCTTTCCAACCACGCGCCGATGCTTGACGCACTGCTTAGTCAGGCCGCTCGTTTCACAGGCCAGTGCCGCGTATTTGCACCGCTCTACCGCCAGATCACGTTACCGACCTACGCCAGCCCCTCGGTTGAAACATACCTTGAGGAGCCCTACGTGGACATCGCTGCGGCATTTGACTATTTTGTCAAATCGATCGGAGATCGACCTTTCGTGGTGATCTCGCACAGCCAGGGGGCGCAACTAAGTCGGCGTCTCCTGCAACGCAAGATCGATCCCGATCCAGCGCTCCGCACGCGGCTCATAACCGCCCTGGTGATCGGCGGCGACACCTTGATCGACTCCTTCACCAACATCCCGGGGTGTACCACCGAAGCACAGAGCGGCTGCGTCATTTCGTATCGCTCCTATGCAGAGGGGTACGGGCCGATCCCGACCATCAAGCCACTACCGAGTGGTTTGCTGTGTACCAATCCTGCATCGATTGCTGGAGGCGAGGGGCGTCTTGGGGGGGCCTACTTCGCCACAGCGACGAAACAGCCCGTTCTTGGCACGTGGGCCAAGTGGCCAGATTCAATCAAGACACCCTTTGTTCTGATGCGCGACTTTTACACGAGCGCGTGCGTCAAGCAGGCGATCGACGGCGATTACCTTGAGATCCGCGTTCGCCCAAAGCCCTCCGACACGCGCACGAATCCCATTCCGTTCGACAACGCTTATTTTTCGCCCAAAGCCTCCGCTCTTCACGTGCTCGACTACGATTTTCCGCTTGACGACTTGATGCGACTCGTTGCAGCTAAGGCGACTGCGAAGGGTCTTTGAAAGGTGACGCTATCACTGCTGTCCCAACGTTCATCGAAGAAGGCCATCAGATGCACACGATAGGATGCGCTGAGAAACGAAGCGCATCGTTCGCATGACTCGATGGATGCGACTCCTGCGTCGGCACATCCTATGACTGATTGGGTTCAAGTGATTCAAAAAATAAATAATCTACTCTATAATTGGCATTAAATTGAGTCACACGCGCATGAACACTGCATCAATGGCAACCATCCATCGCATGATCTGATACAAAACTTATTTATAAGTGTTGACTACGCCCTGCCACGATTTAAGAGACTTTATCGCCCAACTGCAGGCCGCAGGTGAGCCAAAACGCGTCAGTGCCGCTGTGTCGCCCTACCTTGAGATGACGGCTCTGTGCGACCGCGCTTTGCGATCCGACGGCCCGGCGCTGTTGTTTGAACACCCCACCGGCCACACCACGCCAGTTTTGGGCAATCTGTTTGGCAGCACAAGGCAGGTGGCGTTGGGCATGGGTGTGTCGGGCACCGCAGACCTGCGCCAGTTTGACCATGTAAGAGACTGCCATGACTGCATTTGACATTCGTACTGCATTTGACATTCGTACTGCATTTCTGATCATTGGAATGCTTTACCTGATTTTGCCGACCCTTACCTGGGCGGCGCTGGCAGGGCGACGCTCGCAACAGGTCGCTCTGTGGTGTGGCGGGGGCTTATTGATGGGTGGCAGCTTGGTATTGACAGGTTTGCGCGGCATCTACCCTGATTACGTCGTCATCCATATTTCCGTTTTGATGAATTTGGTTGGCATTTTCTTTCGTATCCACTCCTTCCGACTGGATTTGGGTGTTCCCTGGCGATTGCGCACAATGATGGTCGCCGGAACAACGATCTACCTGAGTTTTCTTGCCGTGGATTTGCACAGTGCAGTTTTGCGAGCGCAATTCATCAGCCTCGTCTGGGCAGGACTCGGCTTTTGCCTTGCCAATCTGGCTTGGAGAATAGGGCGTGAAGAGCGAAGCAGTAACGCCAAATGGATTGACTGGTTGCATAGAGTGGTGTCGGTAGAAATGCTGTATCGCTGGTATTCGTTGTTGGGACTTGCCCCTGGTAGCGATATCAATATTCTCAATGAGGGATTACCCGTTATATTGATCGCACTGACCATGTTGCCGTCGTTGGTGGGAACGCATTTTTGCTATTTGGGTCTGGCATTAGACCGTGCCATGCGGCGTGAACTCAAGGCCACCGCCGATCAGGCCCGTCACGAAGAAAACCATCGGCTTGGGCTGCAATTGTCCATGTCATTGCTCAATGCCACCATCGAAGCTACCAGCAACGGTATTCTGGTCGTAGGCATCGACGGACATATCACTCGCTACAACCAGCGTTTTGTCGAACTGTGGCACTTGCCGCCGGATTTGCTTAACGTGCCTTATCATGACCTATCGCTTGCTTTTGTAGCCACACAAGTGCGGCAACCTGAACAGTTTTTGGCCAGGGTAGCTGCTTTGAATGACAACCCTCGCGCGCAAAGCAATGACACCCTTGAACTGTCTGACGGTCGGGTGTTCAAGCGAATTTCGCATCCTCAAATGATTGATGACACCGTGGTTGGGCGGGTGTGGTCGTTTGAAGATATTTCGGAACTTAAGCGTGCAGAAAATGTCGCTATTGCGGCCAATCTTTCCAAGTCAGAGTTTCTGGCCAATATGAGTCATGAGATTCGCACCCCCATGAATGGTGTGATAGGCATGGTTGATCTGTTGCAGAACACCCATCTGAGCAACGAACAAAAACGTAAGCTTGACACCATTAGCAAGTCCTCACAGGCACTGCTCTCCATCATCAATGATATTCTGGACTTTTCAAAAATAGAAGCAGGAAAACTCACCGTTGAACATATCGCCACGCCCTTGCACGAGGTAGCACAGGATGTTGTACAACTGATGGCAGGCGCCGCCAAAGCCAAATCCATCGATTTGTCAGTGTGGATTGATCCGGAATTGCCACAATGGTTTTATTCTGACCCCTTCCGCTTGCGCCAAGTGTTGATTAACCTGATGGGCAACGCCATCAAGTTCACTTGCAACAAAGCCGACCGCTCTGGGCAAGTGGACTTTCGTGTGGAATCTTGCCTACTTGCAAGTGGCGAACCTGGAGTCCATCTGCGTGTGATTGACAATGGCGAGGGCATGAGCGATGAAGTGGTCCATCGTTTGTTTCAACCTTTCGTTCAGGCTGATGCCAGCACGTCGCGCAAATTTGGCGGAACCGGTCTGGGACTGTCCATCAGCACGCAACTGGTCAAGCTGATGGGTGGCCAGATCATGGTGTACAGCAAAATGTTCCATGGCTCTGAATTCACGGTGGAATTGCCCTTGCTGGTCGCACCACCTGGCAAGAAGCAGCTTGGCATTGCTGATCGCCGCTTGCTCACCAGAAGACGTGCACCCAGTCTTGAGCAAGCTGCCGCCAGTGGTCACCTGATATTACTGGCCGAAGATAACGAAACCAACCGTGGTGTGATATCCGCACAATTGCACCAGTTGGGCTATGCAGCAGAGGTGGCTGAAGATGGCATGACGGCGCTGGAAAAATGGCGAACAGGCCGCTATGCACTGCTGATGACTGATTGCCACATGCCTTTGTTGGACGGTTATGAGCTGACTGGCCTTATCCGCATGGAAGAAGGATCGGGGCCTCGCAAGCCCATCATTGCCGTGACTGCCAATGCCATGCAGAGTGAAATCCAGCACTGTCTGGACAGCGGTATGGACGACTATTTGAGCAAACCAATGAGAATGGATGAACTTGGGCCCATGCTGGCCAAATGGTTGCCGATGGAAGCATCAGATGATTCCACCGAAACGTTTTCAATCCCTTTAGCAGAAAGTGATGATCAGCGACTCGAAATGCCCATCTGGGATGCCAACACGCTGAATGAACTGGTTGGCGACGACCCCGACTTGTATTCACGCATGCTGAAAATATTTTTGAAGAATGCCCAAGTCCAGGTCGAAGCACTCAACGATGCAGCACAGGCTGGCAACCGTCAACATTTGATTGAGGTGGTGCATACCCTTAAATCGGCAGCCCAATCCGTGGGTGCCCTTGCGCTGGGCGATCTTTGCAAGCGCATAGAAACTGCCGCCAATGACAGCGACAACGCCGTGTCTTTTGCGCTGACCGATGGTCTCTCAAGCACTTTTGATCAGGTGGAAGAGATGATCTTGCAGCACTTGGATGGTCCACGCCTACACCCGATAGGAATGAGGTTCAAGGGGTAGTCTCAGAAAACGGGAAAATCGGGTGGTGTCTCGCGTTGACTTACAAGGCCTGGCTCGGTACGAAATCTATTCCAAAAAGTCGTTCACACGCTACCTGCAAGCCCCGCAGATGTGGCGGGTGCATGACGGTTCCATTCCCATCATCATTTTGGACGCAACCTGTTCAGCGCTGTCGGTCATTGCGAGATGCCATCCATTATTAAAATAAATAACATACTCTATAATTTGATTTAAATTGAATCACACGCCCATGAACACTGCATAAAAGGCAACAATCCATCATATTATCTATGATAAAACTTATTTTTAAGTGTTGACTATGCCCTGCCACGATTTAAGAGACTTTATCGCCCAACTGCAGGCCGCAGGTGAGCTGAAGCGCGTCAGTGCCGCTGTGTCGCCCTACCTTGAGATGACGGCTCTGTGCGACCGCGCTTTGCGATCCGACGGCCCGGCGCTGTTGTTTGAACACCCCACCGGCCACACCACGCCAGTTTTGGGCAATCTGTTTGGCAGCACCAGGCGGGTGGCGTTGGGCATGGGCGTGTCGGGCACCGCAGACCTGCGCCAGTTCGGTCACGTGCTGGCGGCCCTGAAAGAACCCGAGGCCCCCAAGGGGTTCAAAGACCTGATGGGACTGGGCGGTCTGGTCAAAACCTTGTGGGCTATGGCCCCTCAAGAGGTCAGCAGCGCGCCTTGTCAGGAGGTGGTACTGGAGGGGCCGGATGTCGATCTGGCACGTTTTCCCATTCAGCATTGCTGGCCAGACGATGTGGCCCCGCTCATCACCTGGGGGCTGGTCATCACCCGTGGGCCGAATAAGCCTCGCCAAAACCTGGGCATCTATCGACAGCAAGTGCTGGGGCCTAAGCAAGTCATCATGCGCTGGCTGCCGCATAGAGGCGGGGCATTGGACTTTCAAGATCACGCCCGCGCCTGTCCGGGCCAGCCCTTTCCGGTATGCGTGGCCATCGGCGCAGACCCCGCCACCCTTTTGGGCGCAGTCACGCCCGTGCCAGACAGTTTGTCAGAGTACCAGTTTGCCGGCCTGTTGCGCGGCAGCCGTACCCGTTTGGTCAAGGCCATGGGTTGCGACTTGCAGGTGCCCGCATGCGCCGAGATCGTGCTGGAGGGCCACATCTACCCGGATGCCGGTCACCCCAGCGGATTCAGGCATGCGCTTGAAGGCCCTTTTGGCGACCACACGGGGTATTACAACGAGCAAGAGTTTTTTCCGGTCTTGACCCTCGACCGCATCACCCATCGGCGTGACCCCATCTACCATTCCACTTATACCGGCAAGCCCCCGGATGAGCCTGCCATGCTGGCCCTGGCGTTAAATGAGTTGTTTGTGCCTCTGTTGCAGCGCCAATACCCCGAGATCATGGACTTTTATCTGCCACCCGAGGGGTGCAGTTATCGCTTGGCGGTGGTCAGCATCCGCAAGGCCTATCCCGGCCACGCCAGCAGGGTGATGTTTGGCATCTGGAGCTTTTTGCGCCAGTTTATGTACACTAAATTTATTGTGGTGGTCGATGACGACATCAATGTGCGCGACTGGAAGGACGTGGTCTGGGCCATCACCACCCGCACCGACCCGTGTCGGGACACTTTGCTGATCGACCATACGCCGATGGACTATCTGGACTTTGCGTCGCCGGTCAGCGGACTGGGCAGCAAAATGGGACTGGATGCCACGCACAAATGGCCTGCCGAAACCAGCAGGACATGGGGCCGGCCCTTGACCATGAGCGCCGACGTGACAGCGCGGGCAGAGCAAATCTGGCAGACCCTGGGTGATCTGACATATGTGCCAACTTAAGAAAAATGAACCACCCCCCGCCTACGGCGTACCCCTCCACATTCTGAATCCATTTTCTCTGCTGATGAACGACATTTTGGACAATGTTTTCATTTGCAGCTAAGTTACGAATCACAAATTAGATACGTATAGCAAACTGACGCATCATATAAATCAACCACTTACAGCAAAACATACGTATGAAACTTGTGGTCAGTAGCTTAATGTGGTCTTGGCAACCGCAGCGCAGACAATAGTAGAACATCAGAGCAAACCACAGTCTGATATCGCGAAAGAGCCGCCTGCGATGCCTACGACATCAGTGGCACCGCAAGCCATGACCACCGATCCGTATCTGCTAGCTATCCAGTCGGCAACTGCGAATAACGGAAAACTTGCTGCGCCTATATCAAAGCGAAAAGCATTCAATCCGATGGTGATAATGATTTGAATATTATTAATATTGGTTTTAGCTTTGACATATTACGTAATTCAACTGCAATTCAATATGGATAAGCAATTGGAACAAGTTGTAATTAAAACACCTCAAAATGGTAACCGTTTAGACCCCCCGCCGTCATTCCCGATCAAGAGGGAATCCAGTGTGATGTTGCCCCTCACCCCGGCCCTCTCCCCAAAGGGGCGAGGGAGTTTTGCCCTCTCCTCTGTGGGGAGAGGGTGAGGGTGAGGGGTCTAAACGATTACTCAAAATGAGCTACCGGAGCAATATTTAACCGATGTTGACCATGTTTACAAAAATCAACGGTTTGGATTTTCTTTGACATATCCATCTAATATATTTTTTCCTCAAATGGAATCAGATAATGGGGATGGTCAAATATTTTTGACAAAGGATGGTCGTGTTCAAATTACAGTTTCTGGCAGCAACAATGTTTTATCTGAAAAACTAGAAGATGAATTTGATAATGCGATCAGGGCATTGAAACAGGAGATGCCAAGTGCAGTAATTGGATATACCAGATTAAAAGATTATTGGTATGTCATATCTGGATTTCGAGGCGAAAATATCTTCTACACAAAGAAATTTTTAGCCAATGATGAATTCATCACAATTGAAATTACTTACACGGAGGCCGAAAGAGCTAAATGGGACAAACTTGTTGCAAAGCTTGCTTCTGATTTTCAAATCAAAACTATTCCTGATTCCAAAGTGTCGGCATCAGAGACTGCAAAGGTTGAAATTACACCACCGCCAGCAGTCAAACCGAAACGAAATGTTTGGTTCACACCAGAATCTGGGTTTACTGAATGCATCGAAGCGCGATCAGGGCCAGCCGGTCGAATTGAAGATTCCAAAGGAATGAACCCAAGTGTTGTCGAAAAAGATGGTGGCCGTGTAGTGCAGGTCAAGGCCTACCGTGATCAAGGCGACACAATAGTGACGTGGATGTTTTACCGTGATAAAGCTGAATGTGAAAGAGTAGAAATAAACGTAGAGAAGAAACTGGCGGACAAGTATCGGTAATTGGAAACCATAGCGCGCCACAATAGATCACCTGCTTTTTACCAGTTAAATAAATATCATGGAACCTATTGAATATCTGACCAGGGTCGAGCTAATTGTTATAAGTATTTTTCAGGCACTTATTCATGCTGAACGCAGGTCAGCGGATGAATACCGCATTCATTCACCAAGGTTGGATTTTTATAACTATAAGCTGTCACAACAATCTACGCAAAAAGATGGTCATATTGATGAACAACAGAAAAACTATTGTGCTAAGGCAAGAGAGGTAACCGTTTAGACCCTCCATACTAAATGTCGGGTGCGATTAAAAGTGATGTTGTGCAACAAATAACATAAATCCCCCCTACCCCCCCTTTACAAAGGGGGGTAAGAACGGTTAGCCCACTCTGTAAATGCGGCGCATT
>CAIJOK010000051.1 GCA_903822205.1 uncultured beta proteobacterium | reverse complement strand
GTCAATCCCGGTGCAGTAATGCCAAGCCTTGGTATCACACTGGCATCGGAGAAAGACACATGGACCTTGCCCCTGGCCTGAAACAAACCATTTGCGCCCTGTTTGAAGTACACGAAGACAGCGCGTGTGTGCAACGCATCATCACGCCGCCTGAATACCCTGGCAGTAGCGACAAGGTGGTCATCCGTGTTCGTCAGCGACCCGATGGTTTTGAGATTGATGAAAACGGCGAGGCTACGCTATACGCCTGTCTGTCTGGTGGGGATGTTGATTCTGATCTGGTGCAGCGCTGGGCTGAGGATTTAAGCCAAACGGCGGGGGTGGACTTTTGCGACGAAACCCTGATAGCCCGTCTGACCGACTTGCGCCTGATCGCGCCGACGATTTTTCAGGTGGCCGCTGCCGCACAGCAACTTTTTGCCCTGGCAACATCGCACAAAGAACGTGCTGCCAACGACTTTAAAGACCGTGTCACTGAGGTGGTGGCCGAGATTGCCAGCGCACTCAACTTGCCCTGGCACAGCCAAGTCGAATTGCCCTTTGCTGGCAACATGGTGGCAGACCATCTGATTGAACACAGCACACCCTTGATTGTGATTGCAGCGTCAAGCACTACGCGTTTGCTGGAGGCCGAGGTGATCCACATGCAATATCTTTACACACGACAACCCGGTTTCGTGCTGGCAATTGCCGAGAGTGAATTGGCGGTGGGCAAAAAACAATTCAAGCGTGCCAATTTTTATACAGGCAAGACCGTCGATTTCAGCCCGCCAGATTTGAAACAATTGCTACGTCAACAGCTTCATTAAACCCAATCGACTATTTTTTGGTATTCAACCCCCTAGAGCACCATGCAACTATTTTTTAACACCACCGGCCCATGCTTTCCTTAGCACCGCAAGACGGCAAAGCCATCACACGGGTCGGGCTGTAGCCTCTATGGCAAGCGTCAAACGCTCCGGCCACGCCCGGCTTAAATCTGCCCTGGTGCTGCGCGACGCGCTGGCCGCCTTGCTGGGGCTGACACTGCCTGCTGCCATGTCCCAACTGCGAACGGTAGAAGACAACATCGGCAGTGCCAATGCGTTGGCTGAGGGCCACTATCTGGCAGCACTGGCCTCGGTCTGCACCGGTGATGTGGCGTATCTGGGTGATCTGGACAGCCAAGTGCGCCAGGCTTGCAGCCGGGTGCGCTTTGCGCCACGCTATGCACAGTACCTGGCACTGCTGCTGTTTGCCCACTGGGTTCAGGCGCAGTTTGACGATTCAGCGGCTTTTTTGGAGCGACTGAATGCTTGGCTGACCGTGCATAAACCCAAAGCGGCTGATGTGGCTGCCGAACTCAAACCGTTTGATGCGGCTGACCTGCAACTGGCGGCCTTCTGGATGGCCACGGCTGCCGGTAAAACCCACGTGCTGCACGTCTGCCTGGCACTGCTGGACAAAC
The DNA here is from genome assembly GCA_903822205.1 of uncultured beta proteobacterium. Lineage (GTDB taxonomy): Bacteria > Pseudomonadota > Gammaproteobacteria > Burkholderiales > Burkholderiaceae_C > Rhodoferax. Next base: position 1,295 of record CAIJOK010000051.1, on the reverse strand, counting down.
GCCGCGCATGGCAGCGACTGCTGCTGATCACGCCGTCAGAGTCATTGACACGCCAACATGCCGACAAATTGCGATCTCTGGGCGAATGGAATGTGTTCGCCTATCCCGCAGATGGCGATGCTGCTGCACTGGGCCACCTGGATGCCGACACGGTGATCGTCCTCGACATCAACAAACTGGCGCGGGATAAAAAAGGCGACGGGCTGACGCTGCCCACCTCGCTGTTTTGCGATGGCTGCAATCTGGTGCTGGTCGATGAGGGTCACAAGGGGCAAAAGTCCGAGGCCGGGGTGTGGAAGGCCGTGCAAGCGGATTTGGCCGGCATTAACGCGCCCATTGCTGCACAGCGCGGTCTGCTGATTGAGTTCTCGGCCACTTTTGGCCAGGTGGTGGAAAGCGCGGCTCCATTAGGTAGCAAAAGCAAATCGGCTGAAGGCGACGGTACATTGGGCCGCTATGCCAAGGCGATTATTTTTGACTATGCCTACGACCGCTTTCACCAGGATCGCTATGGCAAAGACTTTTGGCATGTGCGGGTGCAGTCGGGGGCAGAGGCCAGTGCCGCCACGCAGCGCGACACGCTGACCGCAGCGCTGTTGGCATATTGGCATCAGGTGACGTGTTTTCGCTTGTCTAAGGCGCGGCAGATGGCGGCTGATCTGCGCTTGCAAGTGGCATCTCCACTGTGGGTGTTGCTGGGTTTGTCGGTGATTGGCAGCAGCAAAAACGAGGGCGACAAAGCGCAAACATCGGACGTGGTGGATGTGCTGCGCTACCTGACGGGCATTCTGGCGCAGCCCACCAGTCTGGGCGCGTCCCTGCACCAGTTGGCCCACACCACCACCGTGGGGACTGACTTGTTGCCGCCCGAGGTGCGAAACATCGTCACGGATAACGCCGCTGATATGCCGTCGCTCAATGGGTTGGCAACACGCGTATTGGCCGATTGTTTTGGCTGGCAGGTAGGTGATAAACCCGTGCTGCGGCTATTGCGTACAGCCAGTGGCGAGCTGGGGCTGGGCTTGTTGCGCGGCGACATCGCGCACTATTGGGGTGTGGTGAATGTGGGCGATGCCGTGGGTCTCAAAAAAGCGCTGGAGTCCGTCGGTCTGGCGGTGCAGGACTGTTGATGCCGACCGAAAATTGACCCACCCTCAGACAACCTGATCTCTATCCGGCCTGCTTGATTTGATGTTTATCAAAAAATACATATAAATCAATGTCAAGTGGCGATATTTTGAAAAGTTTGATCGCTGGCATCTTCATAGCAGCGGATTTTGCAAAGATACCGTTTT
>CAIJOK010000050.1 GCA_903822205.1 uncultured beta proteobacterium | reverse complement strand
CATCAAACGCTTTGGCCCCTTAAGCCCTGCAACCGCCCAACGACTGCAAACCGCCACCGCAGAGCAGCTTGAACTTTGGGCTGATCGCATTCTGGATGCATCCACGTCTGCTGCCGTATTTGCTGATCACTGACTGTCAGTGCCTTTGCACACGAGCCGAATGCTGAAACTGTTTTCCCTGGGCTCTCGTCCTTGGGTGGTTCGACAGGCTCACGACGAACGGTGTTTCACGTTAAAGAGACGGGCTTGCTTTTTGGCATCGGCAGCCACTTGCTTAAAGCCGATTTCAGGGCATCCAACGCGATGGGCTTTGTCAGAAAGTCATCCATGCCCACTGCCAGGCAACGCTGGCGGTCTTCCTCATACGCATCGGCTGTCAAGGCAATAATGGGTAAGTGTGGCAGCTTGTTGCCTTGTTCTGACAGGCGTATCCGCTCTGTCGCATCGTAGCCATCCATGACGGGCATGTGCAAATCCATCAGGATCATGTCGGGACGATCACCTTGGGCGAGGGCGTCCAGGGCTTGCTGACCGTCAAAGGCCAGCGTCACAGTGATGCCGAGTTTTGTCAGCATGGACTCAATCACCATGCGATTGACGATGTTGTCCTCAACCACCAACACACGCCCTGACCGCAGCGCTGAACCGGTCACGTCGCAAGCAGGCATTGGCCTTTCAGAACTGCGGCCTTCTTCACGGCCTTCAACCTGTTGGGCCTTCAGACGAAACCAAAATCTGGAGCCTTGGCCAAAGACGCTTTCAACCCCAACGTCACCGCCCATCAACCGGGCCAAATGGCACACAATGGACAGGCCCAGCCCCGATCCGCCAAACTCACGCGTGATGGAACTGTCGGTCTGCGAAAAAGGCTTAAAGAGCAAATCAATTTTGTCGGGCAGTATGCCCATGCCGGTATCGCTGACTGAAAACTCAAGCAGGGCAGACTGACCAGCGCTTTCAATCGGGGCACATTCCATGCGAACGCTGCCCTGTTGGGTAAATTTGAGGGCGTTACCCACAAGGTTAGAGAGCATCTGACGAAGACGGTTTGTATCAGACACGTAGCGATGCCCTGGCGCGCCGTGCCACCGGTGTTCAAGTTGCAGACCCTTGGCCTGCGCCGCGCCAGAAAACAGCAGGTGCGTTTCACTTAAAACCGAATCGGGTTCAAAAACGAGGGTGTCCAACTGAATTTTGCCGGCCTCGATTTTTGACAGGTCAAGAATGTCGTTGAGCAGCGCCAACAAGGTTTGTCCAGACGATAAAACGGTTCTTGAATACAGCAGACGTTCGTTTGCTGTCAAGTCGGGCATCAACAGCAGTTGCGCCATGCCCAAAATGCCATTCATGGGGGTGCGAATCTCATGCGACATGGTGGCCAAAAATTGGCTTTTGGAGATATTGGCGGCATCGGCGGCAATTCTGGCCTCTCTTAGAGCGTCCTCCATTTTGCGACGCTCGGTCACATCCTGCACCGATCCCAAAATTTTGATGGGGATTCCGTCTCTATCCCGTTCAAGCTTGCCGATGGCGTGGATAACCTTGGGTGGCAACCCAAAAGCGGGCTGTAGGGTGAACTCAGCGTCATACTCATGGCTCTGGTTGATCAAATCAGCCAAATTCTGGTGACTTGGATCATGTTCAGAAACACCCGCCAAAATGTCATCCAACTGGTAACCCGAAAGGTCCGTTGGAAACCCATACTTGCCCGCCAAAGTCTGGCGAACCAGATCACGGTGCTGTGGCAGACAAGCCAGAAAGTCGTCCAAAGGGATATCCGTAACGTTGGCAGGCAGCCCAAACATGCGCAGCATTTGGGTCGATGCCCAAACGATGTCGGTGTTGAAATCATAGACAAACGACCCCGTGCCTGCTATCTGCTGTGATATGGCCACCTGTGCTTCACTGAGCTTCAACGCCTTGAACTGTTGCTTAAGCAACTTGAGCGTTTGAACGCGATCGGTGATGTCGCGATGGGAACAGTACAGCACCGACACACCGTCCAGATCGACGCGTGTGGCATGGACTTCAACATCGTAAAGGCTGCCATCCTTGCGACGGCTAAGTGACTGGAGCTGTGTGCGTGCATCGCTTAGCCAACGCTGCCTGAAAACCTTCATGAGTTCTGCTGGACTGCTAAACCCACAGTCCCAGTTTGTCAGATTCATGCCGATCATCTCGTCCCGCGAGTAGCCCAGCATGGTGCAGTACGAGTCACTCACCTCAAGGACGTTGGCGTTCTCATCCAGGATAACGATGCCATCGCTGGCATTTTGCAAGAGCGCCTTGTTTTTTTTGCTCTCTCTGTCTCTCTCTGCCTCTCTCTGTCTTTCTCTCTCTTCTGCGTGTTTTCGCATGGTGATGTTGAACCTGAGACGCAAAACAGCCACTCCAAATGCCAGCAGCAAAGGCACGACAACAAGTCCAGTCCAGAACACTTGCTGATGCCATTCAGCAAAATAGTGATCTTCAGAAAGAGCAACCTGCACATAGAACGGAAAGCGGTCATCCAGTCTGGCAAAACTGCCGATGCGTCTCACACCATCGGTGTTTGCCGTGAACGCCAGTGTGCCTTGTTTGACACCTGACTCCAGGCGCTGACGGACGGGATAGTCCTCGGGTATGGGCCGGTTGAAATCGTTCTCGTTTGGGACCGGGATGCGTGCAATCAGTTGGAAGTTATCGCTGCGCCGCAGCAAGATCGAGCCACCAGTCTGTCCGACATCCGTGCTGCGAAACAAGTCTGAGAATGTGTCGATATGATGAACCGCACTGACGGCTCCCAGAAACCGCCCCGCATCATCGCGGATGGCAAGCGACTGAATCAGCGACCATTTGCCCGTGTGCGACAAGATCGGCTCTGAAAAGTCGAGGCTGGCTTGCGGATGGTCGCGCAAGTTTTTGAAGTGGGGTTGGTCAGCGATGCTAAAGGACTTGACGCTGGGGTCAGAGGTCATTTGCAGTCTGCCCTCAGCATCAAAGGCAAACAGCCCTGCCAGTTGAGGAAAACTCTTTACCATCCGAACAAGATTCTGTGTCTTTTCGGCAGAAACGGCGGCTGATCGGCTTTGAAAGGGGCTTGATTGCACCTCACTGGCGATGAAGGTGAGCATCCCGTCAACGCGTGAAAACTCGCTTGATAGCCTCGATTCAATCACCCCCACCAGGTTACGCGTCTCGGTTTCGGCGGCAACCATCGCATACTGATAGCCGATGCGCAAGAAGTAGCCCACCACCAGCAAGAGACACAGCAAGGCCGCTACGACCAAGGTGACAGGTGCCTCAACACGTGAAACGGAAGGGAAATTAGGGTGATGGAATGTTGGCATCGGATACCCTTCAAAACATGAGATGGCTGTCCATCAATTGATCGATTTATCGCTTTATCGATTTATCGATTTATCGATTTATCGATTAGTCGTGATGGCACGTCACACAAAACACTTTGCCACGTTGCAAGCTACCGTCCAGCGCAAACGCGCTCAGGGCACCTCCCCACACGCAGCCAGTGTCCAGCGCGATCACATCGCTGCGGTCTTGCCAGCCCAGTGTGGACCAATGTCCAAACGCGATGCACACGTCACGGCTTTGACGACCCGGCACATCAAACCACGGCAAATAGCCCAAAGGCGCGGTGTGGATGCCGCCGGTGGCCTCAAACTCCATCTGTCCTTCGTCAGTGCAAAACCTGAGGCGTGTCAAGGCATTCACAACCACCCGCAGACGGTCGATGCCGGTCAGTGTAGCGTCCCAATGGTCAGGTGTGTCGCCATACAGTTGATGCAAAAAACCATGCCATTCTGCGCGATGGGCGCTGTGCAAGACCGCCTCGACCTCTGCGGCCAGAGCAAGGGTTTGGGCCGCCGTCCACTGTGGCAGCACACCGGCATGAACCATCAAATACGGAGGCCGCAAAATGGCCATGCGCTGATGACGCAGCCAATCCAGCATGGCATCACGGTCCAGGGCATCCAGAACGCCCGTCAGGGTGTCCCTGCGCCCCATCGTTTGTGCGCCCACCGACACCACCAGCAAATGCAGGTCGTGGTTGCCCAGCACACACTGTGCAGACGCGCCATAGCCCATCAAGCGGCGCAGCACCTTGGCAGAGTCTGGCCCACGATTGACCAAGTCGCCCAAAAAATACAGCGTGTCGCGGCTGGGCGAAAACGCGATCTCAGACAACAAGCGGCCAAGTGCAGCATCGCAGCCCTGAACATCGCCGATCAAAAAAATGGACATGGCAATACAATAACAAAAAAATTACTTACACAATAAATCATGTTTTTATAGCACCCAATGCTTATTCTATGAGCGTATCTCATTAACCATTCTGCTTTATAATGTAACAAATTTATTTTTTATAATGGAATTATGAATCGCGTGTTCGTTTCGCAGGTGGGAACAGACTGATTCAATGTAACCATTTAGACCCCATGTCAAATGCAGTCACTCCAGTGGTGGCCAACAACAGTCGTCATTACCGCCTTAGCGGGAATGACGGTGAGGGGGTTAAACGGTTACGGATTAAAAGTTTTTTGGAAGATTCCATTTTAGCTGCGTGATCAGACTGGAATCATCTGTTTGGATATTTTTAGACTCCAAAAACTTGATATTTTCATGATAAATTTTGAGCAATAAAGCTGTCACATCAAGAGGGAAGCCTGATCGGACTTGGTCTCTGTTATTTTCAAATATCAAACTAAGATAGTTGCTTAGTTTCACTGTACCCCATAATCCAATTATATTTGCTTTGATGGATGGGTACTTATCCAGTAAATGTTCAGGAAATTCAGCGGATTTATCATCAAGCTCAGTCGGATGATCCATGGACTTTTCAAACATAGCCCAATCCGTGTCAGACGGTTCGTCAATCTCGGTCACCATCAACCCGTTCACGCCAGGGTCATTGACCATGTAGGCTGCTTGCGGCTGAGATTTGACTGGCATGTCCAGTGCCACGGGTTTTGAAGGATTTACTTTGTCTGATGGTGAGTGTGTGCAAACAGATAAAAAGGCATCGATCATGGATGGACTGATGGCATCAATATAATGTTTTTGTTGATCAAGCGAAAGCCCGATCAAGGTCATGCCGGTACGCATTTGTTTCAGTAACAACGACACATCACTGATGACACGTGCTCGACTGCGTCGCGTTTTTTTGGCACCGGATGTCCATATCAGCCCGTTCACAACGTTTTGCATCGCCAGGGTGTTCGCGTGATCAGGGCCGTGATAAATTTTTGTCAAGGCCAAGACATCAGACCAAACAGAAAAAAGAAAGTTTTTAACTTCACTATGGACTGATAAGCCTTGCAGCATATCATGTATTAAAACATAGGCTTCTCTTCGCTCTTTTTGAAGGGACGCAATCAGGTCATCGGGTTGTGATTGAATGGGCATTTGAAATCCAGACAAGAATTTCTGAAAAATCAGGCATGCCTGTTCAAATACCAATCTTCCGGCAGGAAAGGACTGCTCCAGAAATTGCATCACGCGTTCAATTTCATTTTCAAGATCGGTGCCTGAAACCATCGCGCCATCAAAGCCCATGGCACAAGAATTCATGAGCGCCACCAAAGTGCGAGCCGGGTGGATATTGACTGTAAACCCACAGGGGTCTGCAATCACTTCACGCATCACAGCCACTTGCAGGCGCAAAAATAGCAGCCGAACAGTCGCTGAAAGACGTTTTTCATAAAGAATGCCATGAAACAAATGAGTGACCAAATCTACGGCACTGTCCACTAGATTAGGACTGGAATGAGAGATGTTTAACCGGTTTGGATCACCCTGAGAAGGTGTCAAAAGGGTGGTTTCAGCGCCAATTTTCAGATCCAGGTCGTTCGCATGGCTTAAGGCTATTCGTGCATTGGCAGATACACCCGTTTGAAACGGATGTTTAAGGCTCCGTTCTTTCTGACGGAGTATCATGATCTTTTGCATTCTCTTCTGGAACATATCTAAAATCCAAATCAGAAAATGTAGGTATAAACAGGATCATTGCCATGGCTAATGATGTTGCAGTGTCAGCATTTAGACCCCCTCTTTTTTTCAAATTCCCCCTACCCCCCATTGTAAAGAGGGTTAGGGGGTTAGGTGTGGATTATGTTATTTGTTGCATAACATTACTATTAATCGCACCCGTTATTTTGTATGGAAAGTCTAAATGGTTACCCTGTTACTGGTTTTTCTTAGAATGCTGAAGTTGAACATAAGCTGAAAATTCTGCGTCTTCATGGGTAATATGGGTGATAACCCAATCAACCATGAGAGCCTCAATCACTGGTTTGTTCAGTTTTCCATGCCCCACATCCAGACTGACTGTGTTCAAGCGATTGAGCAATTCGTTGTGCCTCTCGATGTGTACTGCCAAGCCAGGATAGTGATGCTGACGCATGATGTCCTCCTCATACTCAAAATGGTCGCGTGTATGTCTGAACAATTCAAGCGTCAACCTGTTCAATGCGACAATATCCTCGATTTCGACCAGTGCCTTGGCAATTTCAAAAAGATGTTGATGCTGTGCATCAATGACAAAATCACCCAGTATGTAAATATCTTTCCATTCAAACTTAATCACAAAAAATCCAGTTCCATTCTGCTGCTGACATCTTGAATGATGGCTTTCAAGCGCCCCAGCCTTCGATCAAACATTGCCGGTTATACAAGGACACGGCAATGCAATAATCAAAAAGTTCATTACGCTATAAATCATTTATTTGTAGCATCCAATGCTTAGTCTATAAGCATATATCATCAAAAACCATGCTTTATAAAGTAACAAATTTATTTTACAGATGGGTGATTCAATCGCATGACGGTCACCCATTCAAAAAATAGGTCATGAATTGCTGTTGGCACGGACTTCTTCAATATGGGTCAAGCCGCCCAGTACTTTGTGAATACCATCTTGGCGAAGGGTGCGAAACTGGCCTGACTGAAAAGCCTCGGTCTGGATCAACTCTGATCTTGAGCCTGTCTGAATCAAGCGCCGCACACCAGGGGTCACACGCATCAACTCATGCATCCCCACCCGCCCCGACATGCCCATACCAAGACACTGGCTACAGCCGGTTGCTTGGTAGGCATTGATCCAGCCCTGTTGTCCATATTGCGCCATCCACTGCGCCATCACCTCGCTTCGTGATGGGCGCAATTCTTCAGGAAAAGCGTGGATGTAATCCCTCAACAGTTCGTCAATATAGGCCTCATCGGCAGGCATGACGGTGCGGCAGGCTGAGCAAAACTTGCGGGCCAGGCGCTGTGCCAAAACCGCCAGCAGGGAGTCTGCAAAGTTAAACGGGTCCATGCCCATGTCGATCAGACGGGTTACGGTCTCAGCGGCACTGTTGGTGTGCAGGGTGGACAGCACCATGTGGCCGGTCAGCGAGGCTTCAATGGCGATCTGGGCCGTTTCTGCATCGCGTATTTCGCCCACCATGATGATGTCTGGGTCAGCCCGCAAAAAAGAACGCAGGGCCTTGGCAAATGTCCAGTCGATCTTGGGGTTGACCTGAACCTGGCGTAAGTCAGGCTGGGTGATTTCGATGGGGTCTTCAGCCGTCCAGATTTTGCGTGCAGGGGTATTGAGGAAGCCTAATACCGAATGCAGTGTGGTGGTCTTACCAGAGCCGGTGGGGCCAACACACAGCACCATGCCATACGGGCGGGTGACCGCATCGCGCAACTGAGAAAAATTAACCTCAGACAAACCCAGCTTGTCCATCGGAATAGGTTTGCTGGAGACCAACAGACGCATCACGACATCTTCAAGGTTATTGGCGGTGGGGATGGTGGCAATCCGCAGCTCCAGCTTGTGTTTGGCTGAAAACTTGCTGAAGTCAATTTTGCCGTCCTGGGGCTTGCGACGTTCTGAAATATCAAGGTCTGCCATGATTTTGAGCCGCGCCACCAAAGCAGATCGGTAGGTATAGGGCAGTTCAAGATAAGGCGACAGAACACCATCTTTGCGAAAGCGAATGCGGACTTTGGCGCGCCGTGGCTGGCACTCGATGTGGACATCGGACACGCCACGGTTGTGCGCCTCAATGATCATGGTGTTGATCAAGCGAACCAGGGTGTTGTCAGACTGCTCGATCTGCTTTTCGTTCTCTTCACGGGGCAAGACATTGGTCAGCTCCATGGATTCAAGCAGTTCGCTGGTGCTGGTTTGCTCTTCGGTCTTTCCGCTCAAGCCAGGCAGGTCTTCGCTTAACTGGGTGGTGTGCAGTCCAAATTTTTCATAGGTGTCATGGATGGCAAGCTGAATTTGAATCTCGTCACCCAAGGTGGCTATCACGCGGCCTTGAACCAAAAACTCAAGCTCTTCAAGCATCTTGCGTTGAGTTGGATCAACTGCTGCAACCACTGTCAAGTTGTTGCGGGACATCAGGGGCATGACACTCAGTCGCCTGGCAGTCAGCATCGAGATTTTTTTAAGTCCTTCGGCTTCGATAGGAAACTGTGTGACATCGACAACGGGATAGCCCATTTTGCGTGCCAGCGCAATGTTCAAATCACGACGGGTCAAAAACCCCATATTGACCAGCAATTGCCCCAAAGGCACCGATCGCTCTGTTTTTTGTTTTTCAAGCGCCAATTGAAGTTGGTCTTCGTCGATGTAACCCAAGCGTGTCAGTGCCTCACCCACCCTGATCATGGGCATTTTGGACTGCTGGTCCAGGGCAAGCATCAGTTGGTCGGGCTGTACAACAGCCGTATCGACCAGGTAATCACCTAATTTGCGATTGCGCAAACTACTTTGTTCGTTGGCGGCTTCTTCAACCTGCTGAGGGGTCAGTATTTTTTGCTCAACGAGCATCTGCCCAATATGGTCACCCAAACTGACACTGATAAATGCAGACCGTGGAATAAATACCCGCTCTACCGTGCCCCTATCACTTAAGGGTGGAAATAAAAACAAACCAAAGTCTGTTTCAACATACCCCACCGTCATACCTGAAATAGTATTGGAATTCTCAAGGTGCAGGTGGTATTCAACCGTGCAGCGATAGCCCAAAATCTCGGCAAACTGCTCTGTGCTGACGATCTCCTGGGGGTGAATGGGCTTTTTAAGGGTTAAACGCCTAAACTGCGAAAAAGCCACCGGCACAGAGGTTTTGATTTTTTCTATCTGAATCTGAACCGTCTGATCTGCGGGCGTGATCGACAAAAGCGAACAACGTCGAATGGCACCATTCAAGCCCTCCAGCTCGCAATCTTGTGCCTCAGACCAAGGCTCTGCGCTGTAGATGGCATAAGGCGGTGTAGGCCAATAAAACCCCTCAGGTTTGACAACATCAAACAATCCATGGGCAGAATCAAGCGGGTCGCTGGGGTGTTCAGATAGGGTTAAAACAGAGGAAGACATAACCCTCCAGTCATCATCGTGGCATCCATCAGTCAAACCCAAAAGTTCGTGAATGAATCATCCCCGTGCCATCCATCACAAAGGTAAGCGTCGTATGTCGGCCCCAGTCATACAAATCGCTTAAATGACTAAAATTAAATAAAGCCAAAACCAAGCCTTAAACCCTGGCAAGGCCGGATGCATGCGTATCGACGGTTCTATTTCGTGAGGACACAGTCAAAGCCGCAGAATGCCCTCTGGGGACAGACCGGACAGATGCAATCGAACGATGCGACGTACGAGCAACAGGCTGAGGGGAGAACGCCAAATCAGTGCCTGCTAACTTAAAGACACTGACCACGTCCACCATGCGGCTGGCTTGAGAATCTAGGCGATCCGCTGCGGCTGAGGCTTGTTCAACCAAGGCTGCATTTTGTTGGGTCACATTGTCCAATTGCGCAATGGCTTGATTGATCTGGGCAATGCCTTGCGTCTGCTCTTGCGCTGATGCGCTAATGTCTGCAATAAGATGAGCCACCTGTTTAACCTGTTCCACAAGTTGCTGCATGGAGTATCCGGCCTGATCAACCAATTGCGTTCCAGATTCAATTTTGCTTACGTTCACGCCGATCAAGTATTTAATCTCTTTGGCGGCCTGCGCTGATCGTCCTGCCAAACTGCGAACCTCGGTGGCAACCACTGCAAAACCACGCCCTTGTTCTCCGGCGCGGGCTGCCTCAACAGCGGCATTCAAGGCCAGAATATTGGTTTGAAAAGCAATGCCGTCGATCACCTGAATGATGTCGGCTATTTTGCGCGAAGCAGCCGTGATCTCGTGCATGGTGGTCACCACCTGCCCCATGACGGCTCCGCCGTTGCCGGCTGCCTGACTGGCCTCGCTGGCCATTTGATTGACCTGCTGGGCTGTGTCGGCATTTTGTTTGACGGCTGAATGAAGCTGTTCAACGGATGCGGCAGTTTGCTCAAGGTTGCTGGCCTGAGTTTCCGTACGCCGTGACAGGTCCGCATTACCGGCTGCAATTTCTCTTGCCCCTGTCGAAATGCTTTCAGAACAAACACGTACCTCTGACACAATTTGAGCCAAACTTTGACGCATGTGGTGCAAACCATGAAGCAAAACACCGGTCTCCTCTAGCGTGCTGGCGTGTTCAATGCAAATTTCAGTCACCAAATCTCCTTGCGCTACATGCGATGCTGCATCCACCGCTTGTTGCAGTGGCCTGGTGATACCCTGTGTCAAACGCCATGCCATGAATGCCGAAAATGCCAATACCAACACACCCACCATGCTGATCACCCCAATAATGACGCGGTTGTTATCGTCAATTTTGGCAGCCGATGCATTGGCTGCATCAGACAGCCTTCGTTGCAGTTCAAAAAAATCAGCCAGCTCTTTGAGCGTCTGGTTGAACAAAGGGTCTATCTTGCCGGTAATGATGGCGGCAGCCTGCTCCGATGCAAACTGAGAGGCCATATTCACGGCCTCTTTAAAATGAACCTCAGTTTGACGGTCTATCTCGGCCAAACGGCCCATGATTTGTCGCTCTTGAGCGCCCAAATCAAAGGACTCGAGCTTGCTCTTGACGGCAAGATACGCAAGGCGGTGGTTGTTGGCGATGGTCTCGTCCTTTTGAACGCCGGTCACTGTGTTTTGCAAGCCCATGTTGCGTATGGCCACGGCACTTTTTAGTAAAGTCAGATTCATCTCTTGCGCAAAGCCTTGTTGCGTGGATGCCGCTTTCATGGCTTCTAAAAACTCGGCACGACTGGCACTGCTGCTGACGATAGCCCCAATCACCAAAAGACCCGCTATCAGCAAAATCAATCCAAAACCAAGACCCAGCTTGAATCCAATTTTCATATCACGCCAATTCATAAGTCATACCCCACTGATCAGGTTAAGTGACATAAACAAAGGCCATGTCGAAATATGAACACAACTTGCTCAGCCAAACGCCAAGCGAATCATGTCTCTTCTAAAAAATCAATTTTTGTAAATACCAACACCCACCCAATTGTTATCAACACGCTCCACATAAATCATTTTATTTTCTATTTTTTTAGACTGGGGATTCAAAAATTTATAACTATCAGACCAACCTTTACCTTTAGTCTTGGCCAATAACAGCAATTTGTCATAAAACAACTGACCGTCAGGGTCTTTCAAACCGGTCAAATTTTTGCCAACCAGCTTGGCATTTCCACCGTGCCCAAGCATTACCCCCTCTATCTCTGCAAACGCCACATACAAATCGCGATCTTTAAATGCTGTGCCATTGGTAAATTCTTCGGCGGCTTTGACTCGACCGTTGGTTTTGACGTAGGCAACCGCTCTCTTGGCCATTATTTCGGCCTCAGTTGCAGTACCATGCTCTGCGCCAAAAACCTGATGCGACATCAATAAGATGCCAACAATTATTCCTAATATAGACTGGTATAAAAGCTTAGTCATAACAAAAATCCAAAAAAGGAAGTCTGAAAAATATATCTTACAAAATACATACTATAAAATACTTTAGAAAAATTTGGGGCAGTATGCTCCAAGTATAGATTCAAGCACTGACAAAGAGACATCAATTGTATCCCACTGTAGGTACGGGCTTGCCTGCAAATGTCACGAGCCATTTAACCAGCTACAGAATCAATAATTGATTTCTAAAGGACGCAATGAGAATGCTGTTTTGTTGTGACATCTAATCTGAGGACAGCTATTTTGTCATCTACAAAACAAATGGCACGTTATTAAAGCATTCAGACCCTTTGGTGATAGTTTGACACACTAGCGAAATTGCTACGCCACAGACAAAAAAACCTCATGCAAATATGATTCACATGAGGTCATTTGCGTATTAGAAACACCACTATACCAAATTAGCCTTTTCAACCAGACGGGTAGCAATCCAATTCTTGGTTTTTGATATGGGACGGCTTTCGGTAATTTCGACAAGATCACCCAGCTTGTATTCACCCTTTTCATCGTGAGCGTGAAATTTGCTGGATTTGCCAACAATTTTGCCGTAAAGATCGTGCTTGACACGACGTTCGATCAAAACAGTGACCGTTTTGCTGCGTTTGTCGCTGACCACCTTGCCAATCAAGGTGCGCTTGCGCGATAGGGGGGCTTGCGTCATTGATGTATCCTTAACGTATTACAATTTGTCATCTCTGAACTAATTGACAAAACTAATTATTACCAATAATTACTAATAATTACTAAAATAATAAATAAAACTTAAATGAACTTCCAAATTATCAAAGTCAAGCGGCGGTTTGAACCGTGCGCTGCGATTGGACCAAAATAGTCTTAGCCCGTGCAATAGCTCGACGTGCCACTCGCAAAGATGCCGTATTGGAAAGCTGTTGGGCCGAATTTTGCATCCGCAAGCCAAAATAAGCCCTTTGTAGTTCTTTGACTTCAGTTTGCAACTCTGTTGCGTTTTTTTGACGTAGATCTGTTGTTTTCATATTGGTATGTATTGATCAATGTGATGTGGAGTAATTAGTTTTCGATGCCTAGCTATCTCAATATGTCTCAATATACCTAAATATATCTCAATCCATAAGCTAACATGACAAAGAGATCGGGTAAGCACTCCAAACTAATCACTGCCCCATCATGCGGGCCACAAAAGTGGTACGAAGTGGCAATTTGGCAGCAGCCAAGCTAAAAGCCTCTCGAGCCAGAGTCTCAGTGACACCAACAATCTCAAAAACAATTTTGCCAGGTTGAATCTCAGCCACATAATACTCGGGGTTACCCTTGCCGTTACCCATACGAACTTCAGCAGGCTTTTGAGAAATAGGCTTATCAGGAAAAACTCTGATCCATATCCGACCTCCGCGTTTGACGTGACGCGAAATAGCACGGCGTGCGGCCTCGATCTGGCGAGCGGTCAATCGACCACGATCGGTGCATTTCAGACCGTAGTCACCAAATGCAACGGTGCTGCCCCTTGTGGCAATGCCTGTATTGCGGCCTTTTTGTTCTTTGCGGTACTTGCGTCGTGCGGGTTGTAGCATGGTTATTCTCCTTTGCCGGCAACGGACACCGTCGGGGCAGCGGCCGCTGGTACGGCGATTTTGCGGACACGCTTGATGGCGGGCTTGTTGGCATCTGCACCTGTGGCCACAGTGGCTGAAGTTGGCACAGAGGGTTTATCGCTGCCATCACTGGGGGCAGCGTTGCCACCGGTTGGACGACGCGCACCCCGTGAAGGCGGACGGTCTGCACCAGCGGGGCGGGCATCTCGACGAGGTGTACGTGGACGACGGTCGTCGTCTGGGCGAACGTCCACGACGGGCTGGTCAGAGCGACCCAGGGTGTCTCCTTTGTACACCCAAACCTTCACACCGATGATGCCGTAGGTCGTCTTGGCCTCAGACGTGCCGTAGTCCACATCTGCTCGCAGGGTATGCAGAGGCACACGGCCTTCGCGATACCACTCGGTGCGGGCGATCTCAATCCCGTTCAAGCGGCCAGCCGACATGATTTTGATACCCAATGCGCCTAAACGCATGGCGTTTTGCATAGCACGCTTCATGGCACGACGAAACATGATGCGCTTTTCTAGCTGCTGTGTGATCGAATCAGCGATCAGCTTGGCATCGATCTCGGGTTTGCGCACTTCCTCAATATTGACTGCAACCGGAACACCCAGTTGGCGTCCCAGATCACGCTTCAAGTTTTCGATGTCCTCCCCTTTTTTGCCGATCACGACACCGGGACGCGACGAAAAAATGGTGATGCGTGCATTTTTGGCAGGACGTTCTATCAAAACGCGAGATACTGAGGCGTTTTTAAGCTTGACTTTCAGGTATTCACGCACCTTAATATCTTCAGCCAACATACCCGCAAAATCGCGGTCGCTGGCGTACCAACGCGATGACCAGTTGCGGCTGACCGACAAGCGAAAGCCGGTTGGGTGGATTTTTTGTCCCATAGTCTGATGGCCTTTGTTAGTAACCCACCGTCACATACACGTGGCATGTGGGTTTTCTGATTTGATTGCCGCGCCCCTTGGCGCGGGCTGCAAAGCGCCTGAGCGATGCGCCTTGTTCAACGTAGATGGTCTTGACCCGGAGATCGTCAATGTCGACTCCGTCGTTATGTTCAGCGTTAGCGATGGCCGATTCAAGCACTTTTTTGATGATCGCTGCCGCCTTTTTTTGAGTGAACTGCAAAATGTTCAGGGCTTGACCCACTGGCTTGCCTCGAATCAAGTCAGCGACAAGACGACCCTTATCGACCGATAGCCGAACACCACGCAGGATGGCACGTGTTTCCATTGTGAATTCCTTACTTCTTTTGGACTTTTTTGTCCGCAGGATGACCCTTGAAAGTTCGGGTAAGCGCAAACTCACCTAACTTGTGGCCCACCATTTGGTCGGTGATATAGACCGGAACATGTTGCCGGCCATTGTGAATGGCGATGGTCAGACCGATGAAATCGGGCAAAATCATGGAACGGCGTGACCAAGTCTTGATCGGTTTTTTGTCTTTGTGGGCTAAAGCTTTATCAACCTTGACCACCAGATGATGGTCCACAAAAGGACCTTTTTTAAGAGAACGTGTCATTTACCTGCCCTTTACTTCTTGCGACGCGACACGATCATGACTTGTGTACGCTTGTTGTTGCGGGTGCGGTAGCCCTTGGTCAAATTGCCCCAAGGGTCAACAGGATGCCGACCCTCACCGGTTTTGCCCTCGCCGCCACCGTGTGGGTGATCGATGGGGTTCATCACCACACCGCGGACCGTTGGGCGTATGCCCATCCAGCGCTTAACACCGGCCTTGCCCAGTTGGCGCAAACTGTGTTCTTCGTTGGCCACCTGCCCCAAAGTTGCACGGCAGTCAATGTGAATTTTGCGAACCTCGCCGGAGCGCATGCGCACTTGGGCATAAGTACCCTCACGTGCCAGCAGGGTCGCTGATGAACCGGCTGATCGCACCAATTGAGCACCTTTGCCTACCTTAAGCTCAATGCAGTGGATGACCGAGCCGACCGGAATATTGCGTATGGGCAAGGTGTTTCCAACTCGGATAGGGGACTCAATACCACTGAGAATCGAGCTGCCAACTGTCAAACCTCGCGGCGCAATGATGTAGCGGCGTTCGCCGTCAGCGTAGCAGACCAAAGCGATGTGTGCTGAGCGATTGGGATCGTATTCGACGCGCTCTACCTTGGCTGGAATGTCATCCTTGTTACGCAAAAAATCAACGACACGGTAATGGTGTTTATGACCCCCCCCTCTGTGGCGTATCGTGATGTGACCATTGTTGTTGCGACCGGCTTGCTGAAACTGTGGCTCAAGCAAAGGGGCAAAAGGATCACCTTTATAGAGGTGATCACGTGAAACCTTCACCACACCGCGGCGGCCTGGAGAAGTGGGTTTGATTTGAATAACAGCCATGATTTAAGAAGCTTTCCCATCAAAATCAAGCTTTTGACCATGGCTGAGCATGACATAAGCCTTACGAACGTGATCTCGCCTGCCTGTCGTCTTGCCAAAGCGTCGGGTCTTGCCCTTGGTATTGACCACAGAAACACCTTGAACCTTCACTTTGAACATCAATTCAACAGCGGCTTTGATCTCATACTTGTTGGCGTTTTGCAAAACCTTGAAAACAATGGCGTTGCCTTTTTCGCTCACCATGGTGGCCTTTTCGGACACCACGGCCTTGACCAAAACCTGCATCAGACGACCTTCGTCAAACTTCAGGGGGGGGATACCGTGACTCATGCAAACATCTCCTGTAGTTGGCTGATGGCATCGCGTGTCAACAAAACCTTACGGTAATGGATCAACGAGAGGGGGTCTGCATGCCGTGGCTCGACCACCAGGATGTTGACGAGATTGCGAGACGCGAGATAAAGGTTTTCATCCAAGTCGCTGGTCACGACCAGCACAGAATCAAGGTTCATGGCCTTAAACCGAGCGGCTAAAACACGCGTTTTGGGCGTATCCACAGTCAAAGAATCGATCACGGCCAGACGGCCTTCTCGGGCAAGCTGTGAATAGATAGAGGCCATGCCGACACGGTACATTTTCTTGTTCACCTTGTGGCTGAAATTTTCGTCAGGCATGTTGGGAAATATGCGCCCACCTCCGCGCCACAACGGTGATGAGGTCATGCCTGCACGCGCCCTGCCCGTACCCTTTTGTTTGAACGGTTTTTTGGTCGAGTGCCTGACCTGTTCGCGGTCTTTTTGGGCACGTGTACCCTGACGTGCGTTGGCCTGGTAAGCGACGACTATCTGGTGAACCAAATCCTGGTTATAGACGCGACCAAACAGTGTCTCTGCAACATCCAGTTTGGACGCAACCACACCTTGGTCATTGAGGACTTCGAGTTGCATCAGGTTGCTCCTTTGTTGGTGACCCCGGCTACAGCCCGTGCATCTTGATGCGCGGATTTGACAGCGGGACGAACCGTCACAAAACCACTGGCAAAGCCAGGTACAGCACCTTTGATCATCAACAACTGACGATCCACATCCACCCTAACAATGTCGAGATTTTGGATGGTGACAGTGTCCACACCCAAGTGACCGGTCATGCGCTTGCCTGGAAAGACACGACCGGGGTCTTGTGCCATACCGATGGAGCCAGGCACATTGTGCGAGCGACTATTACCATGCGACGCACGCTGGGAGGACATGTGGTGGCGTTTGATCGTGCCAGCAAAACCCTTACCGATGGTGACACCTTGCACGTCCACTTTTTGACCGACAGCAAAGACCGCATTCACCGGAACGCTTGCCCCAGAGGGGTATTGGGCGGCTGTTTCGGCGGTAACGCGAAACTCATGAAGGACTTCACCGGGCATCACACCGGCCTTCGCCAGATGGCCCGCGATGGGCTTATTGATGCGGGATGATTTGCGCGACCCAAACGTCAGTTGCAGGGCAACATAGCCGTCATTTTCATGGGTTTTAACCTGGGTAACACGGTTATCAGACACATCAACAACCGTGACCGGAATGGCAACGCCATCATCGGTAAACAGTCGCATCATGCCGACCTTGCGACCCAGCAACCCCAAGTGATTGCTAAGACTCATTATTTTCTCCGTAACTCTCACCTGTGCCACTTCAATTGGCGGCATAGTTTGGATGTGAGAGACTGTTAATAAAACCTTGTGCCAAGGGTGATCTCAAAAAGACACCCTTGGCAAAGAGCGGGTGAGTATAACGACTGAAATAGCGTCAAACAGCGCAAAACAGCGCGAAACAACGTTTATCGTCAACATCCACAACGAACCACGCATTTTTGTGCGTAAACAGGACTGAACCTTACTGCAGTTTGATTTCCACATCGACACCAGCAGGAAGATCAAGCTTCATCAGTGCATCAACGGTCTTGTCCGTGGGGTCCACGATGTCCATCAAACGCTGATGGGTGCGAATTTCAAATTGATCTCGGCTGGTCTTGTTGACATGAGGTGAACGCAAAATATCAAAGCGCCTCATGCGCGTTGGCAAAGGCACGGGGCCTTTGACCAAAGCACCGGTACGTTTGGCTGTATCCACAATCTCAGCCGCCGACTGGTCGATCAGCTTGTAATCAAACGCTTTCAGGCGAATGCGAATTTTTTGTTTGCTGGCCATGGTCATCCTTAGGCAATGATCTTGGCAACAACACCGGCACCCACGGTTTTGCCGCCTTCGCGGATGGCAAAACGCAGACCTTCTTCCATGGCGATGGGCGCTATCAGTTTGACGGTGATCGACACGTTGTCGCCTGGCATCACCATTTCCTTGCCCTCAGGCAGTTCAATGGCACCGGTCACGTCGGTCGTTCTGAAGTAAAACTGGGGGCGATAGTTGTTAAAGAACGGCGTATGACGGCCGCCTTCATCTTTGGACAAGACGTAAACCTCGCCGGTAAAGTGTGTGTGGGGCTTGATCGAACTGGGTTTGCACAGCACTTGGCCGCGTTGCACGTCTTCACGTTTGGTGCCGCGTAGCAAGATGCCCACGTTGTCGCCAGCCTGCCCTTGATCCAGCAGTTTACGGAACATTTCAACGCCGGTACACGTGGTTTTTTGGGTGTCGTGAATGCCGACGATTTCAATTTCTTCGCCCACTTTGATCACGCCGCGCTCAATACGACCCGTGACCACCGTACCGCGACCCGAGATCGAAAATACGTCTTCGACGGGCATCAAAAACGCACCGTCGATGGCGCGCTCTGGCGTTGGGATATAGCTGTCCAGCGCTTCAGCCAGTTTCATGATGGAGCCTTCGCCCAACTCGCTCTTGTCGCCCTCCATCGCAAGTTTGGCAGACCCATGAATGATGGGTGTGGCATCGCCCGGAAAGTCGTATTTGTCAAGCAGCTCGCGCACTTCCATCTCAACGAGTTCAAGCAGCTCGGCATCATCGACCATGTCGCACTTGTTCAGATAGACCACGATATAGGGCACACCCACTTGACGCGCCAGCAAAATGTGTTCGCGGGTTTGAGGCATGGGGCCGTCTGCCGCAGAGCACACCAGCACGGCACCATCCATTTGGGCCGCGCCTGTGATCATGTTCTTGACGTAGTCGGCATGCCCCGGGCAATCCACGTGAGCGTAGTGACGGTTGGCGGTTTCATACTCTACGTGGGCGGTGTTGATCGTGATGCCGCGTGCTTTTTCTTCGGGTGCTGCATCGATCTGGTCATAGGCCTTGGCCTGACCGCCGTATTTGGCGGCCAGCACGGTGGT
>CAIJOK010000049.1 GCA_903822205.1 uncultured beta proteobacterium | reverse complement strand
TCTTAAATGGCACTGCTGGCAGTCTTGTAGCTGCGGCTTCCAGCCGCAGACGCTGGCAAAGCGGCAAGATGCCGCTTCTACGAGTGCCATGCCTGATTCCAATAATTCTGCTTCTTGCCTGGATCGGATCAGGAAATCTGACGTCGTGGTGTTTGAACAAACCGATACCACCGTGACCGCTTTGACAGTGATGCATGCGGCCAGACAATACCCCTGAATTGACAAGCCCAATCGGGCAAAATCAACCGCTAACGCCCGTCCTGCTTGCATCTGTTGCTAAAAAACATGGATTTTCGTAGCCCGCATCAAGCGTCAGCGCAATGCGGGGTTTTAAGGCGCGATGCGACCGTGTAACGGACGATGATCCCGCATTGCGCTTCGCTTTTTGCGGGCTACCATCCTGTGGCAAATTGTGGCGGCCCATGCTCGTGTCTGCCGTATAGTTGGTGCGATTTGAAACACCTATCAGCGTCATCATGAACGACGAACCACGCCAAAAACTCCGCGAATTGATTGTTGAATACGGGCGTACTCTTTGCAATGATCCGCGTCGGTGTGAGGCATTGCTGAAAGACCATTGCGGCAACCACAAGCGCGAGATTTTTGTTCTTGTATCGGCACTCAAGAAAAAAGTGGCGGATGACCTGTTGAAATCTTCATCAAGTGTTCCGCAAGCGATCGTTATGGGTCGTTTGCGGAAGCGATTGGAAGATGAATTGGCCATGACTGCCGAGGCTGCACACTGGGCGGTGGAATCGTGGGCATTGGCCTTGGGTTTTATCACCGTACCTATGCACGTGGTCAAAGCCGCAGCGCAGGCCAAAACACTTCGACTGGCATCAAAAAACGCGCCTCTCGAATGGCCGCCACAGAACATCGAAATTCTGATAGCAAGTCGGTACATGGATCACGGCGACGGTACGGTGACGGATGTTAAAACAGGCTTGCAATGGATGCGTTTTTCGTTGGGACAAGAGTGGCGGGGAGGTACTTGTGTTGGAGAAGCCAAGACTTACAAGTGGACGCTTGCACTGAATGCCGTCGTAGCCTTGAATCACAAGGGGGGCTACGCAGGTCGCTGTGAATGGCGGCTACCAACGAAGGATGAACTGCTAAGCCTGGTCTATTGCACGAGCGGTAAGCCCAAGACCTGGAACGACACTGGTAAGCCTTGTGAGGGCGACTACGACAGGCCAACCATTCTTCAACAGGCTTTTCCGAATACGCCGAGTTCGAATTTCTGGTCGGCGACGGTCAATGCTGGTAATTCGTACAGCGCATGGTACGTTTATTTTGGCTATGGCTACGCGGACAACGGCAGTAAGGGCGATGCCTTTCAGGTTCGCCTCGTTTGCTCGGGACAGTAATTTGGCTTTTTTGATGTCACGACACCAAAAATGAACCAACGCCAACATAAACTCTCATCACCAACACAAAGGAGAAATCATGGCTAAACGACCTGGCGGCGAGCTTGCTACCCGCCCACTGCATTTCATTTGGATCGCCGACTGTTCCGGCTCCATGGAGACTGACGGAAAAATTCAATCGCTCAATAACGCTATCCGCGAAACCCTGCCGCACATGCAGACCGTTGCTGATGAGAATCCAAACGCTGAGGTGTTGGTACGAGCGCTCAAGTTTTCTACGGGTGCGCAATGGCATGTCTCGCAACCCACCCCTGTCGCCGACTTTAAGTGGGTCGATTTGCAGACCAGTGGCGTGACAGATTTGGGCCGGGCATTGAACATGCTGGCTGAGCAAATGCGTATCCCCCCGATGGAAGATCGTGCTTTGCCGCCGGTGCTGGTGTTGATCTCTGATGGGTGTCCAACGGATGATTTTCAACAGGGTTTGCAAGCCCTGATGAATGAGCAATGGGGAAGAAAGGCCGTACGAATCGCCATCGCCATTGGTGAAGATGCAGACACCGATGTGCTACAAAAGTTTATAGGCCACCCTGAAATGCAGCCATTGCAGGCCAATAATCCTGAAGAACTGGTTCGGCACATCAAGTGGGTTTCAACCGCTGTCTTAAAAGCAGCCTCATCCCCGGCCAGTCAGGCAGCGGGTGTCACGCTGGGCAGCCTTAACGTTCCGATTCCAACACCTGTGACTCAATCCAACCCAAGTTCGGCGGGCGATGTGTGGTGAATGAGCTGATGCGCCATTGGCAGACGCTTAAGGCCAGTGTGCGCGGTGCTAGTCATTGCCGTTCTGGCTTGCCCAATCAGGATGCAGTTCGGGTCACCAAGTGCAAGGATGGCCGAGGTTTGTTGGTGGCATTGGCCGACGGTCATGGCAGCGCCAAGAGCTTTCGCAGCCAGCGCGGCGCACGATTGGCGGTCATCGTTGCGCAGCAGGTTTGCGTGCAATTGTTCAATTTTGAGAATCCATCACAAAGCAAGCATTGGGCAGAGGATCGATTGCCGCAGGAACTGGTACGACGATGGCGTGAGCATGTGGACAAGTTGCTTCAACGCCAACCCTTTACTCCGAAAGAATTGGATTCTCTGGATGCGGTCAGTCGAAGGCAAGTGGAGGCACAGCCTTATCTTGCTTATGGCTCAACCCTGCTGGCCGTTGTTGTTGCGCCCACTTACATCCTTTATTTGCAACTGGGTGACGGCGATATTCTGACGGTGTTCAGCAACGGCAACATTGAGCGCCCTATACCTAAGGATGACCGGCTCATTGCCAACGAAACGACATCGTTATGTTCCGACAAGGCGTGGAATGAGGTGCGGGTCTGTTTTCAAACACTGGCTGGATCGCCGCCTGACTTGATCTTGGTGGCATCTGACGGCTATGCCAATTCTTACCGCGACGCAGCCAGTTTTGAGCAGGTTGCACGGGATTTGTGGGTGATGTTGCAAGGTGAAGGCGAAGCAGCAGTGAAACCCCATTTGCATGATTGGCTGAATGAAGCTTCTCATCAGGGTAGCGGAGATGACATTAGCGTGGGATTGATTTGGCGGCCAGTGGTAGAGGCTAGCATTGACAAAACAACACCGACTCCAGTTGGACAGAGCACCAGAGATGGTCGGTTACGTCGCTTAATCCGCTTTTTGCTCAAGATTCTGGCTCAATAGTCTGCATGGATTCATTTCATCCAATCAATCATGCACGACGAACCACGACAAAAGCTATGTGAATTGATCGTTGAGTATGGGCGATCACTCTGCAATGATCCAAACCGTTGCGAGGCGCTGCTCAAAGACTATTGCGGTAAGCACAAACGCGAGATTTTTGTTCTTGTTTCTGCACTCAAGAAAAATGTGACGAATGACCTGTTGAAGTCTTCAGCGGGTGTACCGCAAGAGATAGTTATGGGTCGTTTGCGGAAGCGATTGGCAGATGAATTGGCCATGACTGACGAGGCAGCACACTGGGCGGTGGAGTCGTGGGCATTGGCTTTGGGGTTTATCACCGTCCCTCAGCCCATGGTCAAGGCCGCAGCGGAGGCCAAACCATTTCCACCGGCATCAGAAACTGTACCCTTCGTATCGCCACCTCAGAAGACTGAATTTTTGATTGCGGATCGGTACAGGGATAACGGCGACGGTACAGTGACGGATGTTAAAACCGGCTTGCAATGGATGCGCTTTTCCTTGGGACAAGAGTGGAAGTGCGGAACTTGTGTCGGAGAAGCCAAGAAATATTTGTGGAATGATGCATCAAATGCCGCCGTAGCATTGAATCGAAATGGGGGCTACGCAGGTCACTGTGACTGGCAGCTACCAACGAAGTATGAATTGCTGAGCTTGGTCTATTGCACAAGCGGTAAGCCCAAAACGTGGAACGATACTGGCAGGCCTTGTGAAGGCAACTTTGACAGGCCAACCATTCATCAACAAGCTTTTCCGAATACGCCGAGTTCGTATTTCTGGTCGGCTTCGGCTGGTGCCGGTGGTTCGGGCGCTTGGTATGTCCATTTCGGCTATGGTGGCGCTGGCAGCTACGGCCACTACTTCGCTAAGGACGATGCATTCCAAGTTCGCTTTGTTCGCACGGACAGAGACTACTTGCCTTTTTGAAGACACGAGGCCGACATGGTCAAAACCGTATCTCCCCTTCAACCGAACCAAAGTTAACTTTCACACCTGCCGCCAGCGAGACACTGCGACCCGGTTCCACATCCCGAACAGTCCCATCAGGGGCAGTGCTCACCCACTTGACGGTAGAAAGGTTCTTCAGACCCCACACGTCCTTGTTTTGCGGATGGCGCTGCACTGCCGCCCAGGGTTGCGACAGGTCATAACGCCGTTGCGGGTCAAGATGGTGGGGATAGAGGCAAGTGTTGTGGTTGAGCATGACCACTTGGCGGTCCAGACGCAGCCGAAACGGCAGTGTCAAGGGCTTGTGACAAGACCAGCACGCCCCCGGCTTGCCGCCAGACACGCGCAAGGCATCGCCATCATAGAAATTTTCTGAACCGCAATGACCACAGTACATTACCGCATCGCGCAGTTGTACCAGTGCCGTTCGCCATTGGCTCTCACGCACCCGCTCATGGGGGTCGTGTAGTCCAGCCGTGAAGGCTTGGGTAAACAGGTCGCGCAATGCTTGGGGGTAGAGCGGCCAGTATTCGATGGCATTGTCATGGAAACCACGGACTGGCTGGTTGGAGCTATCCATGGGGTCGAAGATAAAGAGCGGCTTTGTGCCGTAAAGCTGCGTCATCGCTGGCAAATCAAAGCACTTGATGCTCGACTCGCGAAGGCCTTCCAGCGGATGGTGAATGTGGAACAGATAAAACAACAGCACCGATAACGAAAACAGGTCAGTTTGGATACTCGGTACCGCTTCGCCCCGCACCACCTCCGGCGCGATAAAACGCGGTGTCCCTAACACGCCGCTTTGACCCTGACCATCAATGGATACGTTATCGTTATCGCACACCTGAATATCGCCCGTGTCGGGATGAAAGAACACGTTGCCAAATGAAATATCCCGATAGCACAAGCCCTTGGCATGGAGTTCGAGAAAGGCTTGCGCCAATTGCATACCTGTTGTCGCCAGCGCATGGAATGAGGGGTCAATGCGCCGCTTCATCAAGTCCACAATGTTTTTATAGCCAGGTTCACGCAACGGCATGATGTAGCCAAAGCCGCCAACATCAGGCGCGGTTGCCAGTTCCATCGGCCACAAGAATTGGGCATTGGGTGGGCCTTTGTCGATGAGTGTTTCGAGATTCTTGCGCTGAGCAGACGTTGCCTGTTGCGCGAAGTACCACTTAAGGGCAATGGATTTGCCACCCAGTTGTGCTCGATAGACCTCGCCTTGAGTGCCGCCGCCCAAAAAGGCTTCGACCATGCAGAGATGTCCGGAGGTAGATTGGACCGACTTGCCGAGTTGCAGAAGTTGATGCATAAATTTTGTAGTTGGCTATTGATGGACAAGGAATGAAAAGCATGCTCAAGACGCAATTGTCAGCGATAAACCATCGTGCTTTTGGGTATTTTCCGGCACGCAGGGCTGCCAGACTGGACCCCATTGAAGCGCAGCGGCATGAGTGAGCGACTTAGCCCGCATTCCGCTTCGCTTTATGCGGGCTACTTTGCTGTCTGACTGTTGATTGGGCTGGCGGCAATGCCCCCAGGCGACTCTCTACCCATCTACCAGGCGCGGGGCGTAAACATCGCTGTGTTGCTTACTTCAATGCCTTCACCGTTTTGGCACAGCACATAAAACCCCTTGTTTTGGGCGTATGCCTTGACG
>CAIJOK010000048.1 GCA_903822205.1 uncultured beta proteobacterium | reverse complement strand
TAGGCAGTTTTGCGGTCAGCAACGATGAAATTGGCCATGAGAATTTGGAGTTGCTCATTCTGAGGACGAGCCGTTTATCAAAGTAGCTATTATTATAGTAGCGAATAGGAGGCATCACCAGCAAGTCCGACAGGCTGCTAGGGCAAGACATTACCCACGAATTCAGGCGCTTGCTGCCGCTGGTGGACCGCGATGCGCTGTTTTGCGAACTGATTGATTGGCGGCGCAGCCAGCGCTGGTGGAACTGGTCGTTTGACAGCGCAGCCATTGACGCAGCACTGTCTTGCAACAAGTACAGCATCATGGGTTTGGCCGACATGTTGCGGGTGAAACAGGCATCAGATTTGCAGCGCATGCAGCGGCTGGCTTTTACGGTGGTGCGACGGATGCTGGAGGCGGCCTACCGCAAGCAGGCCAACCGATACAGCCGCTATGCACTGACAGCAGACATTCAGGGCGGTGTGCCCGCGCAGTATTTCAAGGAGGTGCATCTTGGTGACTAAAAAATCGGTACGGTCGGTGCAAAACGGCTTGTTTGGCACACCAGTGGGCAGCACGAGCGGCCTGGTTTGCCCGGATATTGGCGGTATGCCGCTGATCGTCGATCCGCGTGGCGCGTTGGAGGTAATGGCACCGGGCAGCGTCTATCAGCCTTTGTTGCTCAAACCCCGGCAAGACAACGTCATCATCGGCCCCGGGCAGCTTGATGGGAACGAAGAGGCCTTTGTGCGCGACCTGATCAAGTGGCTGTACCCAGCGGGCAACCATCCCAACAGCGTCAATACCCCTTTGCGATGGGGTGACAAGGAGATTTGGCTCAAACGCAATCTTGAAAAGCGCGAAGAGTCGTTTCGGCTGCGGGTGGATGACTCGGACTGGTATTACCCAGACTTTATTGTCTGGATCATCGACCACACCACACACACCCAGACCTTTGGTTTTGTTGACCCCAAAGGGCTGACACTGGGCGCGCCGGGTGGCTGGAGCGACTACAAGGTGGTATGTACGCTGTACCTGCCGCACATGGTAGAGCTGCAATTGGCCGCCAGCGGCCAGCGTGTCAGCTTTGAGGGCCAGCCGTGGCCGTTTAGGGTGCGCGGCTTGCTGCTGTCCAATTCAACCCATGCCGCGCTGGCGGCCCAGGCAAAGTTCAATGTGCGCGATAGCCAGGGCCACAACCAATCACCCACATTGGCCGATTTTGGCCGTGGGCGCATCGTGTTTCAAAACGCAAATGCCCAAAACGCCAAAGATCGCACTTACATTGGCGATGTGCTGCAACGTCTGACTGAGGACAGCGTGATCGACAATTTGCTGCAACAGACCGCACTGCTGTTTGGCCGGCAGCGCTATTTCACCCCGACAGGCGAGGCCGAGCACGATCTGGCGCTGCGCTTTGATGAAAGTCACCAGAGCGAATCCAAATTTGTGCAGGCTCTGCTTGAAGACTACCTGATGCCAGATGCCACCGGCCAACACGGCACCTGGTGTCGTGGCAACCGGCGTGCCCAATTGATGCAGTACGCCAACAAAGGCTGGCTGGGTTTGGGCGCTGAGACAGTGGCCGACCTGAAGAACAACCCTGCCCCGTGTGAAACGCTCTGGCAGCGCAAACACACAGCGGGCAAGTGACTCAAATTTGATCCTCACAAGAAACAAAACTCACTGTCCCAGATTTTCAGGCTCCTGCTGCCACTGGTGTAAGCACAAAGCCCAGTGTTGTGGCCCGACGTTTGAGTGCAGCCACACTGCGTGCAAGCTGCTGTTCTTCGTAGTGCTGCTGTC
>CAIJOK010000047.1 GCA_903822205.1 uncultured beta proteobacterium | reverse complement strand
TATTGGCGTTGTGGGTGCTGATGCCACACATGTTTCAGCGCATTTGTCGTGCGACATCACCGTGCTCCTGACAGTTCATGACTACACTTTACTCTTCTGATGGTCTTTTTGTCATTTTTTGATTTTTTCACAAGCTCTCAGTGCATGGGAGCGATGTCAATTGCACAGTTGCATGCGAAATGGCCGCCAGTTGAGGAAGCGCCAAGGTGATGTCCACCCAGCCAGAGGGTTGAAGCATGGCCAGTTGATTTTGCAAAACGTCTTCACGGCTTAACGCCATTTTGCGGCCATCCGGCCAACAACCGGTCAAACTTTCGCTGTGGGCATGGCTGATTTCAGCGGGAATGGCGGTTTCAGGGTCGATATTGGTGGCAAATATCGGGGTGCCAATAAAGGCGTTCAACAGCGATGATTTGCCCGCGCTAAACGCCCCCACCAAGGGAACCCTGACGATGAAGTTCTGGGTGTCTGCCGTGAGGGTGGCCAGCCAGTCTGCTGGCCGTTCGTACCTGGTTAGCAAAGTGCGAACGGTGGGAATGGCTTCAGCGATCAGGGTTTGCTGATGAAACATGGGGTAGCTCCTTTGTGAAGTGGGGTTTGGGGCAGGGGAGGGGAGGGGGCTGGTTGGCGTGGGGGCGTGTTTTGAAGAAGTGAACTCAAGGCTACCACGGGGGGTGGACAGGTTGTGTCGTATTCAGTTCTTTGCAAATTATTTTTGTGGGTTTTGAAAGCCGTCACAGCGTTTGCACAGTGAAAATACCGATCACCGCAATGTACTGACGTGGCCGTTGATATTCCACCACAGACACCGTGCGATGGACTACAGTGTTAGGACTGACGAAAAACCGCACCCGTTTTTTCAAATCCCCCCTAACCCCCCCTTGGTTAAAGGGGGGAACAAATGCGCCGCATTCAGTGCCCACCAGGGCTGTTCGAGTACCCAAACGGCATCGTTGGAGGATGTTTCCATGGTGGATTCCTTTGGGTTGTTGCAGGCGAATTGCCGTTGCACGATGAATGGTGAGGAATGGTATTGCATGGATGCGCCATAAAATGTCTGACGAATCACCTGAAAGAACGCCATGCCCCAACTACCCCAACAAGACGGTATTGACCTAAGCACTCAGCGCAAATTTGCCAAAACAGAATTGACCGATGCGCAGTCGCGCCGAATGACAATTTTGCATCACCTGACATCTTCGGGTAAGGCTGCCAGTACCAGTGAACTCTTTGACATCGTAGCCGCAGACAAAGTGACCAAGCGCCAGTTGCAGCGTGACCTGAACGAAATGACCGAGCGTTACGATTTGGTGTGCGTAACCCATGGGCGCACCAAATACTGGTCTGTCCGACACGGTGTCAAGGTACGTTATATGTTGCCCGTTCTCAATGAAGAGGCAGCGCTGGCGTTTCAATTGGCTAAAGATGTGCTGCATTACCTGCTGCCAGACACCATTGCCAGCAGCCTGACACCCTGGTTTGACGAATCTGCAAAATTGCTGGCAAAACATCACGCCAACAACCTCTGGCATCAGCGCGTCGTCACCCAGCGCGAAGGGCTGCGCCTGCAAGCTCCCGCCATCGACCAAGCGGTTTTGGCCGTGGTCTATCAGGCGCTGCGACAAGGCAACCAAGTGAAGATCACTTACCGCAAAGCCAGCGGTAAATTGCGCGAACACCAGCTTGCGCCAGCAGGTCTGGTGGCATCCAACCAGACCTTGTATTTACTGGCCTTTAGCGCAAAGCACCAGGACTACACCAGTTTTGCCATGCACCGCATCACGCAGGCCAGCGATGCCTATATGCCAGCTCAAGTGCCCGATGTGGGTCATTTCCTCAAGTATGTGAATGGCCCATTCAACCAGTTTTATGAAAATGACCAGCCCATTGCGCTGGTGGTGGACTTTGACGACGACGTTCAGCGCAAAATGCTTGAATACAAGCTATCTGCTGACCAACAGATTGCTGAGTTGTCGGATGGCTGGCTTCGCGTCAAGGCCACAGTACATGACACAGGCGGCCTGCGCACCTGGCTGTGCGGCTATGGCAGACATGCACGGGTGATTGATCCCCCTGAGTTGGTGGCCGCGTTGAAAGCCTTGCACCGTAAGCCACCCGATGCACCGGTTGATGCTTCATCGCCAGAATCGACATTGGGATAACTCCTGAAACAATAGCGCGTAATCGAGACAACCTGCGTCTGATTCGGGTCGTATGCTTGAGTCTTCACCCACTTGAAAACAGGAGATCTCCATGACGACGATGCCCACATTTCTGAAAATTGGCAACAAGCCCGGTATCAACGGCACAACCGACGATCCCCACAGTCTGGATGACTACAAACCACTGCTGGGCTTGTGGCTGATTGACCTGGCGCTGACTTGCAACTGGATTGCCAAGCCGCCCTCTGGATCACTAGAAGACACCTTTGCAAACGACCCCTTTATGACCCTCACCGGTCTGCCTGAGCTGGGCCTATTGCTTTGCGACGACGACTTGGATGATTGTGCGTTGGACATCGATACCGATGATGTCGTCCGTCGCGCCGTTAGACCCAAGCGGCGCAGCCGTAACGTACGCACCAAAGCCACCGAACGCGAATTGAAAGTGCGGCTCATGGCGCGACGAAAAATACTGAAAAATCAAGGCGTTCGAGACGATTTGCCCTTCATTGCCAACATCTACCGCTTGAGCCGCATGATGACCCTGACCGAGGCCGAAAGCGCGGTGTTGAGCTTTGCGGCCAGCCTCACTTGTTTTCCTATCTTTCACAATGCCCTGTCGCCCAATTACACCGATGTCAGCGACAGCGCACTCACGACTATTCTGGCCAGCATCACGGGACACCTGCCCGATGACATTCGCAAGGCTCTGCGTCGCGACGGCATGTTGCAGACATCGGGGCTGATCCGCCTTGATTCAGACGCTGAAACCGACCTGGAAAACAAACTCAAATTGGTACACGATTTGCAGGGCGTGATGCTGGAGGAATTGAAAGACGACGAGGAACTGAGCCGCCGTGTGTTGTGTCCCTCCAAGCCTGGCACGCTAAGTCTGGACGACTTTTCTCACCTGGCCGCAGACATTCAACTGCTGCAAAACTACCTGACAGGTGCCATCAACCAACACGAAAAAGGCGCAAACATACTGCTATATGGTGCTCCGGGCACCGGCAAAACCGAGTTCGCCAAGGCATTGGTGGCCAAGGTGGGGCTAAGCCTGTTTGACATCAGTTGCACCGACGATGACGGCGACCCCATCGCCGGCGAGCAACGCCTGTTGAGTCTGGCATTTTGCCAACGGGCGCTAAAAACCAAGCCCCGTGTGGCACTGCTGTTTGATGAAATCGAAGACGTGTTGCCGGGCCGGCACAGTAACGGTTATTTGGGCATGATGTTGACCGACAAGTCCAAGGACAAAGGCGGCAAGGCGTGGATCAATCGCGCCCTTGAAGACAACCCTGTACCCACTTTTTGGATCACCAACGATGCCGCCATTGACGATGCCTACCTGCGTCGTTTTGATTATGCGCTGGCCTTTCGCATCCCTCCACGCAAGGTGCGCCATCGCATTGCACAAGACCATTTGGGCCAGTATGCCCCCAACGCTGCTGCTGTGGCGGCCATTGCCGAACTGGACGATCTGTTACCTGCTCAGCTTGAACGTGCTGCACGGGTTGCCCGTTTGTGCGCCACTACCACCCCTGGCCAGGCTTGGCAAAACATTGAAATGACGATCCAACGCAGCCGTGCCTTGCTGGGCCAAACTCGTAAAAATCTGAAAGCCAAAACACATACGCATTACAGCCTTGAGTTTCTCAATACCGACGCGGATATTGCGGCCATCCTTCAGGGGTTGCGCGTCCACCCCCAAGCCAGCTTTTGTTTGTATGGACCGTCAGGAACAGGCAAGAGCCAGTTAGCAAGGAAAAATGCAAAAGGTGACCCCACACCTGCGACATTTGCAGATAGCAATTTTTCGCAAACTAACATGATAGGTTGGCTTAACAAACATTGCAAAACTGTACAACCCGCTGCCAGTACAGATTGATGTTTGTTCGGCCCATCGGGGGATAGATAAAAGTCAATTGGCACGGCAGTCTGTTTGTTCGTAACCGTTTAGACCCTCCATACTAAATGTCGGGTGCGATTAAAAGTGATGTTGTGCAACAAATAACATAAATCCCCCCTACCC
>CAIJOK010000046.1 GCA_903822205.1 uncultured beta proteobacterium | reverse complement strand
ATAGTTGGCATTGGCCGGGCCAAAGACTTTAAGCACCGCCAAAAACGATCCTCGGCCTGATTCGGCAATCCGAGAAAGCACCTCGCGCAGACCAGACACACCTGCTGCTTGGGGCAGCACAAACTGGTATTGCACAAAGCCGGGTTTGCCATACAAGCGGTTCCACTGACCAATGGCATCCAGCGGGTAAAAAAACGGCTCAAAGGCAATGCGCTGCTGGCTCACAGTTTGTCGGATGCGGCCGTAATACAGGGTGTTGAACGCTTGCACGCTAAAGCGGTTGAGCAGTGCAGCGGGCAAGTCAAACGGCAAGGGGGTGGGCGGCTTGGTTTGCACCGTCAACTGGCCGTCGGTGGCGTGCTCACCCAGCATTAAAAGTGAGCGACCCAGGGCTTTGCCACGGGTGATGCAGTCGATCCATGCCACAGAATAGGTGGTGGAGGCATGCTCTGCAAAGGCTTCCAGCACGGACTCCAGATGAGGGGCTTTGACGGTGGTTTGCAGGATGCTGCTGGCCACAATCGGTTTCATTTGCAGCGTGGCCGACAAGATAATGCCGGTCAGCCCCATGCCGCCACAGGTGGCGTGAAACAACTCAGTGTTTTCAGTGGGTGAGGCTGTCACGCATTCGCCGTTGCCCAGCAGCAGTTCAATGCCTTGAACTTGTGCGCCAAACGTGCCCGCGCCGTGGTGATTTTTGCCATGCACATCGCTGGCAATGGCCCCACCCACGGTGACAAAGCGCGTGCCTGGCGTGACCGGCAAAAACCAGCCGCGCGGAACAAAGGTGCGCAAAATGGCATCCAGCGACACGCCCGCCTGGCACGTCAGCACGCCGCTTTGCGAATCAAAAGCCTCAAAGTGATCCAGATAACGCATCCCCATCACCTGAGCGGCCAGCGCACTGTCGCCATAGCTGCGACCCAGTCCGTAGGCGATCAGCTGGGCGCTTCGCTCCAGCGTATCGGCACATTGCGTAGCCGACAGGGGCAGAGCCAGGCAAGCCTGTTGGCGTGGGTAGCGGCCCCAGCCGTACAGTTCCATCAGGCCACCCCCACCGCGCTGCTTTTGACAAACACAAAGCGTTTGTCCAGGTGGTATTTGATGACGTAGCCCAGCGTCAAGCCAATGGCTCCGCCCAAGTAACGCATGGCATCCGTGCCAAAAGCCGTGTGAAAAGCCCATTCCACAACCCAAAACAGCGCCGTGGTGAACAAGCCCATCAAGCTGTACAAGGCAAACATGCGCCCGTCATGTGCCAGGTTGTCTGACTCAAAGCCGAAGATGTGGCGCTTTTCCAGCACGTATTTCACCGGCAAACCAGCCGCCGTTCCGACCAAAATTGACAGTGGAACGGCATACACGCCGTGGTACAGCCAGATCACACAAGCCTGGCTGCCAATGTTGACAGCGGTGGCCAGCGTGGCAAACACGGCATACAGTCCAGCGATGCGGGCGACACTTTTCATACAGTCGCCACTTTGGCCAGCACAAACACTGCTGCAAACAGCGCTGCCACGGCCCAACTGACGCGGTCTTTCAGGGCAAAAACGATGGGGTCGTCGTGCATCTGGCCTCGGTGCGCAATCAGCCAGGCACGCGAGATCCAGTACAGCAGTATCGGGCAGGCCAGCCAGATGAATTGCGGCGTGGCGTACAGGCTGGCGGTGTGTGCGTCCTGAATGTAGAGTGCCAGCACCAGCACGCCGGTGTAGCCCGCGCTGCCGCCCAGGTTGGCGATCAGATCCAGGTCGTGCGGGTTGTAGCCACGCCCACGCAGTGCAGTGTTTTGGCCCTCGGCGCGTGCAGTTTTAAGCTCGCTGTAGCGCTTGATAAAGGCCAGGCTCAAAAACAAAAACATCGAAAACGACAGCAACCAGAACGTCAGTGGCACGGCAATGGCCGCCGCCCCTGCAATGATGCGCAGCGTATAAAGGCCAGCGAGCGTGAGCACATCAATCATCGGGATTTGTTTGAGCCGCAACGAATAGGCCACAGTCAGCACAAAGTACGCACCCAAGCTAACGCTAAACGTCCACGGTAACGCCGTAATAGACAAGGTGAATGCGCCCATCAGCAGCAGTGGCCAGGCCAGCCAGCCGTGCAGCAGGCTCAAGTGCCCGGCCGCAAATGGGCGATGACGTTTGCGTGCATGATGCCGATCGTCTGCCACATCAACCATGTCGTTGAGCAAATAGACACTGGATGCCGTCAGGCCAAACACCCAAAAAGCCAACAGCGCCGCCCCTACGCTGCTGGCCACACCATAGCGGTGAGCGGCTAGAAGAGGGATCAAGATCAGCAGGTTTTTCAGCCACTGGTGCAGTCGCATGGCCGTAAGCAACGCCTGCGCCAAGGGTGGGTTGCCGTCGCCAAAGACTTGGCCCAGATTACCTTGGCTGCAAACCTTATCAATCAGCTTGAGCGAACGGCTGACCACATGTGCCTGCTTGGCACTTTGCCACACAGGCAGATCAGCCCAGTCGTTGCCAACATAGTCAAAGCCTTGTGGGCCATATTGGGCCACCAGCGCGGCACACTTGGCATTCGATCTAAGGTTGATGCTGCCCTCGGTGGCCAACACCTCATCAAACAGTTGAAGGTGCTTTGCCACCTGATCGGCCAAAAGACGGTGGCTGGCAGTGGCGAGGACGATGTGCCTGCCTTGCGCCTTTTGTTGTTTGAGCCAGGTGAGCAGTTCTGCGTTGTAGGGCAATGCGGCTGCGTCGATGAAGGTGTTTTGGGCCAGATGGTCTTTGAGCATGCTCTTGCCCTGTAGCAGCCAGCCCAGCAGTTTGCCAATGTTCCACGGCTGTGTCAGGACAAACTGACTTGCGGTCTCAAACAGCAAGTCGGTTTTGATCAGCGTGCCGTCTAGGTCAACGACAAGGGGACGTAAAGCGGAATTGGACAAAGGACAACAACGTGAACATTGCTGGCATTAAACCATCAATTCCAGAAACGGACCTTTACCAAGCTTGAAGTTTCAGTCGCGCTCACCTCCAAAAATGCCCAGCAAGGCCAGAAGGCTTTGGAACACGTTGAAGATGTCGAGGTACAAAGATAAGGTGGCGCTGATGTAGTTGGTCTCGCCGCCATCGACAATTTGCTTGAGGTCGTAGAGCATATAAGCGCTAAAGATCACGATGGCCAGGGCAGACATGGCCATCATCATGGGGGCGGAACCGATAAACACATTGATGATGCCCACCACCATCAGAGCCATGGCACCCATCGTCAGCCATTGGCCCAGACTGGAAATATCGCGTTTGATGATGCCAGACAGGGCAGCCATCATAAAAAACACACCGGCTGTGCCTCCAAATGCGGTCATGATCAGCTCAGGGCCGTTCTTGAAACCCAACACCACGGCGATCATGCGCGACAGCATCAGCCCCATGAAGAACGTAAAGCCCAGCAACACGGGCACGCCGGTAGCCGTATTTTTGGTCTTTTCGATGGCGTACATAAAGCCAAAAGCCCCGCCCAAAAAGACGATTAAACCCAGACCACCGCCCATTGAGCGCGTGATACCGGATGCTACGCCCAGCCAGGCTCCCAACACAGTAGGAACCAGGCTTAAAGCCAGCAACCAGTAGGTATTGCGCAAAACTCTGTTGCGATCGTGGGCCGTTGTGTTTAGGCCATAACTTTGATCGATGGATGGCATAGGGTTCAACATGGTCGTATTCCTTAGGTTTGGTTAAAACAAGCCATCACGGGCATGACGGTGATGCATGCGGGTGATTCCTGCTGATTTTACGGATTAAAACTTTGTATGCCACTGTGGGCATCCCGTGCAAATGGCGGGTGACCGCCCGTCGGTGTCGTACTCCAAGAGTGCGATCACAGCGTGGCCTCAAGCTGTAGCCGCCTGGTCTGAAGTTCACGGTAACGCGGCAGCACAGTGGGATCTGACATGACTTGGGCAATGGCGCTGTTTTCTTCTTGTTTGATTTGGTCGATCAACATGCGTTTCAGCAAATCACGCAGTTCAGTCAAAGACTCTAACGGATCTGATGACACGCCCAGGGCATACCCGCTCATTAATTGCATGGCCAGGTCTGCGCTCTCATGACCTTGCAAACCCGCTTGCAGGGCCACCCAGGGCTGTGGGCCGTGTTCATGCATTTGAGCCTCAAGCCAACTAAACAATGGGCCGTAGGGCGCGTCCAAACTGCACAGCAGGGTGTGGTCTTCGTCAGACAAATGCTCTAAGGTGGCCATGTTGTCCAGCACAATGCGTGCAGCGTGGTCGGCCCGGCAAGCCGGTCGAT
Source organism: uncultured beta proteobacterium (assembly GCA_903822205.1). GTDB lineage: Bacteria > Pseudomonadota > Gammaproteobacteria > Burkholderiales > Burkholderiaceae_C > Rhodoferax. The sequence goes on along the minus strand of CAIJOK010000046.1, from coordinate 29,904 downwards.
GGCGACTGTGGTGGGCGTAGCCAGTCGCGTGGAGGGGTTGAGAGTCAGACTGAAAAGCTTTGCGTCTGCTGCTGCCTGATGCGTTGTGAAGCGACTTTTCATGCCACATTTGTTGCAGAGTGCGGGTGTCAAACTGTGTCAATTCTGCGATAGCGGCCAGCATTTGTTGCTTGAATGCGCCTTCTGGCAAGGGTGTCCAAAGCGTTTGGGCCTGGGTAACCAGACGAGATCGCCCCTCGGGGATGTGCAGATCACAGCCGGCGCGTGCAGCATCTTGCATAAAGCTGCTCAGAGGCACGGCATCGCCGATACAGCGAGCAAAGGCCTCTTGACCGTGGGTACGAATAAAGCTGTCGGGGTCATGCTCAGGCGGTAAAAACAAAAATTTGACCGATCGCATATCCGTGGCAAATGGCAGCACGACATCCAGGGCCTTGCGAGCTGCTGACCTGCCTGCCTTGTCGCCATCAAAACTGAACACCACAGCATCCGTAAACCTGAACAGCTTTTGGATGTGGTCGGTAGTGCAGGCGGTGCCCAGCGTGGCCACGGCGTTAGGAAACCCCAACTGCGCCAACGCCACCACGTCCATATAGCCTTCGGTCACCAGCGCAAAGCCGTGTGTATGCAAAGCCGCACGGGCCTCAAACAAACCATAAAGCTCGCGGCCCTTGCTAAACACGGCTGTTTCTGGAGAGTTCAGGTATTTGGGCTTGCCGTCACCCATGACGCGCCCCCCAAAGCCGATGCACTCCCCTGCCACATTGCGGATTGGAAACATCACGCGGTCACGAAATCGGTCGTAGCGCCTAGCATCGTCATGACCCTCTGCGGCGCGGTCAACAACCAAGCCACTTTCGACCAGCAGGGGGTCAGCATAATCGGCAAAGACACTTGCCAGGCTATGCCCCCCGTCAGGCGCGTAGCCTAACCCAAACTGACGTGCAATTTGCCCTGATACGCCCCGGCCCTTGCAGTAGGCCACGGCCTGTGGCGATGCCTTGAGAAAGTTTTGAAAGGCCAGGCTGGCACGGGCCAGAACCTCATGCAGCGTCAGTTGTTTTTGGCGTTGCACTGCGGCCTGTTCGCGTTCATACAAGCTGGCATCATCGTCTGGCACCTGTAGGGCGCACTCGCGAGCCAGATCTTGCACCGCATCCACAAAACCCAGACCGGCGTGCTCCATCAAAAATCCGATGGCGTTGCCGCTCTTGCCGCAGCCAAAGCAGTGGTAAAACTGACGGGTGGGACTGACCGAAAAAGACGGTGACTTTTCATCGTGAAAAGGACACAAGCCCATGAAATTGGCCCCAGATTTCTTGAGCTTGACATAGCGCCCCACCACACCGACCACATCGGCTTTGGCCAACAATTGCTGGATAAAGCTTTGGGGTATGGACATGCCGTGTTAAGTCGTTCCGTGCATTGACGTTATCGGGCTGGTCTTATCACCGTGTACTGCACCCAGTCACCACGGCGCAGCAGCACGCTCAGCGGCTTGGTTTTGTCCAGTTTTTTAAGCAGATTGTCAAAGTCTGCCACGTTGGCAACAGCCACGTTGGCGATGGTCAAAATCACGTCGCCCTCACGCAAGCCACCCTTCGCAGCCGCGTCCGTGGCGCTATCCACCAACACGCCGCCCTTGATTTTGAGGTCTTTCTTTTGAGCATCGGACAGGTCGCTGACCACCAGACCTAAAGACTGCCCAGCGCTGGAAGAATGAGCTTTATCGCTTTTATCGCCCTTGGAACCACCGTCACCGCGACTGGCGGTCTTGTCGGCCTCAATCGCGGCAACCACGACACTGAGGTCTTTGCTGCTGCCGCGACGAAATACCGTCAATGTGCTTTTGGTACCGGGCTTTGTGCCCCCCACCATGCGCGGCAGGTCACTGGATTTGTCAACAGGCTTGCCGTCAAACTTGATGATGATGTCGCCTGCCTCAACACCGGCCTTGTCTGCGGGCGTGCCGGCCTCTACGCTGCGAACCAGTGCGCCCTGGGGTTTGCCAAGGCCGATGGACTCGGCGACCTCTTTGGTAACTTGGTCGATCTGAACACCGATGCGCCCCCTTGTGACGTGACCATTGGCACGCAACTGGTCGCTGACCCGCATGGCCTCGTCGATGGGAATGGCAAACGAAATGCCCATTGACCCCCCTGAGCGCGAGTAAATCTGGCTGTTGATGCCGACCACTTCGCCGCGCATATTGATGAGGGGGCCGCCAGAGTTACCCGGGTTGATGGCCACATCGGTCTGAATGAAGGGCAAATAGTCCCCTGTGTCGCGCTGCTTGGCGCTGACAATGCCCGCTGTGACGCTGTTTTCAAGGCCAAACGGTGACCCTATCGCCATCACCCATTCGCCTACTTTGAGACGGTTGACATCGCCCACCTTGACCGCCGGCAAGCCCGCAGCGTCGATCTTGACCACAGCCACATCGCTTCGCTTGTCCGTGCCAATGATTTTGGCCTTGAACTCACGCTTGTCAGTCAGCGTGACGACAACCTCGTCGGCACCATCAACCACGTGGGCGTTGGTCATCACCATGCCGTCAGGGGTCAGGATAAAGCCAGATCCTACGCCACGCGGTTGTTCTTCGGGCTGTAGAGGCTGATTTTGGGGTGGTGTCTGACGCGGCGTGTTAGGCACATTGGGTAAGTTGGGCATCGGCAGGCCAAATCGGCGAAAAAACTCCAGCATATCCTGATCCATCGGCCCGCTCGTACCCTGATGCCGGCTGATTTTTTCCATGGTGCGGATATTGACCACAGACGGCCCGGCCTGCTCAACCAAGTCGGTAAAGTCAGGTAGGGTGCGCACCTGCGCCGCAGTTGGCGTGACAAGCAGGCAAGCCGACATCAGGGCCAGGATACCGGCCAAGGCCAGTGTGTTGCCAAATTTGGAAGCGATTGGTCGAATCATCGTGAACCTTTCATAAAGAGATATGCACAAAACCGAAACAAAGGTAGTTACCTTGCCGCATTTTTCAAGGTTTGCGCTGCCCCAACACCGCACGCCGCAGTGGCAGCCAATGGGCAGGTGACGTATGCCGATCCGCCCAGACATAAAACACACGTCCCTGTGTGCTGCACAGTCGCATCAACAGGGTGTCAGGTAGGTCAAGCACAAGCTGTGGCCCGCCCTGAACCACGGAGGCCTGCCCCTCCGCGGCGCACCAGGTCCACTCGGAATTGTCCCAGGCCAGACAAACAGCGGGGCTTTGCGCCCAGTGCTGCACTGACAGGGCTGAGGTAAGCAACCACACCAGCCATGCGCTGAGGTGTACCAGGCCCGTGGTCTGCACACAATAGCACCAAGCCAGCAATGCCAATGCACCGGCAAACAGCACCATACCGAGCAATAGGCCTGCCAAGCGTGACCGACCTGTCGAAAAACTCACCGCAGGGGCATGGTGCATCAGGCTTTAACCCTCGCAAAACCGTGCTAAACCGTGCAAACTCTGGATCGTCAAGGGGCGCGTTTGAAGACCAGTGAACCGTTGGTGCCGCCAAAACCAAAGTTGTTTTTGAGGGCCACGTCGATCTTCATGTCACGTGCTGTGTGGGCGCAATAGTCCAGATCACACTCGGGGTCGGGGTTAAACAGGTTGATCGTGGGCGGGCTTTTTTGGTGGTACAGGGCCAGCACAGTCACCACGGATTCCAGTCCGCCTGCACCGCCTAGCAAGTGGCCGGTCATGGACTTGGTTGAATTGACCACAGTCTTAAGGGCATGGTCACCCAGAGCGGCCTTGATGGCGGCTGTTTCGTTCAAATCACCCAGTGGCGTGGATGTTCCGTGGGCGTTCACGTAATCGATTTGATCAGCATGGATGCCTGCGTTATGCATGGCATTAACCATGGCGCGGCGCGGGCCATCCATGTTGGGGGCGGTCATGTGGCCGGCATCCGAGCTCATGCCAAAACCCGCCAGCTCGGCGTAAATTTTGGCCCCCCGAGAGCGGGCATGTTCGTATTCCTCAAGCATCAACACGCCAGCACCCTCGCCTAGCACAAAGCCATCACGGTCACGGTCCCACGGGCGCGAAGCCTTTGGAGGATCATCGTTGCGGGTGCTCAGGGCACGCATGGCGGCAAAACCGCCCACGCTGAGCACCGACACAGCGGCTTCCGATCCGCCGGCAAGCATGGCATCAGCATCGCCGTACTCGATCATCCGTCCGGCCTGTCCGATGCAGTGCAGGCCTGTGGTGCAGGCAGACACAATGGCGAGGTTGGGACCTTTGAAACCATGGCGAATCGACACGTGGCCGGAGATCATGTTGATGATGGTGGAGGGAACGAAGAATGGCGTGATGCGTCGCGCCCCCCGATTGACAAACTCGGTGTGGACGTTTTCGATCATGGGCAGGCCGCCAATACCAGAGCCAATCAGACAGCCGACACGGCAAGCCAGGTTTTCACCAAGATTCGCCCCTGTGGGTAAGCCGGAATCATCGACAGCCTGCTGCGCCGCCGCAATCCCGTAGTGGATGAAAGTGTCCATGGTGCGGGCTTCTTTGGCACTGACGTACGCCGTGATGTCAAAGTCTTTGACCTCGCCGGCAACACGGCAGTTGAAGGTAGAGGCATCAAACTTGGAAATGGGGCCAACTCCCGATTGCCCGGCCAGCAAACTAGCCCATGTGGCATCAACCGAGTGGCCCACAGGGCTGATGCAGCCCAATCCGGTAACAACAACGCGACGACGGGACATGGTGTTCAAAGAGTCTGGGGTTGATCAAAACCGGCGACAGGCCCATGACGGATGGGCACAGATAACGCAAAGGGACAGGGGTTACGGACTGGCCAGATCAGCCAATGACCGTAGCTGGTCAGGATAACTTGGCGTGGGCGCAAGCGTAATTGACTGCGTGCTGCACCGTCGTGATGTTTTCAGCATCTTCGTCAGGAATCTCAATATCAAACTCGTCTTCAAGCGCCATCACCAGCTCAACGGTATCCAAAGAATCAGCACCCAGATCGGCCACAAAGGCTTTTTCGTTGGTCACTTGAGACTCTTCAACACCGAGTTGCTCGGCAATGATCTTTTTAACGCGGACTTCAATATCGCTCATGGGTTCCCTCAGAGGGTTGTGAATGGGGGTGTGATTTTAGCCATGGCTTAAAGCCTCCAATTTTTGGCGTACCTTGGTGTACAGATCCACAAACAAGTGCCCGACAAGCCCCCCCCCCCCCGATGGGCCTCGGGTCGCACGTGAGGGCAGGGATTCATGGATAATGTTCGTCATGCACACGCTCTATGATTCTGACGCTTACTCGGTCACCCACATGCTTGCAAATGCCGTGGCGATCGATTTGCCGCTTGACGCACTCAGTGCCGGAGAGCAGCTACTGGTATTGCCGCAGTTGGTGCGTCACGGTTTTGAGATCGTCGACAAACGCAGCGGCAAAGAAGTTTATCTGGACGGTTCATGGGCAGAGATGTTTCAGCAACATATCGTCGCGTGGCAGCAAAATACCCCCACACAAGAAGAGGTTGAGGACACACTTGAGCGTTACGCTGAGCTGGCCCAAAACCCCGTCGTCATGCATTGATCTCTCACCGTTGCATCGCCCCCGTCTTGTCTTGATGCAGTCGTTGACCCACCTGTTTTTTTCGTTTGGCCTTATCAACCCCCTCTTTGTATAAGAGCTTTTAGGAGTTTTACCATGACAAAAATTGCTGTTGTATTTCATTCAGGTTACGGTCACACGCTGCGCATGGCGCAGTCGGTGGCCGATGGTGCCAGTGCCGCTGCGGGTTCCCATGTTGATCTGGTGTCCATCGACGCTGAGGGCAGTGTGTCCGATGCCGGCTGGGCCACGCTCGGTGCGGCCAGTGCCATCATCATGGGCAGTCCCACGTACATGGGCAGCGTGAGCTGGCAATTCAAGAAATTTGCCGATGCCTCCAGCAAGCCCTGGTTCGGCCAAGCCTGGAAGGACAAAATTTTTGCAGGTTTTACCAACAGTGCCACCATGAACGGCGACAAACTGTCCACGCTGCACTACCTGTTCACCTTGGCCATGCAGCATGGGGGTATTTGGGTTGGTACAGGCCAAATGCCAAGCAACGCCAAGGCGGCACAGCGCAACGATATCAATTTTGTCGGGTCATCTTCAGGGGCCATGGCCCAATCACCGTCTGACGCTTCGCCAGCCGAAATGCTGCCAGGCGACCTTGAAACCGCCCGTTTGTTTGGTCAAAGGGTGGCCTTGGTTGCAGGCCGATTTGGGGCCTAAACGGTCTATTGCGTCTATTGCGTCTATTGCATTTATTTCCTCGTTCAAGCCGTTTGCATCTGTGTCCACGCCCAGGGTTTTGTTTGGTTTTCATGCCGTTGGTGTTCGCCTGAGGGCCGCCCCCGGTTCGATCATCGAGATCTATGTTGACCCAGGAAGGCGTGATGCGCGGATGCGCCAGTTTGTCAGCCATGTCGCAGAGTCTGGCGTTCGGCTGATCGAGGCAGACAGTGTGCGTCTGGCCCGTCTGTGCGGCAACCACGGGCATCAGGGCGTTGCAGCCCATGTGCATGATCTTGCGCCAGTGACATCGCTTGATGATTTGCTGGATGGACTGTCTAAGACCAGGACCACAGAGGCTACCGATCCAAGTGCCGGTGTGCATCCCTTGGTATTGGTTCTGGACGGGGTGACGGACCCCCACAATTTGGGGGCCTGCCTGCGGGTGGCCGATGCCGCCGGTGTTCATGCCGTGATCGCCCCCAAAGACCACGCCGCCGGTGTCAATGCCACAGTGGCCAAGGTTGCCTGCGGTGCCGCCGACACCGTGCCGTATTTCATGGTGACCAACCTGGCGCGTACCCTGAATGAACTGAAAGAACGCAGCATCCGGGTGATGGGTACCAGCGATACGGCGCAAACATCGCTTTTTCAGACCGATTTGACCGGCCCGCTGGCTCTTGTTCTGGGCGCTGAGGGTGATGGAATGCGTGCCTTGACCACCAAAACCTGCGACGATTTGCTTCGCATTCCCATGTGCGGTGCCGTTGAGAGTCTGAATGTGTCGGTGGCCAGCGGTGTTTGCTTGTTTGAAGCCGTACGTCAGCGCGGCCTCGGTCATATCTGACCGCTTTTTTATCGGATACTTTGCGGCATGAGTAATCACAAAACAATAGCAAAGAATGCCCGAATGACGGGCTTTGCGGGCTTGATTGGCCTTGTCTGCCTGTTGTTGTTCAGCGCCTGCACCCAGGAGCAGCAAAACAAAATAAGCAGGGACATTCAAAACTGGACAGGCACCAACGGTGTGCTTGAGTTTTATGCCGGTGACAAGCTGGTTCGCCGTTTTTTGAAGGTGGACAAACTATCCACCGCAATGGGCACACAAGACAACCTACCGCGCCCCTACCGCTATGGCTATGGTGTGTTGGACGAAAACCTGAACTTTGTGGCTGACCCCAACGAGAAAAAAGTCTATTTCGAGATCAGCGACTACGCGTCCAACTACCTGTTTTTTGAAAACCCACGCTGACTCTGCGCAAGGTTTTTTGCGCCCCTGTGGACTTGTATCCTTAACGCACTGCGTTGACCATCACAGCCCCAGCCGTTCGGTGGGTGGCGGTATCGACCAGCACCAATGACCCCAGCACCCGCGACTGCTCAAAAGGCAAGGCTGCCACAGGTGCCTGCAATTGCAGCTCGATGTGACCGATGCTATTGGCCGGCAAGGTAACGGCAGGTTCTTCGGCCAATGTGTTGATGTCCAAACGATGCACCACGCGCTTGACCTTGGACTTGACCCACCGATGGCCGTGCAGTGCCCAGTACACCCGTCCTGACACCAAAGGCTCGTCGTCCATCCAGGCCACTGTGGCAGATACTTCACGGCAGGGTTTGAGCCAGGACGCGCTTGTTGGAGGGCAAAAACCATCATCAGCAGGCGCAGACTGCACGGTGTCAAGCGCCAGCAAATAGTCACCCCGCGACACGTCGATCTCACGGTCCAGCACCAGGCCTGCGCTGTGTCCGGCCGTTACAGGGCTGCTCTGGCGAATGTGGTTGATCGCACGGGCCACGGTGGCGGTCTGACCGCTGGGCATGACCCTCACGGTTTGGCCTGCCTGCGCCAAGCCTGTCGCCACTTTGCCCCAAAAAATGCGCCGTCCATGGGCGACGGTGCTGCTGGAAGCAAACTTTTCAACCCACTGCACGGGCATGGCAAACGGCAGCGCCGTGTCAGGAGGGGTGGTGGGCAGGCCCTCCAAAATTTGCAGCAAACTACCACCCGCATAGCCGCACCACCCGGCAATGGCAGAGGTGACCACGTTATGGCCCTTTAAGGCGGACATGGGCACGGTGGCAGCCACTTCAATGCCGGCAGAATCTGCAAAAGAGGCCAATGCCACGCGGATGTGGCCAAACGCCCAAGCGGCATCGTCGCCAAGAGCATCGAGCTTGTTCACAGCAAACACGATGCTTTGCACCCGCAGCAAATGGCATAAAAGTGAATGGCGACGGGTTTGGGGCAGTAAAGACAGAAGGGGGTTACGCCAATCCAGCTTGGTGGCATCGACCAACACCACCGCTGCGTCGGCGCTTGAGGCGGCCGTTACCATGTTGCGGGTGTATTGCTCATGGCCTGGGGTATCGCCAATGATGAACTTGCGCTGTACCGTGTTGAAGTATCGGTAAGCCACGTCAATGGTGATGCCCTGTTCGCGTTCGGCACTCAGGCCGTCGGTGAACTGGGCCAAGTCGGCGGCCCCGCTTTTAGACACATGGGCCAGTTGGTCTTGCAGCACCGACCGGCTGTCTATCAACAACCGGCCTATCAGGGTGCTCTTGCCATCATCGACGCTGCCGCAGGTGATCAACCTGAGCGCTGCGTTGACGGCCTCAGGCGCTTGTGCCGCTGGAGAAGGGTTGAAGCCCCCATCGGCGGTCATGCCCGTCTGACGGGCTTGTGTAGCTACAATTAAAGTAGTGTCGTCCATTAAAAATACCCGTCTTTTTTGCGCTTTTCCATCGAGGTCTCTGAGGTCTTGTCGTCCATGCGGGTCGCCCCACGTTCGCTCACCTCTGCTGCCAGGGTCTCTTGCAAGACGGCCTCGGGGGTTGCGGCGTGACTGGCCACTGGACAGGTGCAGGTGATGTCGCCCACGGTACGAAACCGGACGTGGCGCAGCACAACCGTCTCGCCCACCCTTGCTGGTGTCAGCGGGGTGACAGGCACCAACAATCCGCTTCGCTCAACCACCTGGCGCGGGTGGCTGTAATAGAGCGACGGCAGGGCAATGTGCTCACGGGCAATGTACTGCCACACATCCAGCTCGGTCCAATTGCTGATCGGAAAGACCCTGAAATGCTCGCCGGGCTGAAGCCGTGTGTTGAACAAGGCCCAAAGCTCAGGCCGCTGGTCTTTGGGCTGCCACTGTCCAAAGCTGTCGCGGTGGCTAAAGATGCGCTCTTTGGCGCGGGCTTTTTCTTCGTCGCGCCTGGCTCCGCCGATCAGCGCGTCAAAGCCAAACTCTGCAATGGCCTCAAGCAGCGTCACGGACTGATGCGCATTGCGAGACTCGTCGGTGTGGGCCAGACGCACGCTGCCACGTGCCATGGAGTCTTCGACACTGCGCACGATCAGATCGGCCCCCAGCTCTTGTGCCCGACGGTCCCGAAAGTCAGTCACCTCAACAAAATTATGACCGGTGTCGATCATCAGCAAGGGGTAAGGTATCCGCCCACCTGTCACCGTATCGACAAAGGCCTTTTCGGCACATTTCAGCATGACCAGCGAGTCCTTGCCACCTGAAAACAACAGCGCCGGCCTTTCAAACGCGGCGGCAACCTCTCGCAGGACAAAGATACATTCTTCTTCCAGTGCATCCAGATGGGCATTGCCAAGGTAGTGATGCGTGTGGGGGTTGCTGTGGACAAAAGCCGTCATGCTGTGGATGTGCTGTGAGGTGAAGGGGAACTGGGCAGGTGCAAACCGCATTCCTTGATGGACTCACTCTCCCACCACCAGCGACCGGCCCGCAGGTCTTCGCCCTGACTGACAGCTCGGGTACACGGAGCGCAGCCTATGCTGGGATAAAACTGGTCGTGCAGCGGGTTGTAGGCCACCTTGTATTGCCTGATGTAGTGCCAAACATCGCCCCATGTCCAATGGGACAGAGGGCTGATTTTGACCAATGCGGGGTTGCTGATGTCGATCAAGGGTACATCGGCGCGGGCATCAGACTGTTCGCGGCGCAGTCCCGTCACCCAGGCCGTGAGGCCGGACAGGGCACGGCCCAAAGGCTCGATCTTGCGGAGCTGGCAACAGGCATGGCGCAAGGCGACGCTCTGGCGCATGGCATCAGGCCCGTTCTCATCCACAAACTGCTGCACGGATGGCTTCGACGGGGCATAGACCGTCACGGGGGCGCGTGATGTGGCCTTGAGGTGATCCAACAATGTGAGTGTTTGCGGGTGCAATAAACCGGTGTCCAGCACAAAAATGCCCACATTCAGTTGCAGTTGATTGATAAGCTGCACAAGCACCATGTCCTCCGCGCCCAGACTACAGGCCAGGCTAATATGTCCAGAATGCTCATCTGCTGCGCGTTGCAGCAGTGATGTGGTTTGGGTCAGTTTGGCGGCAAAGCCTACAGACGGCGAAGCCAATCGTTCAGTCGCATTCATGGGGCGGACAGAGGGGAACGAAAACGGGGCAGTGGCCTGACGGCATCACCCTGATAAAAATCGGCAAACATTCCAAGCTGCTGCAGGGCCAAGGCGGTGTCCTGGTCAGCACGCAGCACGGCGCTGTCAAAGCCGCTGCGCTGCATCAGCAGCAGTTGGTCGATCAAGACATCACCGGTGGCGCGAATCTCACCCGTGAAGCCCCGCCTGCGCCGTAGCAGATAGGCTTGGCTGTAGGCGCGTCCGTCCGTCAATTTGGGAAAGTGCAAATCGATGCGTTCCACCCCGTCCAGAGTCACATCCATCGGACTGACCGTGTTAGGCAAGCGCAAAACGCAATCGCTCACCTTGCTTGGTGCATCTGCCCCAAGTGCAATCAGCTTGATGGTGTGTGACATCGTTTTGAACCCGTTCTCAATCTGTCGGCGCATCGGCGCAGTTGCCATGGATGTGCAGCACCGGGCCGCCCTCACGGGTTTCATGTCGAGCGGTGTCAGCGGCCTGACGAAATGGCGGCAGCCCCAATCGGCGCACACAGTGGATCAAGGATTCCCCGTGGGTGCGATGCGTCAGGTAGATACCGACCACGGCCTGTACGACATCAGCTACTTCAGTGGCCGCAAACGATGGGCCTATGACCTGGCCAGAGGTGGCCGGGCCAGACGGGCCTCTGCCGTCAGACCCCCCTAAGGACACCTGGTACCACTCGCGCCCATCTTTGTCCACCCCCAGAATGCCGATGTGGCCACTGTGGTGGTGACCGCATGAGTTGATGCAGCCACTGATGTGCAGATCAACAGGCCCAATGTCTTGCAAAATGCCGCAGTCGGCAAAACGCCGACTGATGGCCGAAGCGATGGGGGTTGATCGGGCAAAGGCCAGGGCGCAAAAGTCCCCGCCCGGACAGGCCACCACATCGGTGATCAAGCCCACGTTGGCACTGGCCAGACCCGCCTGACAGGCAGACTGCCATAGGGCTGGCAGGCTCGCCTGATGAACCCAGGGCAATACCAGGTTTTGCTGGTGCGTGATGCGGGCCAAGCCGGCGCTAAAACGATCGGCCATGTCGGCGCAGGCCTGCAAGGAGTGGGCAGGGGCATCGCCAGGCGCAACCCCTGGGCGCTTGAAGGACAGGGTGACGCATCGCAGATCGGGGTTTTTGTGCGGTCTGACGTTGTGGGCCAGCCAGGTGGCATAGCCTGACGGATCAGTCACTAAGGGATCGATTGCTATCGTATTTGTAGCAAAAGATGATTGATTGACGGGCATATCAGGCATTTCGTCTGCAAATGAAGCACTGACTCTGTCCAACTCTGCCTGCGTGACGGTGTGCAATGCACCATCGGTTTGCAGGATGCTGGTGTATTCAGCCTCAACATCGTCCACAAAGCGCTGGCCCAGTGTCTTGAACAAAATTTTGAGGCGGGCCTTGTACTGGTTGTCACGACGACCCCAGCAGTTATAGACCCGCAAAATGGCCTCAAGGTAGTTCAAAATCTGATGCCATGGCAGAAACTCTCGCAGAGTGCCGGCCAAGATCGGGGTGCGGCCCATGCCCCCGCCAGCCAACACCCTAAAGCCCGCCTGGCCCTCAGCATCGTGGTGCAAATGCAGACCCACGTCGTGCCATGCGGTGGCGGCGCGGTCTTCAGCGGCACCAGTCACAGCAATTTTGAACTTGCGTGGCAAATAGGCAAACTCAGGGTGCAGGGTACTCCACTGGCGAATGATCTCGCAATAGGGGCGGGGGTCGATCAGCTCGTCGGGGGCCACACCGGCCAACGCGTCACAGGTGATGTTGCGTATGCAGTTGCCGCTGGTCTGAATACCATGCATATCCACACTGGCCAACAAGTCCATCACATCGGCACTGCGCTCCAACGCTATCCAGTTGAACTGCACGTTTTGGCGGGTGGTGAAGTGACCGACACCCGTGGCCAGTGGCGCAGAGGGCGATGATTGGGCACAGGCGGCGCGGTACACCTCGGCACTGGGCTGGTCAAATTCTTGCGCCAGACGTGCCAATACCCGCAGTTGACGGCTATTGATCTGACCATAGGGCACGGCTACCCGCAGCATGGGTGCATGCCGCTGCACATACCAACCGTTTTGCAAACGCAAAGGCCTAAAGTCATCGTCTGAAAGCTGACCCCGCAGGTAACGCTGCAATTGGTCACGGTACTGCGCGGCACGCAGACGGATCACTTGACGGTCAAAGTCGCAATACAGGTACATGGTGGGGTGTAAAGAAATAGCGGTCGTTTGGCACTGTGGTGATCAGACGGCGGATTGTGCCGCAGGCCATAGGGTCAAACGCTGGTCTATAGGCGGCATTGGCGATCAATCAGCAAGCCATTGGACACTGGTTTAGCAATGACGGTCGTCAAACCAGCAGAGATAGAACGACCCCAGCGTCAAAAATCAGCGCGCAGCCCCAGCGTAAACAATGTGTATTTGCTGCCAAAGCGCTCAGCCGTGCTGCTGTTGTAGGTCACCGGAATGTCGTTCAATAGCATGTTGCTGGTCAGTTGCCCTCTGGCAAACAGGCTGACATGCGACTGTAGCCGGTAGGTGGCTTGGAGCGTGATGTTTTGGTTGCGGGTGTAAGAAGGCTTGTCGCGGCTGCTTAAAATTCGATCGACAGCCTCGCGCTGAACCACATACAACAAATAACCCGCCTGATATGTCCACGCACCACGCTGCCATGTGCCATTGATGCCGGTCTGAACAAACGATCCGCGCCAGGCGATTTCGCTGGGAATATCCACTCCATACAGACCGCTGCTGTCAGAAAACTGAAGGATCACACCGCCTGCCACCTCACAGGGGTGCATCAGTGTGCCCAACATGCTATTGCCATCAAAGGCCAATTGGTAGTCGCAGCCATTGCGGGTGGTGGTGGCCGACATGACACCATACGACAGTTGGCTGCGGCCCATACCCAGACTGGCGCTGACGTAACTATCAGAGGTCAAATCCCAAGTACCTATCAAGTCTGCCTGAATTTGCCGGTCGGCAGGGTTGGTGATCTTGACCGTATTGAGCCTGGCACCAGGCACCACCACAGCGGTGGTGGACTCGGTCGCATCGGCGTAGTTGCTCCAGGTGGATAGCCGCACAGCCATGGCGGGCAGTTTGCCCTGAGGCTCTAAAAATCGGTACAAACCGGACAGTTGCCATCCGGTGTAACCAAAAGAATCTGACGTGCTGCTCAGTGTCCGTTGCCACAGTCCGCCTGAGAGCCATTTGCCATCGCCCAGACGCACTGCGCCTGAGATGTAGGCACCGTGATAGTCGCCGGCTTTTGTGCCAGCGGTCAGGGGATCGCTGTCCCTGACATTCAAAACGTCTAGCGACGCATTCATGTGGTCACTGCCCAATTCAAAATAGCCCCAAGGGGCTATTCGCTCAGGTGTGGCTGTCAAAAACACATCAAGAGAAGCAGCCGCTGATGGCAGACAAACATCCGCCATCAGCAACAGAAACAAGCGCCCGAAGCAGCCCGCAAAGATGCCCATCGGTCTGGCAAAGACGTGGGCCAAGGCCAAGCGGGACTGCATGAGAACGATACTTAAGAACGATGCTTATTTGACCAGGTTGATGTAACCCACCAGACCATAACCGGTCACCGATACCTTAGACGACTCCACAGGGAGCTTTGTGGTGGGATCGACCTGCGTGGGCACAGACACAGTGAGTGGTGTAAATGCCTTTCCATTCGCTTGGCTGAGCGGCAACTGGCTGACCACAACCGTGACCTTGTACTTGCCGGACAGGGCATAAATGTTGCTAAAGTCATTGCTGACCCCATTGACAGCATAGTTCACCACATCGCCCAGCACCACGGTGCTCACGGTATTGGCAACAGACGACAAGGTATTGGTCACATTGGCGACAGACTTAGAAAAGTCAACAACGGCATTTTTTTTGCCATCGCCAGACACACCATAGACCATCGCATCAGCCAACGCTGGCACAGACAGAACAATACTGCTGCCTGTTTTGGTGACCTTGACATTTCTGATGTAGGCGCTGACCTGCCCTGACCCTGCCGGTGTGTCCTGGGTGATGGTCATGGCCGCTTCAAGCGTCTGCCCTGCCACAAAGTTAAAGCTACCGTTCTCGGCCAGTTTGAACTTGATGGCGGTCGTGCTGGCCATCGGCCACTTGACATCAATACCCGTGGTGGACTGGAACTGCGCCATGGTGTAGCTGGTCTCAGACACACCGTCTGCCAGGCTGATGGCATCGTTGGTCAGATAAAGAAAATTACCAGCGATGGGACCGGCTGTCGTGGTGGTGGAAGAACCCACGGTCGTGGTGGTTCCACCCACTGCGGTCGTGGTGGTTTTACCAACTACAGTCGTCGTCGTTCCACCGGCAGCGGTAGTGGTTGTTCCACCGGCAGCGGTCGTCGTCGTTCCAACGGCAGCGGTTGTGCTCGTTCCACCGGCAGCGGTAGTGGTTGTTCCACCGGCAGCGGTCGTCGTCGTTCCAACGACAGCGGTTGTGCTCGTTCCACCGGCAGCGGTAGTGGTTGTTCCACCGGCAGCGGTCGTCGTCGTTCCAACGGCAGCGGTTGTGGTCGTTCCACCGGCAGCGGTAGTGGTCGTGTTGCTGCCAGTTGTCGTGGTGGTCATCGGTATGGAGATCGCAGCATTGCCTGCAATCAAACTGGCCAGTGTGGTGATGGCGGCTGACGGAGTGGACGAAGCCAATTCACCGCTAGTCAAAGCCACCTTGACACTGCTGGCGATCACTTTGTTGTCCTGACCCGCCTTGGTGACTGCTGTGATGGACGCAGCGTCTGACACTACAGCCAGATAGGGGTCAGCTTGAACCTTGAGTGCTGGACTGATCACGTTGGCCAATTGGGCAGGGCCACCTGCGGCGGCCAGTGCAGCCTTGACGGCAGGGTCAACTGTGGGAGAGCTGGCAACACCCGTTTCGGCAGCACTAACCAGCACCTTAAGACGCGCAAGGTCGATCGTTCCCGCACCAGTGCCGGTTGTCGTGATCAGTGGTGTGGCATCAGACGCAAAGCCCGCAGCAAAGGCTTTGGCCACTGCGTCATAAATGGGCTCAAGCGCTGCGCTGCCTGTGATACCGGCCAGGCCCGCAGTTGTTTCAGTGGCTTTTTGCAGCAGCTGCTGCACTGCCAGAGTCTTCTTCAGCAGGTCAGGGTTAACCAGTTCGCCATTGGCGTTCTGGGCGCGGGGGTCAAGCGTATTCAGCGCCGTGCCAGCGGTTAGTCCGAGAGCATGATTGACCTGGTCCTGCGTCGCGCCGTGGGCCACCAAGGTGGTCAGTGGCGAGATCACTTTGGCCCCAGCGGTGGCCCTCATCAGGCCCACAAACAAGAGATCGGTGTCAATGCTCGTACCTCCACTGGACAACATTGGAGACGCGCAGCCCTGCGGAAAGATAAACGCACCGGTTGCAATGGAAAAAACAAAAGCCTCACCCGTGTCAGTCAGGCCATTGTTATTGGTATCGCAAGTTACCTTGGCGCCTTTCACATAGCCATCCACCACCACACCGCTTGTGGGTATGGGTGTGGGTATTCCGCCCGATCCGCCGCCGCCACTACAGGCCGCAAGCACACAAACGGTGGTAGCAGCCGGAATTAAACGAAGTTTGAATTGCATAACAGTACTCCAAAAAATTGAATAAAAAAACCCCCACCATTTGGCGGGGGTTATCAATACAGTCAAATCAAGCGAAATCAATCAAAATAGATTTTGCCAAGGACAAAACCGTTGGCATAGGTAGCAGGCACGAGGGGAGCCTTCGTGGTCTGGTCAACTGCCTGGGTCTTATACTGGATATCACTGGTTGCCTGTACATGCACAGCACTGACTTTTTTAAGAACATCTGCTGCTGTGGTGTAGCCAGTGCAAGCGGGACTGTTCAAAGTAAACCCGCTCAACGGCAGCTTGTACAACGGAAAAGCCAAACCCGTTATATCCGTCAGTTTGACAGATCCAGTCAATTTTGGCGTACATGCAGTAGCTCCCGTCCCAACATCGGGGCTAACCAGTAACACTGAAAATGTCGGACTGGTGGCTGCCAGTTGGGAGTTTGCGTTCAACACGATCTCCAAATTGTTACGGGCAGACACATCGGCTGTGACATTGTTGGGCGCATTGACATATCCCGCCAACCAACCCGGTTTTGTGGCGGTGCTGTCAATACCCCAACCCCAGCCCACACTGGGGTCTGCTGACTTGCCGAACGTTGAGTACACCTGACCCCACCAAATAGCAGCCTTCACGCCCGCTGCTTTATCCCAGTAAATGCCAAAAGCCCCTCCTTCAGCGGAGGCTATTTTGCTGTTGCCAGTTGCTGTATCAATGCCAATGCTGGTACCGCTACCACCGTCGTAGTAGTCACTGGCGAAAATGAACGGCACCGTGTAGTTGAGGGCTGCAGCCGCAGTATTGGTAGCATTGGACGCGCTGAATGCATTGGCGGCTATGGTCACGTTAACGGCAACCGCTGTGGGCGTTACATCCAATGTGTAAATCAATGGATTGGTGGTGGATTGTTGTACACCGACTGCCGGTGCTGTGCCGACTGTCGCAGCGCCACCGCCTACGATGGCAACGTCTGAAGTGGTGAACGAAGTGCCAACGTTTGCACTGAAGTTGAAGATAAACCGCACGTTGCCGCCCGTCAGAGGGGTTGCCGTGATTGCAACAGTGGGTGCAGGGCCGGGTGCGACAGTGGTCGTTGTGACTGTGGCTGTGGTCGATGTCGCACCAGCCGTAGTTGATGTCGCAGCAGCAGTGGTCGATGTTGCAGCAGCAGTGGTCGATGTCGCAGCAGCAGTGGTCGATGTTGCAGCAGCAGTGGTCGATGTTGCAGCAGCAGTGGTCGATGTTGCACCAGCCGCAGTTGTGGTTGTCGTACCGCCGGCAGTCGTGGTTGAGCCGGGTGTGGCTGGAACAACGTCAATGGGGTTGCCGGCCAAATCAGACAATATACCGGCGCTAAGCGCCACGGTGATAGGGCCGGTCGTTGGTGTGACGGTCAGTGTGTAAACATTGGGCAGTGTGGTACTAGCAGCAAATACCCCGTAGTTACCGCCAGTCACCGTCACGTTTTCCTTAGTAAAACTGCGGACAGGCTCACTGAACGTGAAGGTAAACGTGACCACACCCGCAGCATCAGCGGAGGACGTAATGTTGACCGTGGGCTTGGTGACATCGGTCGATGACCCTCCGCCGCAGGCGCTGATCATCAGGGACGCAGCCAAGGCGCAAGCCGTCAGGCTGAAAGTTTTAGCAAATGGGTTCATTGATAAGCTCCAAAAAAATAGAAGAGAACACGGAGAAAGGCTGGATTGTGCATCAAAATGAACCACCGTCGTGCAAACGCACGCGGTCTTTCAGGGAGATGCTCAGTGGTGCCTTCACGCTGGCATCGACTTTGTTTGCGGCTAAAAAGGCAACATTACACTCGCCGCTTTTTTACGATGGGCATCATGAGCATGATCTCTGCCACCATCCTGACCGGTTTTTTGGGGGCCGGCAAGACCACACTCTTAAAGCGTGTTTTGTCGCAAAATCACGGTCTGAAACTCGCCATCATCGAAAACGAGTTTGGTTCAGAGAATATTGACCACGACATTTTGGTGACCGGCAGCAAAGAGCAGATCATCCAAATGAACAACGGCTGTATTTGCTGCACCATCCGCGAAGATTTGCGTGCTGCACTGCAATTGCTGGCCACGCAAAAACGCCAAGGCCTGCTTGACTTTGACCGTGTGGTGATTGAGACCACCGGTGTGGCAGACCCTGGGCCAGTGGTGCAGACTTTTTTTATGGATGACGAGGTTGCCACCTGCTATCTGCTGGACTCGATCTTGACACTGGTGGATGCCAAACACGCACAGGCGCAGCTTGACCAGCATCAGGAAGCCCGCCGTCAGGTAGGTTTTGCCGACCAGATTTTTATCAGCAAGACCGATTTGGTGGCTGCGTCAGACACTACAGCTCTCATGGACCGGTTGCGCCAGATGAATCCCCGTGCCCGTTTGCAGGCCGTGCATTTTGGCGATGTGCTTTTGTCTGATATTTTTGACCTACACGGCTTTCATTTAGACGACAGGCTGGGTATTGACCCTGACTTTTTGCAAAGCAATGATGGTCACGACCATCACCCTCGCTGCCACGAACACGGTACTGACTGCGGCTGCCAGTCACACCGGCTAGATCACCACCATGGCCGCCCCCACGCGCTACATGACGATGTGTCTAGTTTTGTCTTTAGGTCAGACAAGGCCCTTGACCCGAAGCGTCTTGAGGACTTTTTGGGGGCGATGGTTGAGGTCTATGGCCCGCGTATGTTGCGCTACAAGGGCGTTTTGTCCATGCAGGGCACTGACCGTAAGGTGATCTTTCAGGGAGTGCACCAGTTGATGGGCAGCGACTTGGGCCAGGTGTGGGCTGACGGTGAAAAGCGTGAAAGCAAAATGGTTTTTATCGGGATCGACCTGCCTGTGGACATTTTTTTACAGGGCATGGAGCAGAGCCTGGTTTGAAGAATCAGCAGGGACTGTTGGTGATGCCTTTGATCGGCCAGCAAAACACTACACTCACCCGCCGTTAAAACCCCCAGGAGGCCCACTGTGACAAAAAAAAAATCCGACACCCTTAAAACTGGCACACAAAAGCCCGAACAGGCCACATCTACACCTCCTGCCAAGGTAGTTGCCAAAGCACCTCGCCCTTTCCCTGATGAAGCGACAGATGTCGCAGAAACTGTGGTGTCAAAACCCGCCAGGCCCCTCAAAATGAGCTTGTCTGGCAAAGCACCGTCAGATGAGACAGCAGCCGAACCACTGCAGGCGCAGCAGGCTAAGGTAGCAAAAGCTAAGCCATCGCCAGCCCCCAAAAAAGTGGCACAACCCAAACCACCTGCCACGCCTGTGGATACCCCACCTGTTGCAGCGTCCGAGACTGTTGTGACACCTGTGGCCAAGGCCAAGGTGTCTGTCCCCACCAAAGTCAAAGCCGTCCTCAAAGCTGGCCCGGTGGCCCCAAAAGCCAAGCCCTCGACACAGGCAGAAACACCCGTTAAACCTGCCAAAGTTGCTGCACCTGTCAAGGTTGCTGCACAAACACCAACGACCGTTGCGCCAGCAAAAACCATCACCCCCCCTAAGCCCGCTGCGCCAGTGCCTGAGCCTGACTTGTCCGTGACGGGTGTTCCGGTGCGATCAGGGCGTCCATCCTCGCGTCTGGTGCAATTGACAGTGCCTTCCATGGCGCAATCTGTCGCATCCAACGCTGTCAAAGCCAGTTTTACCCGCGCAACGCCTGCTTTGCCCATTTTGTCGCCAACATCGTCTGCCCTCAAAAAAGACAGCAAGCTGACCAATAACTGGAAGAAAAAACCCGTTGAACAACTATCGGACGCTGAAATCATGGCCATGTCTGACGATGACTACATGAATGAAACCCAACTGGCTTTCTTTCGTTTGAAACTGGTCAGACTTCAAAATGACATCCTGAGCAATGCTGGAGAAACCACCGAGCATCTGCGTGAGGACACCGTGGTGGTTCCTGACCCCACCGACCGCGCCACCATCGAAGAAGAACATGCGCTGGAGCTTCGTACCCGTGACCGTGAGCGTAAACTCTTGAAAAAGATAGAGCAGTCCATCACCAGCATTGACACTGGCAACTATGGTTATTGCGAAGAAACAGGCGAGGCCATAGGGGTAGGGCGGCTACTGGCCAGACCCACCGCCAACCTATCGCTTGAGGCCCAGCAGCGCCGCGAGGTCAAGCAAAAAATGTTTGGTGAATAAGTCAGGTTGAATGACGGGCACGTTTTGTCGCCCACGCCTGCTAACTATGGCCACCCCCAGCAATAGCTCCGGACTGCTTTCAAAGGTTGCTAGATTTGTCCGCAACCCAACCACTGATTGGTCGGACCTGGACAAGTCAGGGCCTGAAGTCAGCACCGGTCACAACAAACAAGCACTCAAAAACATGATTGAGCGCAAGCGGCACGACGACAACGTCCGCAAGCGTGAGTTTGATCACCTTCGCAAATTGCGTCGTAGTATGTTGATGGTCACCCCTGAAATGGCCAGCAAAGTCTCGATTTTCCGCGGTACCACCAACTATTCCGACCTGGGAGAACGCGCCGACACGCTCAAGAAAATCGACGAGATCGAAGCTCAGATGTCGCGGCAGTGGTGGAAAGGTCACCCACACTCTGCGCCTGGTCCATCGGGTGTCAGTGAACCTACGGCCCTCAGGCAATCTTCACCCTCTTCACGAGGCCAGACCTCTGATATCTGCGATTTTGTGCCCACCCAAGCCATGCCTGACAGCACGGACGACGTGCTCACGATGATGGGGGCTACATCCAACGATGCCAAGTCCTTACTGAATGATCCCACGACGATCGGTTCACACCAGTCGCCTAGTCGTGATGTGGCAGCCTCCAAACTTTTTGCTGTTGAGTTGGGAGGTAGTCTTTCTGACCCCGATCTTGAAGAGGCCTCTATTCGGTTTGCCAATGGCGATGATTCGGGTGCAGAGGCCGTGTTGCTTGCAGTCCTTGCGCCTGGCAATGTGTTCAAGGAGGTTGCTGACGTATGGGCTGAGGCTCTGTTTGATCTGTACCGGTGTACAGGTCAGCAGGCTGGTTTTAAACGGTGGGCGTTGGATTACGTGCGGCGTTTTGATAAACCACCACCGATATGGTTTTCAACCCCGCAACAAATTGGCTTAACGGCCAAGACAACCGCAGCGGATGCCGTCGTGCCACAGGAGGCTAAGCTCGCAGAGGCCAAGAGCAGCACCCTCATTTGGCAGTGTCCTGCCCACTTGAACGTGGGGGCGCTTGACAAGCTCAAAGTTGGTCACAGGCAGTCTGTCAGTACCTGGTCACTGGACTGGTCTAACCTACAGCAACTGACACCCGGAGCCGCAGAGGAGCTGGCATCGCTGTTTGCCCAGTGGTGCGACCAGCCGGTATCACTTTACTGTGAGGGTGTACCCACGTTGATCGATGTGGTACGGTCTGCCACACCCGTCGGGGTCAGGCAGATCGCACCGTTTTGGTGGTCACTGCGGTTTGACATGTTCCGAATGTTGCATTTGCAGGATGATTTTGAGTTATCTGCACTTGATTATTGTGTGACTTTTGAGATATCTCCCCCGTCTTGGCGCGACGTTCATTGCACTCGTCTGTACCAGATGCCACAAGCAAACCCGACAGTTGATGGCAATGGCCCCGTGTTTGCACAGGGAGATGAGTGGTGCGACACGGCGGCGATGACAAGCACTGCACTGCCTGCGCACGGTGCATTGCCGGTTGGGCGGGTAGAACTGACCGGAGAGTTGAGGGGAGATGCGTCCGACATTCTGATTTCGCTTGAAACCATGTCTCACAGCACGCAGCAGATCGTGATCTCATGCCGACGCTTGATCCGTGTTGATTTTTCGGCAGCAGGCAGTATTTTGAACTGGGCGGCGCACGGCCAGGCGCTGGGGTGTCATATCGAGTTTCGGGAGGTTCCAACCCTGGTGGCCGCATTTTTTAACCTGATCGGCATCAATGAGCATGCCCAGATCATGGCCCGCAAACACTGATTTATGCCGATTTTTTAGATTCATGCAATCCCATGCGATAGAGGTGTGCATACTGAGCATTGTGTAGCATGAGCTGGGCATGATTTCCTGATTCAACAATACGTCCGGAATCCATCACCATAATTTTGCTGGCATGATGAACCGTCGAGAGCCGGTGGGCAATGACCAGTGTGGTTCTATTTTTCATCAGTCTTTCCAGTGCTTCTTGTACTGCACGCTCAGACTCGGTATCTAGCGCAGATGTGGCCTCGTCCAGTATCAAAATAGGCGCATCCTTGTAAAGTGCCCTGGCAATCGCCAATCGCTGGCGCTGCCCACCCGAGAGCAATGTGGCATTGTGGCCCACTGGTTCATCCATTCCGTATGGCAGGCCCGCGATAAAACTGCCCAGATTTGCAGCACAAAGACATGCGTACACTTTGTCACGATCGATCGGCAGCATCCCCATGGCAACATTACTGGCAATGCTTCCGCTGAGCATAATGACATTCTGACTGACCACGGCAAATTGGGATCGCAATGAATCCAAATTCCATTCACGTAAATCGTGGCCATCCAGATCAATCAAACCAGAGGCCATCTCGATAAACCGAGGCAACAGGTTAACTAAAGTTGTTTTTCCTGCGCCTGATGCCCCAACCAGGGCCACCGTTTCGCCCGCTTGAATTCTGAAATCGTGAATATTCAAAACCGGTTCTGTCGCACGCGGATATTGCACTGTCAGATTTGACATGGTGATCGATCCGGTGGCCCGTGGCAAAGAAAACGACCCGCCTGATTCATCGGCTGTTTGTTCGATCAGCGCTAACGCCCGCTCAAGCGACACCAAGCCCCGCGTGATGGGGCCGGCAAGCTCAGAGAGCTGACGCACCGGTGCAATGATCATCAGCATGGCGGTGACAAACGCCACAAACCCACCTACCGACGTGCCGCTGTGGGCGCTTTGCACCAAGGCCACCGAGATCACGGCCGAAAGTGCAACTGCAGCCAGCATCTGCGTCATCGGGGTCATGGCAGCCCCTGCCACGGTGGACTCCATCGCCAAATGGCGCAGAGATTGACTTAAACGCTCAAACCGTTCAGCTTGCACGGCCTGTGCGGCGTACAAGCGAATGTCTCGATGCGCCAAGACGTTTTCTTCAACCACATAAGCCAATTGGTCGGTGACAGCCTGATGGGCTTCTGTCAATCGGTGTACCCTCTGTGTCAACACCCTCATCACCCAAGCGACAAAGGGGAACATGGCCGCCACGATCAAGGTCAGCATCCAGTTCAGGTAAAACAGGTAGGCCGTCAGCGCGATCAGGGTCAAACCGTTGCGGGTCAGACTGAGCACGGCATTGACCAGCATGGCGGCACCGTTTTGAACCTCATAGACCACCGTGTTGGACAGCGTGCTGGCATTGGTGGTGGCAAACAAGGACAGATCAGCGGACAAAATTTTGGCAAACAATGCGCGGCGCACCAGCAACAAACTGCAGTGGGTGATCCGCGTTAAACCGATTTGCGACAGATAGCCGGCCAGTCCGCGCACCCCAAACAGCAACAGCAATGAGGCAGGTACGACCCAGACCGGTAAATCGCCTTGCCCAAACCCCCTGTCAAGCAGTGGCTTGAGCAGGGCCGGGATCATGGGCTCGGTAGCCGCACCCACTGCAGCACTGACAGCCACCAGAACCCACGTGCCTGGCAAACTGCCAAAATAGGGCATCAAACGGCGCAAACGCTGCAAGACCGTCCCTGCGGCGGGCAGATTCTGATCGAAAGGCTCTGTGGAATCGGATGAGATCATGACGGGCATTTCCCTTGCGTCAAGGCACATGCACCAGAAACTGTCTCGACATGCCGAGTGGACCGTCTGACCCCCAAAGCCATCAACAGACCCAAAGTGACACAAAAAAAGTCGCCGATCAGTGCATCATAGAGGGCACAATTGAACAAGCAAGCCACCCCCATAACCGCCACCACCGACCATGTGGCGTACCTGACGGGGGTGTCAAAGTGCAACGCATCGCGCACCAGGCAGAAAAGCCACGCCAGCAGCAGAGCCGTTCCGCCCCAACCCAGCTCAACCCCCCAGAGCAAAAACTCCTGGTGAGGATTTCCCATCAAACCGTCCCCAAAAATCTGGTCGGCGTGTTCGCCCTCCATGCGTTTGATGGACACGGTCCAACTGCCTGTGCCATGACCCGTCAGGGGGCGCTGAGCCATGGCCTGTAGCGATAGCCGCCAGGCGTGCAACCTAAAACCTGATGAGCTGTCACTGTTGCCTGATGCGATATAACTCTGACTGTGATGGATGATCTGGGCCACCCGAAGTTGCACCCTCGCAGAGCTCGCATAGACCAATAAGCCCAACACCAGAGGGGCTAGTAGAACTGCCGACACGCGCCACCGGCTAGGCAACTGCCACACCAAAGCCAAAGTACACACGGCCAGCACAGCCACATAAGCGCTTTTACCGTCCTGAAAAAAAAGAACGTTCACCACCGCAGCCAGCGCCAAAACGACTGACGCGGCTGGCAGCCAGTGGACAAAAGACCAGGTTTTGGACCAATCACGGGGCCAATAGCCGCGCAAATGCCAAAACACAGCGGCACTGGCTGTAAAAATCAGGGTTTGATCCAGATAGGACGAATACACCACGGAATTATTCCCTGGTTGCAATGCGTCACTGGTGGCCCACAACACACGAAAGCCTGCCACCATAACCCAGGAACTCACAATAAAAATGGCCTGCCCCACCAAAAACACCGCCAGCGCCAGCAAAGCCTCTTGTCGCTGGCGTATCAGGCAGACAAGCAGGGCAA
Organism: uncultured beta proteobacterium; assembly: GCA_903822205.1. Taxonomy (GTDB): domain Bacteria; phylum Pseudomonadota; class Gammaproteobacteria; order Burkholderiales; family Burkholderiaceae_C; genus Rhodoferax. The sequence continues at coordinate 4,827 of CAIJOK010000046.1, read as the reverse complement.
CCCCAATGATTTTGCTATGTTTGCAAAATGCCACCCAGGCCACTGCGTCGGATGCCACAGTACCAGCCACACCTAAAGCAAAGACCGCTAAAGCAAGCAGGGAAACCGGTACAGACCAGAGTTGCCTAAGCTCTGGATCACTTTCACGTCGCACCAGACGGGTGATGAGGTACAACAGACTACCCACCATAAGAAGCAAGCGCCCCAGACTAACCCACGCCACGGGCAGGCTCACGGACATAGCCACCAAGCAGATAACAAAAACGCGCAGGCGGCTGGAATGAAGAGTCAGATACATCATCATGTTGGGCGTGAGGTGGAACAGCAAGAAGAGACAAAGACTGCCGCTGTGATCACCACATCACAACAGCAACAACCATTACCCGCCTGGACCACAGACCGTCAATGCTGTGCAACAGAAAACTGCGCATACTCAGCACCCGTAAACTGTTTTCTGACAGCTAGAACATCGTCCAAATCAGTCAAAAAGGTGGCGACGCAGGCAGGGTCCAAATGTGTCAATGTAGTCTAATTTAACCTAGACAGTTCATGGGTACCTCAGATGGAACATAAACGGAACATCAAGCTGATTTGCAAAACACCCTAATCGATCGTGAGGATTGGCGATGAACAACAACAGATGTCCGGTTTGGAGACTGCCACCACGCCCGATGCGTTTACAATGGATTTGTATTCCTCGATAGCTCAGTTGGTAGAGCGCCGGACTGTTAATCCGTAGGTCCCTGGTTCGAGCCCAGGTCGGGGAGCCAAAATGTCAAAACAAATCAAGCACTTAGGTCAATGGCCCTGGTGCTTTTTTTGTTGCTGGATTGGACTATGGGAGTTGTCCCGTTCTGCATTGGTTCGGTTGCTCCATTTCTGAATGCTTCAGATGCCACACCTTTTTCTGTGCCTGTTGGTTAGTGCCAGCTTCCTATTTTCATTGCAAGGCTGTGCCGTGGTGGCCGTGGCTGATGCTGCCGTCACCGTGGTTGCCACAGGTGTAAAGGTGACGGCAAAGGCTGTGGGGGCTGTCGCTGATGCCGTCATACCGGATGGCGATTGAGATGGTCTGGAGGGGGGCGTTTTGGACACCGACCCAACTTTCATGTAGGCGATCCGACACCCCGTAGAATGAAACATCTGTGCATTCCCTTAACCGATGTTTATTAACAGCAAAATAAACCATATTGAGATCAACAACATACGAGCGGCTTTTGCGCAACAAAAAACAGCACCGCGCTAACTCATTGAATCTAATAACTATTTTTGACCGCTTGTTAAAGATGGGTTAAGTCCGAAGTTATAGGTGCTAGCGGTAGCGCTTGGCCGAGGCCACCTGGTAGTTGCACGTAATTTTTTAATTGCTTTCTGGGCAAGGGTTTTGAGCGTTTTGAGTACAAGTTGTTTCACGTTAAAGAACAGCATGCAGGCTAGTTCTAGGTAGCTATCAAACTGAGACTAATTGTGGAAAACTCTGTGCGCTTCACCTTGTATAGTTAATCTCAATTTGAATGTTACCTAGAATAAGCTAGGTCTGGAAAAATAATTATTCACCAACGCCGTCAGGAATTGCTGTCACATCAAAGAAATGGAATATGAATTTCATGAAACCGACAAGTATCAAAAAACGACTCAATGTGCTGTGTATTTTTATCATCACTGCCATATTGTTTTCGTTCAGTGCGCTGGACTATTTTCGGATGAAAGCTTCTCTCCAGGAATCTATGGCGCAACAAGTTGAGGCAAGCCTTGAACGGTTGTCCAACATCTTGCCCAGATCGCTGTGGAACTACGACAAAGCACTTATCGATCAAGGCTTGAAGTCGGAAATGACTTCCACTTTTATATCAGGCATCATGATTAAAAAAGGGGAAAAAATACTGGCAGGAAGTACACGGGGTGCCGACGGGAAGGTGGCTCCATCAGTTGAAACACCGCTCTCGGATGCATCAAAGGAACTTGACCTTGAATTTACCGAAGACGGCAAGTCAGAGGCGGTGGGGCGGGTCACGGTATACGTGTCCTATAAACAAATTAACGACGCACTCAGTGACGCACTTCAGCGTGCAATCATTCAGATGGTGGTGCTTAATGTGATTATTGTCCTTGCACTCTCACGAATTTTGAGTTCAGTGGTACTCAATCCGTTGGCGCAAGTGAGTCAAATCCTGCGCGAGATGGCCAGGGACGCTGACCTGACCAAGCGCATGCCGCGAGGCAACACGAACGAATTTTACGATATGGCAGACGGCGTTAATACTTTCATTGAACGGTTGCAAACAATTATTGCTCAGGTAAGCGACAGTATTTCAACCATCGCACATGCATCTAATGAAATAGCCAGTGGTAACTTGGATCTTTCCATGCGAACGGAATCGCAAGCTAGCTCCTTGCAGGCGACTGCAGTTTCCATGGACGAATTGACAAACACGGTCAAAAGAAATGCCGAGAGCGCACAGACAGCCAATCATATCGTTAGTAATGCTGCCGAAGTGGCGTTCAAGGGAGGTGTCGTAGTGCAGCAAGTCGTGAAAACCATGGGTGCCATCAACCAGTCGTCGAACAAGATTGTGGACATCATTGGCGTGATTGATGGCATTGCGTTTCAAACCAATATTTTGGCTCTTAATGCAGCCGTGGAGGCGGCGCGAGCTGGAGAGCAGGGCCGTGGATTTGCTGTTGTGGCCACTGAAGTACGCAGCCTTGCTGGACGGTCGTCCGCGGCGGCTAAAGAAATCAAGGCATTAATTAATGAATCGGTCACCAATGTAGGGGTTGGCACCAAACTAGTAGACGAAGCAGGCTCAACCATGACAGAGATTTTGGACAGCGTGCGTAAAGCCACAGGTATGATGGCCGAAATCCAGTCGGCCAGTGATGCGCAAACACTTGGCATCAGCCAAATCAACGAGGCAATACGCTTAATGGACAATAATACTCAGCAAAACGCCGCTTTAGTGGAAGAAGCCGCCGCCGCCGCCGGTTCGATGCAAAGTCAAGCTGAAAGTTTGGCTAAAGCCGTCGGTATTTTGAAATTTTGAAACTCTCAAAATGCTTAAACTAACATAGCCTTCTGTATCCTCTACAATTCGAAAATTGGTGCCTTGGGTTTAGTTCAAGGAACAACTATATTGGGGTCAAGCTGTCACAATTAACCATTAGGAGGTAAATTTATAAAACTATCAATACGCTCAATTGCATTAACAGGAATATTTAATTTCTATTTTATTGAAACAAAATTATCTTTCATTTTGGCACTAACTAAATTCTGGAGAAACACATGATCATTAATAACTTCTACAAATTCCTTCAAACTTCTGTATTACTGCTTGCCTGTTTTGGAGGGGGGTGTTGGGCTGAAACTGTTACGATTGGGGCTGAGGACGACTGGGCACCCTACAGTTCCAAGGTTGGAATGGAGGCTAAGGGCTTTGCTGTAGACATTGTGCGCGAAGCCTTAAAAGCTGCAGGAGTGGATGTGAAATTTACAGCTATGTCCTATGCCCGCTGCATGGCGGTGACCAAAGATGGTGAGTTGGTGGGATGCTTTGATGCGGCGCGTAATAGCGTACTGGAAAGCAACTACCTGTGGCACGCAAAACCCTTGTTCAACGGAAAGATAAACATCTATTCAACCGCTGACTCGACCGAATCAAACCTATCACCCAAAGACCTTATCGGGAAAAATGTGGCCGTGACCCGAGATTACGAGTATGGTGAAGAGTTTGATACAAATACAAACATCAAGCGCAGCGTGGCGGACAAGGACGAACAAGGCTTCCAGAAGTTGTTGAACAAGCGGGTACCCTACATGGTGGCATACGAAAAAGTGGCCAATGCACTATTTATTAGCAACAAGGAGTTTACTAATAAATTCAAAGCTGTTGGCGTGGTTGCCGATCCAGGTCTGTATATTGCATTTAGCAAAAAGCACCCAGATGGTGCGAAGTTTTTAACGAAATTCAACCAGGGATTCGAAATCATTCAAAAGAACGGAAAATACAAAGCCATTGAAGCCCTGTGGAAATAATCAACAGATATTCCGGAATCGGCCTGAAAATGTGTATAGAAATTGATGTCTAAAGAAAAATTCATCTTCAAATTAACTATTTTAGAATAGTTCGACAAGTGAAAACATTCAATTGTTGATGAATATCATTATAATGCAAGTAGTTACAGTATGAAATTAATTTTCATCCAGAAGATCTAAACATGATCCACTTGGCATCATTTTTTTATGCTAATGTGATGTCTTTAGAAAGAAAGTTTGCGATAGATTTTAACGGGTGGTTCAAACTTACTCATCATACACTAATCATCACCACTATTAAGGCTTCATAGCCAAATCCCTATCACCCAAACCCCTCCCACCAAAGCACCCTCGGTTTCTGACCCTGGGTGCTTTTTTTTATTTCCTCTATAACCAAGCCTAGCGGCTAAAAGCCTATTTGACGACATTGTGTGGGCAAAAAACTGACAACGTCGTAGGAAGAGACCGCCTTCATTGGTCTAACCCATAACCCTTAGCGGTCGTGAGAATAACGGCATCCATAGTTTCTCGGTCATCGGTAAGCAACGCCTAGATCCATTCGATCTCAGGCAAGTAAACCCCTGACAGATAAGCCTGGATGCCGTTTCTTTTTTTAATCCCGAATTCCAACATCCCCCAACCCAATGCCTACCTCCCGAACGGGTCGTAGGCATTTTTTTTGTCCATCAAAAGGAGCATTCTCAGACAACCTGATCTCTACACAGCCGGTTTGACTTTTGTAAAGTAAAAATATCAATATAAATCAAGCATAAACGGTCAAAATTTACGAAATT
>CAIJOK010000045.1 GCA_903822205.1 uncultured beta proteobacterium | reverse complement strand
CTCTGCGGCCAGCCCTTTGAAAAGCGATTCGTTGCCCTCAAACAATTCTTTCAGGGTATCCAAAAATAGGCTTTTGCCAAACCGCCGTGGCCGCGATAAAAAATAGTGTGAGCCACGCGTTATCAAATCTACAGCAATGCCGGTTTTGTCAACGTAGTAGCAGTCATCCTCGCGGATTTTGGCAAAGGTCTGAATGCCGATGGGGAGTTTTTTGCGGATCATGACAACAGGTTGAAAAAATGGGAGTTATCCATGACTCATGGATTGCAAGCACCCCGTCAGGGGCTGCGTGAGGGTGTGGGCGGTGCGGCTTTTTCATTCATCGTTCCCACGCTCCTGCGTGGGAATGTCTTCCAACGTTCCGGCATCAACGATTGTTCAAAGCGCATTCCCACGCAGGAGCGTGGGAACGAGAGCAATACCCCAAAGCGCTTCGCGCTCAAAGCACTGACGGGCACGCCAAACACTCACCACACCAACACGCCCACCACTAACGCACAAGGCGCACATGGTAGTAGCCGCCGCGGAGGTAGCTGTCGACGAAGCCAACGCCGAAATAGACGCTCCAGGGGTAGCCCGCACTACCCGCATACGGCGACGATGTCCAAAAATAGCTACTGGGTGTGGCCGGAAAGGCCGTCGCGTCGATCGCCGGACTGACCCTGCTTTTGTCGACCAGGCTAAACAACTCTTTGACGTTGGGCAGATGCCAACCCGTTTGGGTTTGTGCATAAGCCAGTGCCTGTTCATGGGTATAAGTGGCGGCTGTGCCGGTGCAGTTCAATCAAAATAAATTTTGCCGATTACCAGACCATTGGGGTATAACGTTGTCCCCGAGGATGGGGTTGTATATTGCATGTTGGCACCCGAGACAATGACATGCACTGAGTTGATTCCAGCTGCCAACAACTGATCTGTTGTGGTGTAGGTACAGGCAGTTTTGAACGTAAACGCACTCAGCGGCAGGGTATAAGGCTGCACGATACCCTGCCCAGAGACAATCGCCACAGGGCTGATCAACGCTGGAGTACAAGTACCAACCGTAGGCCCAACCAGTACCACGTCAAAATTTGGCTTGATCGCGACCAATTCACTGTTTGCGCTGACCGTGATCTTCAGATTGGTATAACCGGAAATGGAGGCTGTTAAATTGTTCGGTGCGTTCACGAAACCACCAAAAAAGGTTGGCTTGGTGGCGGCGGCATCAATACCCCAACCCCACGCCACATTGGGGTCTGCTGCAACGGGTGCTGTAGCGATACTACCCCACCAGAACGGGGCATTCACACCCTGAGTACTGTCCATGTAAATCCCGAACGAACCACCCTCGACAGACGCAATAGTGTTATTGTAGGTGGCCAAAGCCCAATTGCCCATGTAGTTACTTGCAAATATGTAAGGTATCGTATAGGTGTTGCTATAGGCCTGTGCGCTTGGCGTAGTATATGCACCGCTTGTGTAAGCGAACGCTCCGGGGGCAATATCTACCTTGACCGTGGTAGCGCCTGTATTAGGGGTCACATCCAGTGTGTACTTGGTTCCACTAAGTTTGACGACTGTAGCGGCTGTAACACCATTCGTGACTGCCACATCACTGGCAGTGAACGACGTACCGACATCCTGGTCAAAGTTAAAAGTGAAAGTCACCAGATTGCCAGTACCAGGCGATGTGGTAATTGATGTGATGGTGGGCGGGACTACAAATGCGACTGTGGTCGTGGTTGTTGTAGCCGTCGTTGATGTTGTTGCCGGTGCAGTTGTTGTAGTTGGACGGACAGTGGTGGTGGTAGCGACAACGGTCGTTGACGTTGTTGCCGGTGCAGTTGTTGTAGGTGCGGCTTTGAAGAGATCAGCATTGCTTGCAATCGTACTGGCCAATGTGGCAAGGTCTGCTGGCAAGGTCGATGCACTTAACTGACCACTGGTCAAAGCAACTTTGACACTGCTGGCGATCACGCTGTTGGCCTGACCGGCTTTGGTGATTGCTGTGATGGACGCAGGGTCTGACGGGGCTGCCAGATAGGGGGCAGCCTGAACCTTGAGGGCTGGACTGATCACAGTGGCCAATTGGGCAGGGCCACTGGCGGCGGTCAATGCAGTCTTGACGGCGGGATCCACGACGGCAGAGTCTGCAACACCCGTTCCGGCAGCGCTGACCAGCGCTTTCAGACGTGCAAGGTCGATCGCAGCAGTCGTGCCGGTTACAGTGACCAGCGGTGTGCCAGACGTAAGGCCCGCAGCGAAGGCCTTGGCCACCGCGTCATAAATTGGCTCAAGCGCAGCACTGCCCGTCAAAGCTGGGGTTGCCAAGCCCGCCAAAGTCTCTGTCACTTTTTGCAAAATCTGCTGCACGGCCAAAGTCTTTTTGAGCAAGTCAGGATTGGTCAAAGCGCCACCTGTGTTTTGGGCGTGGGGGTCGGTCAAATTCAGCGCCGTGCCTAAGGCCAATCCCAGTGCAGTATTGACCTGATCTTGCGTTGCACCGTCGGCCACCAGTGTGGTCAGCGGCGAGATCACTGTGGCACCTGCAGGAGCTTTCATCTGGAAAAAAAACTGAAGTCCAGTGTCAATGTTTGTGCCGCCGCTGGCCAGTAGCGAAGATGCGCAGCCCTGTGGAAAGCTGAACGTACCGGTTGCTGTGGAATAAACATAAACCTCACTCGTCGTGTCGGACACTCCGTTGTTGTTTGTGTCGCACGTGACTATGGCGTTCTTCAAATATCCATCCACCACCACACCGCCGGTTGGCGTGGGGGTAAGCACAGTAGTCGTTGATGTTGTTGTTGACGTGGTGGATGTCGATACCTGGGTAGTTGTAGTGGTTGCTACAGCGGTCGTCGATGTAGTTGGACGGACAGTGGTGGTTGTAGCTGCAACAGTCGTTGACGTTGTTGCTGGTGTAGATGTCGTGGTTGATGCAACAGTCGTTGATGTTGTAGCCGGTGCAGATGTCGTGGTTGATGCGGCAGTGGTTGACGTTGTTGCCGGTGCAGATGTCGTGGTTGATGCGGCAGTCGTTGATGTTGTAGCCGGTGTAGATGTCGTGGTTGATGCGGCAGTCGTTGACGTTGTAGCCGGTGCAGTGGTCGATGTCGTGGGTGTCGTCGTAGATACATCAGACCACATACTGACCCAAAACCCCTCGTTCACGCCAGGGGCTGTGTCAAAAGCCGCATAAGACCTGCGCGCCAGATAGCCCGACAACACCGTGCCCCCCAGAGAGGCCAGACCCGGTGAATAAAACCGCCACCGGTTGCCTACAGCATCCCACGCCCAAAAAGTTGAGATGGATTTTTGAGAGGCTTTAAGGCCAGGGGCAAGCCCTGCATACAACTGCGCGGGGTTTTTGCCATCAGCCGTGGCCAACAAGTTCCAGCCCACATACAGATCACTTTCAGCCAAAACCTGTGACCCCGTCTGGGGCGTTGCCGACGTCGAGACTGTCAAAGTTCCGGCCCGGGTGGTGTTGACCCAATAGCCTTGTTTTGGTGCAATTCGGGTGAGCACGTCAAAACCCCTTTTTTGTGCGTAGGTGGCCAGGTCAGCCTGGCCCAAGGTAGGCGTATAAAAAGCCCATAAGCCCATTGCCTTGTTCCACGCCCAAACCGTCTGCACGGTGTTGGGGTCACTTAAACCCACGGTCACGTCCAGTGCCACAGGCTCACTGTTACCCAGCAAATTCCAGCCTTGAACCACATCCACAGAGACAGCAAAACCGGCCAGTGGAAAGGCCACAGCCAGCCAGGGCAGACCACGTTGCGCAAATGATCGCATAAAAAACTCCTTGATACAAAAAACGTAACGTAACTACCAAGCCCCCCTTAGGCAGCCGGACAAAATTTAACCGTAGTTGGGTTGAGGCGTAGTGCCCTGGAAACCAGTGCTGACACTTTTGGTGGCCACGATCACCTGAAAATTGCCAAAAAACACGGTGTGGCGCTCACAAGTCAGGCCGCCGATCTGCGACAGTTGTCTGACGGGGTCATGGGCATCCCATAGCGACAGTCCGTAGGGTTCAAACACCTTGAAATACGTCCAGCTCAGGGCACACAGCACCCACAGGCTGGGGCGATGAAACTCGGCCAAATACAAGCGCCCGCCGGGTGCCAGCACCCGAATGGCCTCGCGGATGGCCTGATGCTTGAGGGGGTGTGGCAACTCGTGCAGCAAAAAAAACATGACATTGGCTGCCACTGACCCATCGGTCTGCGCCATGTTGATCGCGTTTTGCTGTAGATAGACGGTTTTGTCGCGATAGCTGTGCAGTTTGGTTTGAGCGTGATCCAGTTCGTTTTGGATCAAGTCGGACACCAGCACCCGGGCTGCCCCTGCATCCACGGCAGCCTGAGCTACCTTTGGCATGATGTTGCCGAACGCGCAAGAGGTGATCAAGACGGCTTGGCCGCGCAGGTCAGAACACCGCAGACCGTGCGTGATGACCGACACCAAGCGGCTGTACTGAAACAGCAAAATGGCAGCGATGATCGGTTGGTAATCGATCAGGCGGATCAGGCCCATGGACGAATAAATGGGATAAACATGGGCAGCATCGTGCGTCAGTTGCCCCATCACGCCCCGCAAAAGCAAAGCACCGCGGGTCAGTGTAAAAAAGAACAAGGCGGTACACACGAGCACAAAGAGCACAGCCAGTGCGGCATAGGACAACCAGACAGACATCGCAATCCTTTTGCAAAAACGAGATTTACGCCAAACCGCTTGGGCGTTGAGATGCCAACTTGCAGCCGATCTGCTTGTGGGTGACCGCCAAGAACCCCTGGACCACAGGCAAGACGCAGCGGAAGCCGGATTCTAAGTGTGCAAAATGTGCAAAACGGGGGGAGACTTCAGCGCCCAGGTGATCATCGTGGATGACCAAAAAAAACACCCGCACGGCTTTTGCAAACCGCACGGGTGTGACTACGCGTTGATAGGGTTTAGTGATTAGATATTGGGCGTGGCCAGATAGGCTGCGATATCGTTAAGCTGCGATGTGCTCAGTTTGCCAGAATAAATGCCCATCATGCCAGTGTTGTTGGCAATAGCGGTCTGTATGCGGGTAGCGTTATTGGCTCCATTCAATACTTTGCTGACATTGGCACTGGGTGCTGTTGTGTGACAGTTCGCACAGCTCATGGACATGGTAGCGATGGTGGCATCGTTGTACAACACTTTTCCGTTAGCAGCAGATGGCCCTGCCACTGTGGTGGTGGTGGTGGTTGCAGTCGTGGTTGTCGTTGTTGCAGCGGCAGTGGATGTTGTTGTGGCAGCAGTCGTTGTCGATGTTGTCGGAGCAGCGGTTGTCGTTGTTGCAGCGGCAGTGGATGTTGTTGTGGCAGCAGTCGATGTCGATGTTGTCGGAGCAGCGGTTGATGTTGTCGTAGCAGCAGTCGATGTTGATGTTGTCGTAGCAGCAGTCGATGTTGATGTTGTCGTAGCAGCAGTCGATGTTGATGTTGTCGTAGCAGCCGTGGTGGTCGTCTTGGCCGATGTAGTGGTTGTTGAGGTAGTCGCCGTCACGGTAGTTGTAGGATACACCGGCACACCCTGCGCGACATTCATCCAAAAACCCTCAGTGGGCGACAGGGCTGTCGTAAAGGGCAAGTAACCATTGGTGGCGATGTAGCTGGACAGTGTGCCTGAACCTTGGGCCTCCAGCGATGGGGCATAAAACCGCCACCGCGCACTGGCAGCGTCCCAGGCCCAAGCGGTAACGATGGCTTTATTGGCAACGGTCAGTTGAGGGCCAAGACCCGCGTTCAAGTCGGATGGGTTTTTGTGGTCGGCGCTGGCCAACAAGTTCCAGCCAAGTGACAAATCAGACACCTGCAGTGTTGCCCCTCCTGCGACCGTGTTGGGTAGATCGTCATCCTGCGTGGACGACATCGTCAGGGATGCGACAGCCGCCGCAGCATTGACCCAGTAACCTTCTTTGGGGTTAATGTTACTCAGCACATCGTAGCCGCGCGCCTCAGCGTAGTCAGCCAGTGCGCTGTGGGTGAGCGACGGTGAATACAAGGCCCATTTTTTTTCAGCCTTGTTCCACTTCCAGACACTGATCACAGAGGACTGGTTAAAGGTGCTGGCAACCGAGATCGATGTGGGGTCGCTGTTACCCAACAGATTCCAGCCAGGGGTCAAAGAGGGCAATGCGGGTACCACGGCGGGCATCAGCAGGGCAGATACAACCAGATAACGACGTTTCATGAAAACCTCCAAAAGGGTTCAATCAAAGAGGGGAACAAAGCGCAATCACGTGATCGCCACGGGGCGACCGTGATAGTCAAAAAAATACCCGCACAGTCGTTGAACCGGCGGGTACGACTACGATTTGATAGGGTTTTGTTACCAGCTTGTGGGCGTGATCAGATACTTCGCAATATCGTAAAGATTTTGCTGGGTTAAGGTTTTGTACTGCCCGTTCATGAAGCCATAGCCACTGCTGCCGATGGTATTGATAGAACCGTTCAGGGCGTTGTATTCGGCAGTCAGGCTGCTGTTATGGTCCAAGGTTTTGAACCTTGTGCCATCGGGCGGAGTGCCATGACATGAGCCACAGTTATTGCTGGCGTACAGTGTTTTGCCATTCGCAGCATCCCCGACCGGCCCTGTTGCCACCGTGGTAGTTGTCACGGTTGCAGTGGTGGTCGTGGTTGTCGCAGCAGCAGTCGATGTCGTTGTTGCAGCAGCAGTCGATGTTGTCGTAGCGGCGGCAGTGGAAGTCGTTGTAGTGACCGGTGCAACTGTTGTGGTCGTAGTACCTGCTACGGTTGTCGTGGTTGCAGCAGCGGTGGTTGTGACACCTGCAACCGTTGTCGTCGTGCTTGTGCCTGTGGTGACTGCCACCTTGGTTACTTCAGCACCGGCTGCCTCCAGTGTTTTGTTGCCCAGTTTTGCCATCAGACTGACCAGCACGGCATCGTGAGGGTCAGTGGCCGATGTCGCTACCAAAGTGCCACCGATGGGGTCAGCGGGCAAAGTGCCAGCCCCCAAGGATGTCAGATACGTTTGCACATTGGTTTTGGCAGTGGCCAGGTTGGCCGCAGATGCGACGGTCTGAAGCCGTACCCCATCAAACTGGGTAAATGCCGCCGACGCATTGCCGTTGTAAAGACTGGCGACCATCAATTCGGTGATGGGGGTGACGTTGGTTGTGCCGTAGCCGGTGGCTATCGAGTGAAGGGCCTGTGTGCCACCTGTGGCCTCAGCCAAGCAGGGCGGAACCAGGGCGCTGGCATCCGCCACGCTATAGCTGCCGTCAGTGCCCGTGGTGATACCTGTCACGGAGCCTGAGGTGCATTTCAGGGACACCTTGCCCCCGCTGACAGGCGCACCGGTGGCCACCACACCGCTGATGGTGGGGGTCACACTGCCACCGCCGCCGCAAGCGGTGAGCACGGTCACCGCTGCTGCGATCAGGCCAAGTGAAAAGTATGGGGTTGGTTTGTTGTTCATCGTCAGACTCCAGGTTGGTAAATAAAACAATCTAAAACATTAAAACATTCAATAGAGGGGCAAATTCGCGGCAATGATGCCGCGTTGTTGGGGGGCAAGTTTACCGGCACACAGGCCATACACCCGTGGCACAGGCAACGGTGACCTCAATCCTCGTCGCTTTTGTGGCCTTCGCTCCTTTGGCTGCTTTCACTGCCACTGTTGTCATCGTCGTCCTCAGTCTTTGTGCCAGAGCTGCTGCCCGTCAAAGACGACAGATAGCTGGCGATGGCTGCCGCCTGCTGCGACTGGATAGTGCCACTTAAATAAGCCATGCCGCCCTTGTTGGACGCAATGGCGCTAAGCGTCTTGCTGCTGCTGGTGGCATTGGAAAATCGAGATCCGTGGCAATTGGCGCAATAGGCGGTGTAAAGCGCTTGGCCCGTGGCTGCCGCCAAGGTGGTTGTCGTGACTGAACCCGTCGTTGTTGTGACCGTCCCGCCCACTACAGTCGTGCTTGTTGTCGTCGCCGTTGTGCTGCCTGATGTTGCACCGTAGGTCAAATAATAGGCAATGTCCGCTGCCTGCTGTGCCTTGATGCTGGCGCTTAAGCCCCCCATGCCGCCCCGGCCTGTCGTGATGGCGCTAAGAGTCAGGCTGGCATTTTTGGCATTGGCAAAACTTGCGCCGTGGCAGTTCGCACAGTAGGCGCTGTAAAGCGTCTTGCCCGTCACACCGTTGGCCGATGCCGTGCCCGAGGTTGTTGTGGTCGTGTTTGCGATGGTCGTTGTGGTCACTTGGGTGACTGTGGTCGAAGTTGTCGAAGTCGTCGAAGTGCTTGCACTGGTGATGTTGGCCACATTGACCCAGAACCCTTCGGTGGATGACAGCGCCGCAGTAAAAGGCTGGTAGCCTTTCTTGGTGATGTAGTCAGACAGCGCCGTTGCGCCCTGAGACTCTAACGATGGGGCGTAAAACTTCCAGGTGTTGGTTGCAGCATCCCACGCCCAGGCGGTGGCAACGGCCCTGCCTGAGGCGGCCAGAGCGGCGGCCCAACCGGCATTGAGCTGAGACGGGGTTTTGCGGTCAGCACTGGCCACCAGAGTCCATCCAGTCACCAGGTCGGTGTCAGAAAGTCTGACACCGTCCACGGCGGGCGGCGGTGTGATGGATGTGACCGGTGCTGCTGCATTGACCCAATAGCCATCTTTGGGGTCAATGGAAGTCAAAACATCGTAGCCCTTGCTGGCGGCATACGCAGACAGATCGGACAAAGTCATAGCCGGCGTAAAAAACGCCCACCTGCCGGCTGTTTTGTTCCATTTCCAGACACTGGTGATGGTGGCCTTGTCGCTCAGGCCGACGGCCACGTCGATGGATGTGGGGTCGCTGTTGCCCACTAGATTCCAGCCGGCAGACAGGTTGATGGCCGGAACGGCTGATGTCATGGCCGGGAACAACAAACCCGACAAGGCTAAAGAATAAAACTTGGATAGACGCATGGTGTGATTTCCTTCTGAGGGTTTGAGGGTAGATGACAAGTAAACCAAATTACCAAATACCGGGAGTGGCGAGGTAGGTGGCGATATCGTTTATTTGCTGGGGGGTCAGCTTGCCGCCGGCATACATGCCCATACCGCCACTGCCCGAAGCGATGGCATTGTTAATGATCGATGGGTTGTTGGCACCGCTCAATATTTTGTTACTGCTGGGTGGCGTACCGTGACATCCCGTCGAGCCACAGCTCATCACGCTGTTGTTAGCGTAGGCGGTCTTGCCGGCGGTGGCCGATGTTGTTGCCGTCGTGGTGGTGGTGGTCTTCACTGTCGTGGTGGTCGTTCCACTCGCTACCGTGGTGCTGGTGGTCGCAGCCGTCGTTGCTGTTGTCACGCCGTATTGCAAGTAAGCAGCTATGTCGGTAGCCTGCTGGGCTCTGATGGTGGTGCTGAGAGACCCCATACCCCCCCTATTGGTTGAAATGGCGCTGAGCGTGGAAGGCGCATTGCGAGCTTTGGCGTAACTGCTGCCGTGGCAGCTCTTACAGTAGGTGTTGTAAAGCGTTTGACCATTGGCGGTGTTGGGCGTGCTTGTTCCGTCAACGGCTGCATACGAGCCATCCCCGTCATCATCCCCACCACCGCAGGCGGTGACGAGCAGGGCTGCTGCGACCGCTGCGAGGCAAAGGGTGGGCAAGCGTTGGAGGTGTTGTGTGGGGTGGGGCAGTTGGGTCATCATGGCTGGACTATAAGGTAAAAAATCAAATAAAAACAACAGTGAAACAGGTTATTTGCTTAGTAGAGTGGTGGCGGATGAGGTGTCAAAAAAGACATCTGACCACCGGGCTGTGGTGAATGCAAATTACAATCTGGGAAAATTTCCCGAAATCATACCTGATCCTCGCCGTGTTTTGCGATTGTCGCAAAAATTTTGTGAAAAATTCCCAAAATTTTGTAACCACCTGTACCAACGGCCAGACCCGCCAGCACCTACAAGCCCAGATTGCCGCATACCAGACGTTTTATAGACTTGCATTGTGATGAACCCTCCCTTTGATATTGCAAACGTTCCGCCGACCGCCAAGGGCCGTCTGCCTGAACCCGCCTTGGCCGCGCAGGCCATCGCACAGGTTTTGCACCCCTTGGCACGGTTGATGATCGACCACGGACTTCAGTTACCTTCGATGGTTGAGCTGCTTAAACAGGCCCTGGTCGATGAAGCCCTGGGGGCGTATGGGCTGGCTGACCGCACCAGTTCAGACACCCGCGTGGCGCTGCTAACCGGTGTGCATCGCAAGGATGTCAAGCGCTTGCGCTTGGCACCGGTCGCAGAGAGTCTGTCTAAGCCGATGGTGTCTGTGGCAGCCTGCGTGGTGGCCAGGTGGATCAGCGAGCCAAAATACTTGAATGCCGACCAAACAACACGTGCTTTGGCGCGCACTCCCAGTCGGGGCATCGCCGGACAGCCTGACTTTACGGCACTGGTGGCCGAGGTCAGCCGCGATGTGGGGGCACGGGCTGTGCTGGACGAGATGGTTCGTCTGGGGGTGGTGACGGTACGCGATGACGGCTGGGTTGAGTTGAAGACCGGCGCTTTTGTGCCGCAAGAGGGTGTGGACGAGACGTTTCACTTTTTGGCCTCCCATGTCAGCGACCACCTGGCAACAGCCGTCCATAACCTGGCCCCTGACCGCACTGCGCCACCCCTGCTAGAGCAAAGTGCTTTTTCTGCCGACTTGTCACAGGCGCAGGCCGAGCAATTGCAATTGCGTGCCAGGCAGTTGTGGACTGCGGCCTTACAGCAGTTTTTGCAGACCGCAACGGTGGCCGAGCAGCGCAGCCAAGGCGACACCGGCCCCAAACATCGTGTGCGATTGGGTGTTTATTTTTACGACGCTTTGCAGACTGCGCCCTGTGCAACCCCACCTGATGCCACACAGCCCGCCCTCAGCGAGAATCTGCCGCTATGACACAAGAGTTTGAACTGAATCAATTGAATCAATTGAATCAACTGACTGATCTGGCAAAACTGGCGCATACCCGCCTGACCCGACGCAGTTGGCTTGTCTTGACAGGCGCGGCCTTGGCCGGTTGCGGTGGGGGGGGCGGCAGCAGCCCCATGGCGGCCCTGCCGGGCACAGGGGGTACCGGTTCACCCGTGTTTGCCCAGGGCACGATCTCGGGCTTTGGCAGCGTGATCATCAACGGAGTCAGATTTGACGATGGGCTGGCCAGTGTGACGGTGGATGGCGTGACGGCAGTTTCGACGGATCTGCGATTGGGCATGGTTGCCGGCATCCAAGGGTCACGCAGTGCTGCGGATGCTACACAGGTCACCGCCAGCAGCATCGAGGTCTGGTCCATCGCCCAAGGAGCCGTCACGTCAGCAGATGCCGGTGAGTTTGAGCTTGCGGGCATGACCATTCAAACCGACAGCAACACCACGTTTGACGGCCTCAATGCCAGTTCTGACTTGCGTACAGGCTCTAGGGTGGCCGTGTGGGGCATGCCCGCCGGTGCCAACAGCGACCACTGGCTGGCCACGCGGGTTGCGCTTTTGACGGCCACCACCGCCCTGACCACGGTCAGCAGCGGGGTGATTGATGCCTCTCATGACGGTCTCAAGCTCAATGAATTGACGCTGACAGGCAGCCTGTCTGCGGCCTTGGTCACCGGTCAGTGGGTGCGTGTGGTGGGCAGTTTGTCCCTTGACCGACACAGTTTGGCGGTCACCGATGTACAGCAGACCAACCCGGGCCTGGCCCAAAAGTCGCACAGCGACTCAGGTACAGAGGTCGAGATCGAGGGCTTTGTGACCACCGTGGTGTCGGCCAGTCGCCTGATGCTGGGCCAGACGGAGGTTGATGTCAGCAATGCCGTCTATAGCCCGCCTGGGGCTGTCATCGCAGTGAACGACAGAGTGGAAGTTCACGGCACCTGGGCCGGCAATGTGCTGAGGGTGACATCGCTGGAACAAAAAGACAGCAAGGTGTTGAATGCGATCGAGATCACCGCCCGCATCGATCAGTTCACCAGCCTGTCTGATTTTGTGATGCGCGGCCAGCGTTGCGATGCGCAGTCGGCCACTTACAGCCACGGCGTGGCCGCTGACGTGCGCCAGGGGGTTAAGGTCAAGGTGACGGGCACCCAGTCTGGCGGCCTATTGAAGGTCGCAACCCTGGAGTTCAATACCTGACCATTGGCGTGGGCATGGGCGCTTCTACAGCAAAGTCATCAATTGGCCGATGACCGCCCTGGCATAAGGGCCTGCCACCTGGGTGACAAACGCCGAAAAATCAGCATGGGCGCTGTCGTCAGCGCGGTCGGAGATGGTGCGAACAGCCGCAAACGGCACACCATAGTCATGACACACCTGTGCCACGGCGGCACCTTCCATTTCGACGGCCAGCGGAGAAAAACCTGCGGCTTGCAGGTCCGAAAGCATCTGTCGAGCCGCCGCAGCTTCGGACACAAACTGGTCGCCACTGGCCACCAAACCGGTGTGAACAGTGGCCGCTGGTAGCCACTGACCCTGGTGAAAATGACGGCCAACGCCCGCCAGTCCTGCCTGAACTGCTCTCAATAACAAAGCAGTCAACTGCACATCGCAGGTCAAAATGGCGCTGCCGTGCTCCGGGATTTCGTAGCGGGCAAACAAGGGCGATGCGTCCATGTCGTGCTGAACAAAGTTTTGGGCCACCACCACATCGCCCACGCCCACACCGGCCCCCATACCACCAGCCACGCCTGTAAACACAACCCTGTCCACATCAAAGGCCTCGATCAAGGTGGTGGTGGTCGTCGCAGCCGCCACTTTGCCGATCTTGGTCAGCGCCAGCACCACCGCGTGCGCGTGCCAGTGCCCCCGCCAAAAAGTGCGACCGGCGCGTTGAACCCGCTCTGGCTGCTCCAGTTGCTGTAGTAGGCCGGACTGTTCGTCAGGCAGGGCGCTCAAAATGGCAAGGGTTCTCATGAACGCCGACCCAGCCCAAAGTCAATGCCAAGCTGTTTAAGCTTGCGGTACAAATGGGTGCGCTCCAACCCAGTTTGTTCGGCCACACGCGTCATCGAGCCATTGGCCTGGGCCAGATGAAATTCAAAATAGGCTTTTTCGTATTCATCCCGCCCTTCGCGCAGGGGCTTGTCAAAGCTAAAGGTTTTGGACATCCTGGCATCCTCTGTCAGCCCCCCTCCACCCGTAGCAGGGTGGGATGCTGCCTGAGACGACGGGGGTTTGACGGGTGCAGGCACAGGGCGCAGCTTGTTGAGAGCCAAGCCCTGATCAACCGCTTGCAGCAGTTTTTGCAGGGTGATGGGTTTTTCAAGGAAGGCAATAGCGCCGATGCTGGTCGCCAAAACGGCGGTGTCGATGGTGGCGTGACCGCTCATCATGATGACCGGCATGGTCAACAGCCCTGACACAGACCACTCTTTAAGTAGCGTCAGCCCGTCCGTGTCTGGCATCCAGATGTCCAGCAAAACCAGGTCGGGCCGGATGCGCAGCCGCACAGCCCGGGCCTGGGCAGCGTTTTCGGCCAGTTCGACACTGTGGCCGTTGTCATTCAAAATCTCACACAGCAGATCGCGAATACCAGGTTCGTCATCCACCACCAAGATATTTGCCATGTTATGTGTCTCTTTGTGTGTGTCTAATACAGGACTGACTCAAAAACCATCTCGGTGATGTTACGCCGCATTGCCTTTGACACTGAATGATAACGATACCTGAGCACCCGCGACGTGACCGTCTTGCAGGCGGTTGGCAATGTCCACCCGCGTGCCATGTTCGTCGGCTATCTTTTTGACCACAGCCAAGCCCAGGCCGGTGCCCTTGTCTTTGGTGGTGACATAGGGTTCAAATGCCCTTTTAAGGATGTTGTCGGCAAAACCCGTACCGCAGTCCTGCACGGTTAAACGCACCCGTTGCGATGCGCCTAACCATTGGGTTTTAAGGACGACAGGGTGCTGTCCATCGGCCCGGCCCGCCGTCAGGGTCGCATCCTGGGCATTTTGCAGCAGGTTATGGATCACTTGGCGCAGTTGCTGGGTATCCCCCCGGATGGCCGGAATGGCGGGGTCCAGGTCGGTTAGGACGGCCACGGGTGATGCCTCGCTGGTGTACAGGTTAAGCATCTCTGTCGCCAGGGCGTTCAGGTCAACCGGTTGCAGGCAAGCGGCAGGCAGGCGTGCGTAGTCCCTAAACTCATTGACCAGACGCTTCATGGCATCGACCTGATCGACGATGGTTTTGACCGATTTGGTCAAGATGGCACGTTCAGACGGGGCTAACTTGCAAGACAGCTTGGATTCAAGCCGTTCGGCTGACAACTGGATGGGGGTCAAGGGGTTTTTGATCTCGTGGGCCAGTCGCCTGGCCACATCGCTCCACGCCTGGGCACGCTGGGCCGAGGTGATCTCAGAAATGTCGTCAAACACCAGCAAACGCCGCTGACCGGGCAACTCGGCCCCCCGCGCTATCAGGGTGATCACGTCGTTGGCCGGTCGGCCTATCTGGGCAGCCCCCACATTGCCCAGTGCAAACGATTGTTGCCAATGGTCCAAAATGCGTTCAGATCCGGGGGCGGACATGGCATCAAACTGCGCCTGAACGCTCTGCCCAAAAGCCTCTAAGCCTGCAATATCGCTCAAACGACGGCCCTCGTGGGCCGCCAGCGGCAATCGCAAAATGCGGGTGGCACCCGGGTTGGACGATGTGATCTGCCCCTGATCGTTGAGCACCACCACGCCAGTGGTCAAGTTGTCCAAAATGGTTTGCAAATTGGCATGTGCAGCGCTGACTTGCTCCATGCTTTCCTGCACGGTTTGACGTGCGTCCGACAGTTGTTGTGTCATGTCGGCAAAAGACCGTGTCAGGCCGTCCAGTTCATCTTTGCCGCCCAATGAGGCCTTGGGGCTTAGGTCACCAGCAGCCACCTGTCTTACCCCGTCGGCCAGCAACAGCAGAGGGCGGGCGATCTGATTGCCCAGCAGCACCGCCAGCAGCACGCCCCCAAAGACCGCCATGAACAGGCTGAGTGTCAAAGTGCCGATGTACATCCGGCGCAAACCATTGCGTGCCAAGGCACGTTCTTGGTATTCACGGTTAGCCCGGGTAACAGCCACGGCATTGCCCACCAGGCTGGACGGCAGTATCTTGACGGCCATCAGGTACCTAGGCTCTCCCAGTACGCCCAGTCGGTCGCTACTGACCAGCGCCAGGGTCTTGATCTGGGCGTTGTCAGGCGAATTGGCGGGTGGACTGGCCGATGGATCGACCGATGGATTGGTGTTGGGGTCAGGGTCAGCCTCATCCAGGCCATCGATCCAGGTGATGACACGCTGGGTACGGGCCAGCCGAAACTGCGCAGCGCTGGGCTGATCGGGGTTCAGTTGGTAGCTGGACTGTCCCACGGCGGCGATCAATCGGCCTGACGCGCCCCACAGCCTGAGATCATCGGACCCAATGGCCTCGCGAACGCGCTCAAGAGGCAGCGCCGCACTGACATCGGGCGTATGGGACAACTGCAAGGCACCCGCTTGAACCTTGCTGGCCAGATCGGCGGACAAAGCCTCAAGCGTGGTGCGCCCCAGATTTAGACCGGCCTGTAGCGCGTTTTCTACCTTGACATCAAACCAGCTTTCGATCGACCGAGAGACAAACTGGTACGACACCACGTAGATCAGCACACCGGGCGCAAACCCCGCCAGTGCAAACACGGCAGCCAGTTTGACCAGCAGGCGACTGCCAAACTTTTTTTGGTACAGCCGTTTGACCAATTGAGCGGCTATCCATCCGGTGACCAGCAGCAGCACACAGGCCACCACCACATTGACGATGAACAAACGTGCGTAATACTGTTCGTACAGATCGCGGTTGCTGGTGGCCTGGGTCAGCAAAAACAGCAAAACCAGTCCCACCAGCACCATGGCGAATAGCCCCAGTCCCAGCAGCCAGCGCAGGGCACGTGCCTGGGTTTCGCGTTGGGCATCAGCGTGCATCAGGGGGGGTGACCAAATGGGGGGTGTTGGACAAGGTGCCGGGCTATGAAGGGGCGCAAGAGGGGGGCAGGATTCTAGGAGCCTGTCAGACGGTGGCCGTTTTGGTAAACATCGTCACACACTTGGCAACTTTAATCTGTTTTATCTTTGTGTAATAATTATCTGAATAAAATAAAACTTGTCAATGACCATGAGCAGTCTGTACCTTCGCCCGCAACTCGCCACTGAAATGGCAAAGCAATTGCTTCACCCTGGGGTTCTTGATGAGGGGTTACGGTCTGGGCTTTTTCTGTCAGGGATGCGCAGAACGGGCAAAACGACCTTTGTGCTGAATGATCTCATTCCAGCATTGGAACAGGACGGCGCACTTGTCATCTATGTTGACCTGTGGAGCGATACGCAAAAAAGCCCAGCGGCGTTAGTCCATGCAGCTATTTGCAAAACGCTTACAGAGCTTCAAACACCTTCCTCAACAATTTTTGGAAAACTCAAGCACGTGCGTAGCGTTGACATGGGTGTTTATGGATTTCAATTTGGCTTCAAAATTGACAGCGTTGGCCAAGAAGACGGTCCAACTTTAGCCCGCGCATTGGCCGAAGTGGTCGATCAGGCCAAAACTGACCTTGTACTCATCATCGATGAAGTTCAGCATGCCATCACGTCGGAGGATGGCAACCAACTGATGTTGGCACTCAAGGCAGCTCGCGATGCCATCAACCCACGTCCCAACACACCTGGGCATTTTCTTTTTATTGGAACTGGATCACACCGCGCACTGGTGAGTGAACTGACCGCTAGGCGCAACCAGGCTTTTGCCGGTGCGACATCGATCGAATACCCCGTGCTGGGTGTCGATTACGTGACGCACCTACTCAATCGGCTGACTCAAGACGGAATTGGCCCATTGCCCAGTGTTGAGATTGCTGTACAAGCCTTTTCAACACTAGGAAACCGTCCAGAGGAGCTACTCAAAGCGCTTCGTCAGTTGATTTATTTCTCCACGCCAAGTAGCCATCCTGACGAAAGCATACGAACCATTGCAGCAACGCTACGTTCGGCAGCCGCCGATGTTGAACTGATGAAAGTGGAGCAGTTGGGTGTTTTTGCCACGGCTATTTTTGAAAGAATCGCTTCGTCAGAAGGCGATGCACGAGGCGTTTTTTCGATGGAGGCAGCAGCAGATTATTCGAAAGTCATCGGCAGAGAAATACGAGTCGATGAGATTCAGCCCTTGGTGGGAGATCTACTTGCAGCGAACCTTATCATGCGTCGTGGCCACGGTCTGTATGGAATTACTGACCCATTCGTTCAAGAGATATGGCGAGAAAAAAAGGCGCTGATGAGTAAGTTTTAGTCTTCGACCGTGGACAAAGACATCCTGTTCATCGCTCATCCCATGGATTGATCAGCCTGACTAGAAACGTTAGGGGGCGGGATTCTAGGAGTCTGTTGGACGGTCAGCGTTTCACGTGTAAAAACTCATAAATCATAGCAACATCTGTCGGACTAAAGTCTGACCTTTAACGTGAAAGAATGAACCAGTCGCTCGTATGAAGCGAAGCGTAATACGGGGAGATCAAAAACGAATGCCCTGGATTGCGTTGCACTTCATCCAGGCTACAAGGCCAGTTTCATCATCCGAGGCATCGCTCTGGATTCATGACAATTGAAAACTCCTCATGCCGGATAAGCCTTCATACCGCAGCGCATGGCTCCTTCAATCGAACCATCCAAAAGATCAATGCCAGGTAAAAATATCTCATTTGGATCATACTGATTACAGCCATATTTGTAAATGGCAAAACTCCAGGTATCTATGTCACCGGTAAATGTCAGCCGACAAATGGCACTTGCGGGTCGGCCATGCTCGGATCGATCCAGATAAAGATTCGCACCCTTGAACCTTGGAATGTATTTGATGGATTTGGGTAAGTAAGTTTGATTAAAATTTGCAACAATCATCTTCACTATTGCTTGAATATCATCAGTTATTTTCTTTTGAGCCATGATCATGAGTTATAAACAACAATATCCGCAGATAAGATAAGATATGAAATATAGCGCTAGGTTTTATGAATTGCCGACAAAGTGTAAGCGTTTAGACCCCCTCTTTTTCAAATCCCCCCTACCCCCCCTTTGTTAAAGGGGGGAACAAATGCGCCGCATTGACAGAGTGGGCTAACCATTCTTACCCCCCATTCGCCCCTACGGTAACCGTTTAGACCCCCCATGCCAAATGCAGTCACTCCAGTGAAGGCAAACAACATTTGTCATTCCCGCGAAGGCAAACAACATTTGTCATTCCCGCGAAGGCGGGAATCCAGTGTTTTTGGATGTTAAAGGATGCACATGAAGTCTGGATTCCCGCCTTCGCGGGTGAGGGGGTCTAAACGGTTACCCCCTACGACAGTCAGATTGTGCCAAGTCATTTTCCATGCGGATCAGGATGCCTGATGTTTGATGGTCTTTTGGGTTTGATGGAACGAGAGTGCATTCAGAAAAACTGCAAGACCACAGATACAGGCATGTTGATTGGGTAGATTGAATTCAATCGAAGAACATCATCCGACAATGGCTTGATGCGTTGCAGTTTATCAACAATAAATTAAATGCGTCATCATTGATGCAAAATTTTAGCCAACGCACGGCTGTCGTGCATTGAGTGCTATCATTTGATGATTTATTGTGTATTTAACTTTTAACTTGCTATTTTAATGGCTTTGAATGTTATATAACAGCAGCGTGGCATCTTTAAGCCAGTTCATGTCATACCGACTTCTGATTCATGTATTTTTTCTTTAGCCAAATTCACAAACAAACCTATTGTTTTCTCGTAAGCATTTAGACCCCCATGCCAAATGCCATCATCCCAGTAGATACAAACAGAGGTCGTCATTCCAGCGGATGCGGAAATCCAGTGCATTTTTGTTTTTGAAGATACCAAGGCAGTCTGGATGCCAGCCTTCGCGAGAAGGACGACTGTTGTTCTCATCCACCGGAATGTCGGAATTTGGCATAGGGGTCTAAACGGTTGCCATACAACACATGACAATTCTAAACAATGCCCCTTTGTAAATTTTAATGTTCAATCAACACCTACAAAAACAAAAACAAAAACAAAAAACATAGTGCCAATCAGATTGCAAGTTTGCCACACGCCAGGCTCACCACATGACCCTGACAAACCCATT
>CAIJOK010000044.1 GCA_903822205.1 uncultured beta proteobacterium | reverse complement strand
CAGTTTCTTGATGGTTTTGATCGAAAGTCCCAAAAATTCTCATTCCCCGTAGAGCGTGGTGATCCAAGATTGCGGTTTCGGTGATGCAGTTACCGGTAGCCAGTCATGTTTTGAATCGTTTTTGCCATTTTCATCAATTTGGTTGGGAGTGGTGGGAGACATGCTGTGTGTCTAAAGTTGAGTTAAAAATAAACTAAACCGGTCCCGTCTGGGGAGGATTTCAACTTAGCTCTTACCTCTTACCGCGCAGCATCCACCCTTGGGTGGTGGCACACGTCAGCACCAAAGCCACATAGGTCAGCATTTTTCCGTCGTGCCCAAAGACCATCAGGCCCAGGCCCAGCACGGTCAGCCCGACAACGGCATGAAGGGCCATCTGGACGTACCAGACGTAAACGGCAGGGCTTTTGCGAACCCACATGCGGGCCACCAGGGGCATCAGGCAAGCCAGCCACAGCGCCGGCGCAGCAAAGTTAAGCGCGTGGTTCAAAAACGAGAAAATGGCCAAAGGGGTCAATTTTGATTCCTGGGTTGAACATTCCGTACGATCATCGGGTGACTGCGTACGAGGCACAAAGCACGATCGTCCAAGATCATCAAGATCATCAAGATCATCAAGATCATCCAGGATCGTCCTATGTCGCCCAAGACCCAGTTTATTTGTTTTTTTTGATGGATAACTGATAACTTATGACCGACATCTTTGACCGCCTGGCCGTGTGGCCTCAATACCTGATCCCGCAACAAGCGCTCACGCGGTGGGCCGGCAGCCTGGCTGGCCTACAGGGTGGAGCGCTGACCACCCGTCTGATTGCAGGGTTTGTAAGACGTTATCGCGTCAACATGGCCGAGGCGGCTGATCCTGACATCAAAAGCTACGCCACCTTCAATGATTTTTTTGCTCGGGCACTCAGGTCTGGCGCAAGGCCTCTGGCATCCGCTGCACTGGTTTGCCCGGTCGATGGGGCCATCAGTCAGTTGGGCCGCATTGCAGGCCAGCACCTATTTCAGGCGAAAGGCCACCAGTACAGCAGCACGGCGCTTTTGGGCGGTGATGCGGCTCTTGCAGGGCAGTTTGATGATGGCTACTTTGCCACCCTGTACTTGAGTCCGCGCGACTACCACCGCATTCACATGCCGTGCGATGGCCGACTGACGCGCATGATCTATGTGCCAGGCGATTTGTTTTCGGTCAATCCGCTCACGGCCCGCGCCGTACCCGGCCTGTTTGCCCGCAATGAACGGGTGGTCTGTGTCTTTGATACCGTTCATGGGCCGATGGTGCTGGTGCTGGTGGGAGCCACCATCGTGGGCAGCATGGCCACGGTATGGCACGGCGTGGTCAACGCCCCACGACCCGGCAGGCTGTGCGATTGGCGCTATGACGGCCAAACCATACGCTTGCGCCAGGGCGACGAGATGGGGCGATTTTTATTGGGGTCCACAGTGGTGGTGCTGCTGCCACAGGGCCGATTGCCATTCAACCCACAATTTAACCCATCGTGGCAACCCGGCACGTCTGTGCGCATGGGCAGCGCCATGCTGAATGCCTTGTAGCACATAGCGTTTTGCAAAATCAGGACTGATGCCCAATGGCACAGGTCTTGTCCTGTTGGGCTCGGTCAAATCCCCTATGGGGTGAATGTGTGAAAATCCCGATCTACCCAACTTCACGGAGAACCCAATATGTCAGGTCGTGCTACCAAAATTGTTGCCACTTTAGGCCCAGCTTCCAACAGCCCCGAAATGCTTGAAAGCATGATCCGCGCCGGTGTGAATGTGTTTCGTCTGAACTTTAGCCACGGCAAGTCCGAAGAACACGTTGAATTGGCACGCCAGGTGCGCGAGGCTGCCAAACGCGCCGGACGTGAGGTGGGCATCATGGCCGACTTGCAAGGCCCCAAGATCAGAGTTGGCCAATTTGCCGACAAAAAAGTCATGTTGCAAGTGGGACAAAAATTTGTCTTGAATGCTGAACGCGAAGAATTGGGCGACGACCATGAAGTGGGTCTGGACTACACGTCCCTGCCGCAAGAGGTGTCAGCCGGCGACGTGCTGCTGCTCAACGATGGGATGATCGTGATCACCGTCGATGCCATCGAGGGTGCCAAAATTCACACCACCGTCAAGCTGGGCGGTGAACTGTCCAACAACAAAGGCATCAACAAGCAAGGCGGCGGCCTGAGTGCCCCCGCCCTGACGGCCAAAGACATGCAGGACATCCGCACAGCCATGAGCTTTCATGCCGACTATGTGGCGGTCAGTTTTCCCAAAAATGCCACCGACATGGAAATGGCCCGCCAGTTGTGCAATGTGGCCGCAGAGCCTGGCCACCGCCCTGGCCTGATCGCCAAAATTGAGCGCGCTGAGGCCATCCCCCGCCTGGAGGAGATCATTTTGGCCAGCGACGGCATCATGGTGGCACGTGGCGATTTGGCCGTTGAAGTGGGCAATGCTGCCGTGCCTGCACTTCAAAAGCGCATGATCAGGCTGGCTCGTGAACACGACCGCGTCGTCATCACGGCCACCCAGATGATGGAGTCCATGATCACCAACCCCGTTCCCACCCGCGCTGAGGTAAGCGACGTGGCCAATGCCGTTCTGGACGGCACCGATGCCGTGATGCTGTCCGCTGAGACCGCATCAGGTCACTTTCCGCTTGAAACCGTGGTTGAAATGGCCAAAATTTGTCGGGCCGCCGAAGACGGCATTACCTTCAGACTTGAGTCCGACTTTACCGGCAAGACTTTTTCGCGCATCGACCAGTCCATCGCCATGGGTGCCTTGTTCACCGGCCACCACTTGGGTGCCAAGGCCATCGTGGCTTTGACGGACAGCGGGTCATCCGCCCTGTGGATGAGCCGGCATCTGGTGCAGGTGCCCATCTATGCCATCACGCCCAAGCTGGCCACCCAGCGCCGTATGACGCTGTTTCGTGCGGTTCGTCCCCTGTTTGGCGGGGTCTGCACCAACCGCGATGCAGCCCTGGCGCAGGCTGAGACCGAATTAAAGTCACGCGGCGTGGTCAGCAAGGGCGATGTGTATGTCATCACCTGCGGTGAACCTATGGGGTCTCCGGGCGGCACCAACATGCTCAAAATTTGCCGCGTCGCTTAAGCCTGTCAGGTTTCCCCCTTTGAGCAAAGGGGGGGGAGCAGTGGCCTGCGGTGCGGGCTACCCTGTCTCAAAGTCACACACCGAAGCCACATTGCACTGCGCACAACGAGGCCGTCGTGCCTGGCAAACGTGGCGGCCATGCCCGATCAGCCACAGGTGGGCGTTCATCAAAAACTCTGGCGGTACGCGTTGGTACAGCATCATCTCGACGGCCTCCGGAGTGCGGCCCGGGGCTAGGCCAGTGCGATTGCACAGCCTAAAAATGTGCGTATCCACTGCGACAACCGGCTGCCCAAACGCCGCATTCAACACCACATTGGCCGTCTTGCGCCCCACGCCAGGCAGGGCTTGTAGATCTGCCCGCGTGGACGGCATCCTGCCATCGTGCCTTTCAACCAAAATTTGGCAGGTTTGCATCAGATGACGGGCTTTGCTGTGGTACAGCCCGATGGGCCTGAGGTGTTCGGTCAGCGCAGGCAGGCCCAGTTGCAGCATTTTGGCAGGGGTGTTTGCAGCCTGAAACAAACCCGGGGTGACCCGGTTCACACTGACATCGGTGGCCTGTGCCGACAGCATGACGGCCACCAAAAGCTCAAAGTGACTGGCATAAACCAGCCCCATCTGTGGCTGTGGACAGGCCGCTGACAAGGTGGCAAACAGAACGTGAATGGCATCCGGAGTCATGGTTAATAAAATAAATAAGCTGCACGATAAATCATAATAATATAGCACGCTATGCAATGCTATCAAGCGATATTCAATAAATAGCACAATATATCATGTATATTATTTTTTGTATGTTTTATTGTATGTTTTATTGTGTATAGGAGGGTCGTTGCGGTCATGATCATCCTTAGCTTTTTCCGCGCCAGGGCACTAGGATGCGCTCTGCTGCACGTAATACCAGTGAGCATCCCAAGGCGCAGGCGGCGATCAAACCTATCCCCACAAACACCGCGTCGGTGGCCAAAAAGTGCGATGCCGACAGGGTCATGTAGCCGATGCCCCGCGTGGAGGCGATCAGCTCAGCGGCCACCAAGGTGCTCCACCCAATACCCAGCGCCATGCGAATGCCCGTCATGATCTCAGGCAGGGCCGACGGCAGCACGATGGCATAGACCATTTGCCAGCGACTGGCCCCCAAGGACAATGCGGCGTGAACCCTCTCAAGCGGCAGGGCATACACCCCAGCCCGCACCGACAGCACGACCGGTGCAAACATGGCCAGGGTAAGTAGCGCAATTTTGGAGGTCTCCCCTATGCCCATCCAGATGATCATCAGCGGCAAGTACGCCAAGGGTGGCAGCGGCCAATAAAACCCGATGGGCGTGTCCAAAATGCCCTTGGCCCAGCGGTTAAGCCCCATCAGCAGGCCAGTAGGAATACCCAGCACCACCGCGATGACCAGCGAGACTCCTATGCGCGACAGACTGGCCCACACGTGGTCCAGCAGGCTGCCGTTGGCGTAACCATCTCGCCAGATCGCCACTGCCGCTGCCAAAACCTCAAGGGGCCCTGGCAGCAGCAGTTGTGCCACAGCACCGCTTTGCGTGACACCCCACCACAGCAGCAAGAGTACGATCGCCGTGGCCAGACTGATGGCTACCGATGAACGTCGGCCACTGCCAAAGGTTCGCAGAGTGACCAACTTAGGGGCGATGACATCGGCGGGTGGCGAAGGGAAGGTTGCAGGCAGGGTCATGGTTGCCCGCATTTTCTGTCACGCCGCCCGATGACAGGTGCACCAGTACCTGACCTTCTTGCAGCCGCCGGGCCAACCTTTCGATATGCATACACATTGGTTGATTAAACTAAACCTAAACTCAAAGCGTTCACCAACCCACCAAGCCCTCAAATACCATGAACCCTCTCTTTTCAACTTGGCAACGTCTGGGTCTGGGTAGCAAACTGGCCCTGAGCAATTTTGTATTGGTGGCCAGTGTCTTGGTGGTGTGCATTCAAGCTATCGGCTACTCGGTGTCCAAGACCATCGAGGATCGCTCTATCGCCGAGGTTGTCGATAAAACCAACATGCTGACGCAGCTTGTCAAGAGCACAAACGACGACCTGCGACTGCGCGCTGCGTTTCTGGCCCACTCGTTTCAATCCAGTCTGACAGGCCAGTTTGAACTCTCGGAGGCTGTCATCGACATCCATGGCCGCGCCACCCCCACCCTGCGGTTGGATGGCAGAACCGTCAATCTTGATTTTGCAGGGGTCGATCGTTTTACCCAAGCGACAGGGGCTGTGGCCACCGTGTTTGTGAAATCGGGTGCCGATTTTGTGCGAGTGACCACCTCGCTCAAAAACGACAAGGGCGAACGGGCCATTGGTACGCTGCTGGACCGTCAGCATCCAGGCTATCAGGCCGTTTTGGCTGGTCACGGTTTTACAGGCGTGGCCACCTTGTTTGGCCGGCGATACATGACGCAGTACGACCCCCTTCTGGATGCACGGGGGCAGGTCGTGGGTCTTTCCTTTATTGGACTGGATTTTTCTGAGCAGCTTAAGTCCCTCAAAGACTCGGTGCGTCGCCTTAAAGTGGGCCAGACCGGCTATTTTTATGTGCTGGATACCAGGCCAGGTGACACCCTCGGTCAGTTGGTGATTCACCCTTTCATCGAGGGAAAAATCATGCTGCAAGCCACGGATGCCAATGGTCATGGGTTTATCCAAGACATCTTGCAACAAAAAACCGGCATGATTCGCTACCCCTGGATCAACCCCGCAGCGGGCGAAACGGTGGCACGCGACAAGGTAGCGGCCTTCTATGACCTGCGTGATTGGAACTGGATCATTGCAGGAAGCGCGTATGTCGATGAATACACGCTTGAAATCAACCGGATGCACCACTTGTTTGCTGCGGCCAGTTTGGTCATCGTGCTGCTGATCTCTGTCATCTGGTTGCTGTTGATACGCCGCATGGTGGTACGCCCCATGGGCCTGGTCAGCATGACCGCAGACAAGATCGCCCAGGGGGACCTCAGCACCGATCTGATGACCGATCGCCAGGACGAGATCGGCCAACTGATCTCCGCCATGACCAAGATGCAAGGTGTCCTACAGCAGTTTCAGGCAGCCCAGACCGACATGGCACAGCACCACCAGGCTGGCGCGATCGACCACGTCATGCCAGTGGGCGATTTGCCAGGGGTTTATGGTGTCATGGCCCAAAGCATCAACTGCATCGTCAAATCCCACTTGGACGTGACCATGAAAGTTGTGGATGTGGTGACCAACTACGCCAACGGACGGCTGAACGTCGCCATGGACAGGCTGCCAGGTCAAAAGGCCCGCATCAGCCAGGCCCTTGATCAAGTGCAGCAAACACTACAGGCCTCTCACTTGGCGGCACGCTACAACGCCCGCGTCAAAACGGCTCTTGACAATGTCAGCCTGCCTGTGCGCATTGCCGATGACGATGGCACCATCATCTACATCAACCGCGCCATGCGCAGTACCTTGGATCACAACGCCGACATGTTTCGCCGCCACATCCACGGCTTTGATGCCAACAAGGTGGTGGGCGGCAGTGTCGGCATGTTTCACGCCAACCCTGCGGCAGAGCTGGCCAGTCTGCGCCATTTGACCCATGCCGTGCAGTCTCGTGCCCAACTAGGTGGCCGCATGTATGACCTGACCACCGTGCCTGTGTTGTCCGATGACGGTGAGCGGCTGGGCACTGTCGCTCAGTGGCAGGACGTGACCGATCAACTGGCCGCCGAAAACGAATTGTCTGCCGTGGTGCAGGCCGCCGGTCAAGGGGACTTTGGCCAGCGTCTGATGACCAATGGCAAGACTGGTTTTTATGCCAATCTAGCAGGTGTGATGAATGATTTGCTCAACACCAACGAGCAGAGCTTGAATGACGTGGCTCAGGTTCTGGCCGCAGTGGCCCAGGGCGACTTGACCCAACGCATCACACACCCCTACCAGGGACTGTTTGGTCGGGTCAAGGACAGCGTCAATGCGTCCTCTGACAACCTGATCCGCGTCATGGTTGAGGTTCGCGGTGCCGCTGATGCCTTGATGGGGGCGGCCAACCAGGTGTCGGCCACCGCACAGTCGCTGTCGCAGTCCGCCAGTCAGCAGGCCTCCAGCGTTGAGCAAACCACAGCGTCGATCAACGTGATGTCGGCTTCCATCAACCAAAACAGTGACAACGCCCGTGTGACCGACGGCATGGCAACCAAAACCAGCCAAGAGGCAGAAGAGGGCGGCCTGGCCGTCAGCCAAACGGTGTTGGCCATGAAACAGATCGCCGCCAAGATCAGCATCGTCGATGACATTGCGTACCAGACCAACCTGCTGGCGCTCAACGCCGCCATCGAGGCTGCCCGTGCGGGTGAACACGGTAAAGGCTTTGCAGTGGTGGCCGCCGAGGTTCGCAAACTGGCCGAACGCAGTCAAGATGCAGCCAAAGAGATAGGAGAGCTGGCCGGCAACAGTGTGAACACAGCCGAACGCGCGGGCAGGTTGCTAGGCGAGATTGTTCCCAGCATCCAAAAAACCTCTGAGCTGGTGCAAGAGATCACTGCGGCATCAGCAGAGCAGAGCGAGTCCATCACCCAGATCGGCACTGTGATGGGCCATTTAAGCCAAGCCACCCAGCAAAATGCCTCGGCCTCTGAAGAACTGGCTGCCACCAGCGAAGAACTGTCCAGCCAGGCCAGCCAGTTGCAGCAGTCGGTTGCATTTTTTACCACCGATGCCGCGCCAACTCGGGGTCATACCCGTTCCATTGGCCATCAACCACACCGCAAGTTATTGTTGTAGATTCCAGCACGGACCAAGCGACAAGAATTGCATTGTGCTGCAGGGTGTCGCTGGCCGGCCCCAACGGCCTGGAATACCGCCTGCAAACCATCGAATCCAGCGCCTGGTACGCAGAATTCCGCGCCCAAGAGGCTGAACTGAAAGCCTCGCCGCAGCGCAGTTTGCTCTCTGACCCCACTGCACCCCCCCACCCTGGCAACGTCTGAGCAACTGCAAGACGCCCTTTTATCGTTGTCTTCCAAAACGTTCCTGCATCAACGACTGTTCAAAGCGCACGAGAGAGCGAAAAAGTATGCGTTGCTTGTCCCAGTCGCCATCGTCGCCATCGTAGCGGTCGTAGCGGTCGTAGATGCGATAGTTGTCGGTGACAGGTGGGGTGGTCATTTGGTGTGACTGCGATTGGGGCAGGGTCTCAAAGCCTCTAAAAAATAAAATACGCTATAAATTAAAAAACAATAGCAAGATACGCTTATATACCGTGCATAATTAGAAAATTGATGCAATACAATAGCATCAATAATTTATTGTACATTGATTGTACATTGAATGTACACTTCCCGCTACGGTCCAATTACAAGCCTTGCGTTTACGGCCATACAGCAGCAAACATTCCATCGAAGACCATCGTGGACACCAAATTTACGATGTCCTACATTCAAGAGTTCAAAAAAGTGATCCATGAAACCACCGCTTTCCCGAACCCTGCACTGGACGGGCATTTCCGTGAAAATGAAGCGTTTTGACAGTTTGGGGGTGGTTGATGATGTCGCCTGAAAGCCGCCCCAGACGTGATGCCAGCAGCCCGTTTGGGCGCATTCAATCAAGGACGCCAGGATGACAGACCCGTTCAAAATCAACCCAATGTCCACCACACCCGAACACCAGACCCGTCACACGTTTGCAAACGCGTCCAGGTTTTGGCCCGTTTTTTTGGCACTTCTTGTGCTCACCGTATCACTGGCCGCAACCGCTCTGTTATGGCGTAGCGCTGGACGTGACGCTGAGCTTGAAGTTCGCAGCAACTTCGATCGCGATGTGATCGACATCAAAGCACACCTTGAAAGGCATCTGGTGGAGCATGAGCTGCTGCTCAAGGGGTTTGTGGGACTTTTCAATGCATCCGTCAAGGTGACACGCCGGGATTTTCATGCCTATTACGCAAGCTTTGGTGTTTCTCAGCATGTCTCTGGCTCGGTGGGTGTGGGGTTTATGGCGCAGGTGATCGCCCCAAATCTAAACCGTCACATCGCTGATGTGCGTCGCGATGGGTGGCCTGCTTACCACGTCAGCCCCGTGTCACCGCGAAAAATCTATGCGCCCATCATCTATCTTGAACCCCAGACCCCTGATAACCGCAAGGTACTTGGCTTTGACGTTTACACCGTGCCTGCTGAGCAACCAGCCATGGCGCGCGCACGCGACAACGCCACGACATCTCTATCTTCCAAACTGACACTTAAACAAGACGCTGGCACCGATGTTCCTGGTTTCATCATGTATGCGCCTGTTTACCGCTTTGGCGCAGCCATGGATACACCGGCCAAGCGCCATGCCAATTGTTTGGGGTGGGTGGACATGCCATTTCGCATGACTGAATTTGTGGCCAGCGCACTGCCAGCAGGATCGCAATTGATTGATCTGGAAATTTTTGACGGCAGCACACGCTCCCAAGCAGACCTGATGTACGACGAAGATGACACGACGGGTTTTGATGCGACTTATGTCTCTCCATTCAACAGCACCCTGCCCCTTGTATTTGGCGGACACACCTGGACATTGTCATTTCACTCGCTGCCTGGCTACGGTGCGCCTGTACTGACGCGCAAACCCCAATTGGTAGCTATTGTGGGCATCATTTTGGGTGTGACACTGTCGTTGCTCACCGCGCTCATCAGCTTTGCTGTGCAACAACGTCACGACATTTCCATACGCAAGCAGGTGGAATTGGCCGCCCTTGCATCACGCGATTTCCTCCAGAAACTTACCAGTTGCCTGCCAGGTTGCGTGTACCAGCTTAAATTGCGCACCGATGGCAGTTTTTGCTTTCCTTATGCCAGCCGGCAGATGCAAAATCTCTTCGGTGTTGCCCCAAACGATGTTCGTGAAGATGCGCAAAAAGCTTTTGCCACTGCCCATCCGGATGATGTGAGTGGCTTGATCAGCACCACCTTGACATCGGCCAGAGGGATGACCGAATGGCATCACGAATGGCGTGTGGTGTTGTTGGACACCACGGTGCGTTGGGTGTCGGCCAGCGCACAACCCCAGCGTGAGCCAGATGGCTCCGTGCTGTGGCATGGCTACATTGCCGACATCACGGAAAGTAAGGGAATACAACAAGAATTGCTGCTTCATCGCGATCATCTTCAAGAATTGGTCGAGCAACAAACCGTTGAGTTGGAACAATCTCTCGAAAACCTGAAATCTTCTGAAGAAAAATACCGGACGTTGATCGAGACCACAAGAACGGGATTTTTAATGATTGACACTGATGGCAAGGTACTGGATGCCAATCCAGAATATGTTCGGCTGACAGGTCACACCGAACTCAAAGACATTCTGGGCAAATCAGTCATACAGTGGACGGCGGACTATGAGATAGAAAAAAACCTGAATGCCCTAGCGCAGTGCATTGAGGATAGACGGATCAAAAACCTCGTCATTGACTATGTGGATGGATCCGGACAAATCACACCCGTTGAAATCAACGCCACACTCTCCGTTGATGGCGGTTCACCCAAAATCATCGCGATTTGCCGTGACGTGAACGATCGCAGACAGCTTGAAGATGCCTTGAAAGCCAGTTCAGAACGATGGCAATTTGCACTTGAAGGTTCGGGGGATGGCGTTTGGGACTGGAATCTTGAGACCGATGAGGCATTGTTTTCCAAGCGCTGGAAGGAAATGCTGGGCTACGCTGAGAATGAGCTTGCCAATAACGCATCTGCATGGTCCGGTCGCGTTCATCCTGATGATTTATCCAATGTCATGGCGACACTCAAAGTGAGCATCGACGAAAAAATGCCCTTTGCCTGCGAGTTTCGCATGCAATGCAAGGATGGCCGTTGGAAGTGGATTCTGGGCCGGGGCATGGCCGTCAGTTTCGGCAGTAACGGCGCACCTGTGCGATTGGTTGGAACGAATACCGACATCACCGAGCGTAAAAAGATGGAAGATGCCGCACATGCAGCCAGCCGTTCCAAGTCAGAGTTTCTGGCCAACATGAGCCACGAAATTCGCACGCCCATGAACGGTGTGATCGGCATGGTTGATCTGTTACAGCGCACCGATCTGAACCCAAACCAGCACCGTATGCTGGACACCATTAACCAGTCCTCTTTGGCTCTGCTGGGCATTCTCAATGACATTTTGGATTACTCCAAAATTGAAGCCGGCAAACTTACCGTTGAACAGATCGCTACACCTTTGTGCGAGGTGGCACAAGACGTGGTGCATCTGATGACGACTGCCGCAAAATCCAAGTACATTGATCTCTCCGTGTGGGTTGATCCAGCGCTTCCGCAATGGGTATTTTCTGACCCTTTACGTTTGCGCCAGGTGTTGATCAACCTGATTGGCAACGCCATCAAGTTCACGCGCAGCGAATCCAAACGCCAAGGACAAGTGGCGTTGCGGGTAGAACCCTGCACACTTGCCAACAGCCTGCCTGGTGTTCACTTGCGTGTCATAGACAACGGCATTGGCATGAGTAACGAAGTGGTGGCCCGTTTGTTTCAACCCTTTACCCAGGCTGATTCCGGCACATCACGCCAATACGGCGGCACCGGTCTGGGACTGTCCATCAGCAGACAACTGATCAAATTGATGGGCGGTCAGATCATGGTTCAAAGCAAAGTGTTCCATGGATCAGAATTTACGGTGGAATTGCCCCTGATGGAGGCATCCCCTGTATCCATGCGAGCCAGCGTGCAAGATCGTCGTTTGCAACCCCATACACCCGCTCCCAGTGTTGAGCAAGCTGCTGCCTGCGGCAAACTGATCTTGCTTGCCGAAGACAATGAAACCAACCGGGAAGTGATCGGCGAACAATTGCGCCTGTTAGGCTATGCGGCTGAACTTGCTGAAGACGGCATGACGGCAATTGAGAAATGGCGAACCGGCCGCTTTGCGTTGTTGCTGACCGACTGTCACATGCCTTTGATGGACGGCTTTGAGTTGACCGCTTTGATTCGTGCGGAAGAAGGAACTGGCCCCCACAAACCCATCATTGCAGTGACCGCCAACGCCATGCAGGGTGAGGCCCAGCGCTGTCTGGACAATGGCATGGACGACTATTTGAGCAAGCCCTTGCGCATGGATAAACTCAAGGCCATGCTGGACCAATGGTTGCCGCTGGACTCACCAGATCACACTACAGCAACGGTTTCAAACCCTGTGGTCGCTTAGCCGATAGCCCGCGCCGCGCACCGTCTCAATCATCTGGCCGGCATCTGGCCCCAGGGCCTCACGCAGGCGTTTCACGTGAACATCCACCGTGCGCTCTTCAATAAAGACATGGTCGCCCCACACTTTGTCCAGCAAACTAGACCGGCTGTGAACCCGTTCGGCATGGTGCATCAGGTAACTCAACAGCTTGAATTCTGTGGGGCCCAGTTTGATGATTTGGTTGTCAAATGTCACGCGGTACGTGGCGGCATCCAACTGCAACGGGCCTAGCACGACCGACTCTGCTGCCTGCTCTGGCAAGCGCCTGCGCAGCACGGCCCGCACCCGGGCCAAGAGCTCTCGGGTCGAAAATGGCTTGGCAATGTAGTCATCTGCGCCGGCATCCAGACCGGCCACGCGGTCGGCCAGGTCGCCCCTTGCCGTCAGCATGATGATGGGTGTGGCCCGGGTGCGTGGATGATGACGCCAGCGTCTGGCCAATGCCAGGCCGCTGTCACCAGGCAGCATCCAGTCCAGCAAAATGACAGCGGGCAGCACGGCATCCAGTTCTCGCTGGGCACTGTCACTGTCGATGGCCCAGGTGACACGAAAACCGTTGTGGCGCAGATTGACGGCGATCAGCTCTGCGACAGCAGATTCGTCCTCAACCACCAGCACCATGGGTTCGTGTTTCATGGGTCTTTTTTTGTTCTTTGTTCTTTGTTTTATTTGATGACGGACTCGATGTGCGCCATCGAGGTATGGCGAATGTCGGCCCCTTTGACCACGTAGATGATCAGTTCAGCGATATTTTTGGCGTGGTCGCCAATGCGCTCGATCGATTTAGCCAAAAACAACAGGTTAAGACTGGCCGAGATGGTGCGCGGGTCTTCCATCATGTAAGTGATCAGCTTGCGGACAAAACCATCAAACTCACGGTCGATCAAATAGTCGTCTTTAAGTATGGACACTGCGGCCTCGGTGTCAAGGCGTGCAAAGGCATCCAATGCCTGGCGCAACAGGCTCGATGCCATGTCCGAGGCCACTTTAAGCTCAAGCGACGGCAATGATCGGGGCGCACCGCTTTCGATGATCAACAGCACCATGCGGGAGATTTTTTCGGCCTCGTCGCCCACGCGCTCCAGGTTGGCCGTGATTTTGGAGATTGCGATCAACAAGCGCAGGTCAACCGCCGTGGGCTGACGGCGGGCGATGATGCTGGACAACTCGCGGTCAATGTCGATTTCCATGGCATTGACGCGCAGCTCGTTGGCGGCCACCTCATTGACCAGATCGATGCTGAACTGCGACAGGGCACTGATGGCTTTTTTGATTTGAAGCTCAACCAAACCGCCAAGCTCCATGACCTTGGTCGAAACCTCGTTGAGTTCGCTGTCAAATTGGGTGGATAGGTGTTTTTCGGGCATGATGATTCCTGGTAATCGAACTCTAAAAAATTAGATACTGGTAGCGCTCCCACGCCGGAGCATGGGAGCGATTAGAAGAGCGCAATCGGCAATTTGAAATTAACCAAAGCGACCGGTGATGTAGTCTTCGGTAGCTTTGCAGACGGGATTAAAAAAAACCTGTTCGGTGGCCCCAAACTCAACCAGATCGCCCAGGTACATATAGGCCGTGTGGTCGCTGCACCTGGCAGCCTGCTGCATGTTGTGGGTGACGATCAACACCGTGTAATCACTTTTCAGCTCGGTGATCAGTTCTTCGATCTTGGCGGTAGAGATGGGGTCAAGAGCCGAACAGGGTTCATCGAGCAGCAGCACCTCCGGGCGAATGGCAATGCCCCGGGCAATGCACAGGCGCTGTTGCTGGCCGCCTGACAGGCTGGAGCCACTTTGCTTTAATTTGTCCTTGACCTCTGACCACAGGGCAGCCTTGTTCAGCGCCCATTCAACACGGTCCTCAAGGGCTGCGGGGTTGAGTGCCTCAAACAGTTTGACCCCAAATGCCACGTTGTCAAAGATGGACATCGGAAAAGGCGTGGGTTTTTGAAACACCATGCCAACCTTGGCACGCAAAAGGGCAACGTCTTGTTTGCTGGTCAGTAAGTTTTCACCGTCCAATAACACTTCGCCAGTGGCACGCTGCTCGGGGTAAAGCTCAAACATGCGGTTAAAAACCCGAAGCAAAGTCGATTTGCCACAGCCTGACGGGCCAATAAACGCCGTGACTTTTTTTTCAGGCACTTTCAGGCAGATGTCTTTGAGGGCGTGAAATTTGCCATAGTAAAAATTGAGATGGTTGACGGTGATCTTGTCGGTCTGCATGGTGGGGCCGTCTCAGATTTTGTTGCGGGTTAACACCCTGGCCAGAATGTTCAAGAGCAGCACGGCCAGCGTGATGATGAACACACCGGCCCAGGCCAGTTTTTGCCAGTTCTCATACGGACTCATGGCAAATTTGAAGATGGTGACGGGCAAACTGGCCATAGGCTCGCTCAGACTGGAGGTCCAAAACTGGTTGCTAAGCGCTGTGAACAAAAGGGGTGCAGTCTCTCCGGCAATGCGCGCCACAGCCAGCAAAATGCCGGTGATCACGCCAGATCGGGCGGCCCGCAGGGTGATGGATGTGACCACTCGCCACTTGGGCGCACCCAAAGCATAGGCGGCTTCACGCAGACCGGATGGCACCAGTTGCAGCATGTTCTCGGTGGTGCGAATGACCACCGGTATGACGATCAGCGACAGTGCCGCAACCCCCGCATAGCCCGAAAAAGACCGCAGACGCGCCACAATCACGGCATAGACAAACAGGCCGATGACGATAGACGGTGCCGACAGCAAGATGTCATTGACAAAGCGCGTCAAGTGCGCCAGCCCACTGTGGGTATCAAACTCAGCCAGATAAATGCCGGCCATGATGCCGATGGGGGTTCCAACACACGTGGCCAACAGCACCATCAAAAACGAGCCATACATGGCGTTGGCCAGGCCGCCGACCTCATTGGGCGGAGGAGTCATCTGCGTCAGTGTGGCGACCGATAGCCCGCCCAGGCCCAAAATAAAGGTCTCGATCAAAATCCAGAACAGCCAGACCAGACCAAACGTCATGGCCAGCATGGACAGCGTCAGCGCCACCCGATTGGTCAGCTTGCGCCTGGCGTAGCGGGCCAGACGAGAACGCTCAAGCGCCTCGGCTTGCAAAACCGATGAGGGGCTGATCACGGTGTGATTCATGCCGTTATTCATGCCTTGGATCCTTCGCGCTTTTTAAGCTGCTGCAACAAAATTTTGGAGATGCCCAGCACCACAAACGTGATGAAAAAAAGCACCAGACCTAGGTACATCAGCGATGCCTGGTGCAAACCCGGATTGGCCTCGGCAAACTCATTGGCCAGCGCCGACGTGATGCTGTTGGCGGCCTGAAACAGACTGAGAGAATCGAGTTGGTTAAAGTTACCGATCACAAAGGTGACGGCCATCGTTTCGCCAATGGCGCGACCCAAGCCCAGCATGATGCCGCCTAGCACGCCGGCCTTGGTGTAGGGCAAAACCACACAGGACACAACCTCCCAGGTGGTGGCCCCCAGTCCATAGGCAGACTCTCGCAACAAGGTGGGTGTGACCTCAAACACATCGCGCATGACCGCCGAGATGAACGGAATGATCATGATGGCCAAAATGATGCCGGCAGCCAAAATGCCGATACCCACTGGCGGCCCGGAAAAAAATGCGCCCAGGTAGGGCACACTGGCAAACATCGATTGCAAAGGTTGCTGGACGTAATTGGACAAAATCGGGCTAAAGACCAGCAGTCCCCACATGCCATAGACGATAGACGGAATGGCCGCCAAAAGCTCGATTGCCGTGCCCAGCGGGCGCTTAAGCCATGCGGGTGCCAGTTCTGTCAAAAAGATGGCAATGCCAAAGCTGACCGGCACAGCGATCAGC
The DNA here is from genome assembly GCA_903822205.1 of uncultured beta proteobacterium. Taxonomy (GTDB): domain Bacteria; phylum Pseudomonadota; class Gammaproteobacteria; order Burkholderiales; family Burkholderiaceae_C; genus Rhodoferax. The sequence goes on along the minus strand of CAIJOK010000044.1, from coordinate 55,180 downwards.
AGGGCGATGGCTGATGTCATCAGCGTGCCGTAGATCATCACCAGGCCGCCAAACTCTTGCTTGACGGGGTCCCAGGTGGTGCTGGTCAAAAAACCGGCCCCCGATTGTGAGATCGCGGGCCAGGCCCCAACCGTCAGTGACACCAGAATGGCGGCCAGCAAACCCAGCGTCAAGAGCGCTGCGCCCATGGCCATCCAGCCAAACATGCGGTCAGCCAGAGGGCCAAAACGCGCCGGCGCAGCAGGCCGACGGCTGACAGCCTGTGCATCAAACTGAAGACTGTCCTCAAAGGGCATGGGGCAAGCTGACAGGGTCATGGATGACAAGAATCATCTCCAAAGCAAACGAACAAATAACAAATGTAACAATAAATTTTCAACTCAATCACTTTGCATTTTGTAGCAATGTATGCACAGCTATCAAGCATAACAAGGATTGTTATCAAAATATTACCATCAATTACTTTTTGTGACAATAAAGGGCGATCACCGAGCTACTTGAGTAACACCGGCTTGCCCGCTGTATCGGTGACTTGGCTCCAGACCTTTTCAATCGTGGCAATCACGTTGGCAGGCATGGGCACATAGTCCAGATCAGCCGCGCTCTTGCCGCCATTCTTAAAAGCCCATGTGAAAAACTTGAAAGTCTCGGTGGCATGTGCAGGCTTGTCCTGTTGGGTGTACATCAAAATAAAGGTGGCTGTTGAAATGGGCCATGCGTTTTTGCCAGGCTGGTCGGTGATCAACTGGTAAAACGATTGATTCCAGTCTGCACCTGCGGCGGCTGCCTTGAATGCATCCTCATCGGGTGCCACAAACACGCCATCGCGATTTTTCATCAGGGTGTAGGTCATCTTATTTTGTTTGACATACGAATATTCGACATAGCCAATCGAGTTTGGCAGGCGATTGACAAAGGCTGCCACACCTTCATTGCCCTTGCCACCTGCACCCACGGGCCAGTTGACGGCAGTGCCCTCGCCCACTTTGGCTTTCCATTCGGGGTGAACGCGGCTTAAGTAATTGGTGAAATTAAACGTGGTACCTGAACCATCAGCGCGGCGAACCGGTGTAATGTCAGCATCAGGCAAGGCCAAACCGGGGTTCAAGGCCTTGATGGCAGCATGGTTCCACTTGGTGATTTTGCCAAGGTAAATGTCACCCAACACAGCGCCATCCAGCCGCATTTGCCCTGGGGCAATGCCCTTGATGTTGATCACGGGCACGGTGCCACCGATCACGGTTGGAAACTGAAACTGTCCTTTGGCCTTCAAGACATCATCGGTCTGTGGCATGTCTGACGCACCAAAGTCAACCGTTTTGGAGTCGATCTGTTTGATGCCGGCACCCGACCCCACCGACTGGTAATTGACCTTGACACCGGTGGCTTTGTTGTATTCTGAGGCCCATTTGGCGTACAGCGGGGCTGGAAAAGTGGCCCCAGCGCCAACGATCTCTTGGGCACCCACGGGCGCAAGACAAGACACGGCTGCGGCAAAAAGTAAGGAGTGTGAAAACGTGATTTTCATAAGATGAAATGTGTAGAAATGGACAAAGATGGTCGTTAAAAAAACAAAACGGGTCAGAACCGCCCTGCAATGTAACGGCACTCTGTGACAGTATTGTGACAAATTAACGTGAAACAACAAACCTGTAGCCCGTATGAAGCGAAGCGGCATGCGGGGAGATCGAACACGAATCTCCTGGATTGAGTCGCCATCCATCCAGGCTACAGGGCTGCGGGTCACCCGTGAAAAGCGGCTTACAGGTAGCCCGTGTCAGGCGTATCCTGCACAAACAAACCATCATCACGGGCTGACAGCTTTCACTGTCGAACCCGGGTGGACTCTCTCTTTCAGTTAGAAAGTGTCCGTGAAATGGAGGCAACTTCACGGGTGACATCTTTTTGTCACAACAATAAACAACAATCTCGATATGACAAGATTCCACCTAAAAAAAGCCTTTTTGTTGACCGCCTGTGGCAGCCTGCACGGTGGCATTTGGGCAGAAGAACCACATCCTGCATCAAAAATACCCGTTCTCAGCGCCTTCGCTGGGTTCATTTCAGCCGGCCTGGGCCAAGCGCCGCAGATGCGTTTTTTGTTATGTTCGCCTAGCTGCGGATGCGTGGCCCGATGAAGTCCATCCGTGTCCGCCTTGTCATTCTGTTCATCGTGGTCACAACGACCACACTGGCCACCATTGAGATGTACGGCCAGTACCAGTTGTCACATCGTCTTGAACAGCGTTTTTCGCAATTGATGAACGTCACCATCAAGCGGCTTGAAATGGGTATGCCCGACTTGGTGTGGAATGTGGATAAGGAGGGTATCTTGCGCAACCTCGTTGTCGAGATGCTGCAGGACGAAATCAATGCGATCCAAGTATTCGATACCAAGGACAGATTGCTGGCCGCCGCTCTGCGCGACCCACAGGGTCATGTGATCCAAGGCCAGATCAGCGACGATTTCAATGGCATTCGCCTTGAGATGAAGATGTACCACGGCGATCTGGGCGTTGGCAACACGCAGGCAGGAACGGCAGCACGCTACTATTTGGGACGGGCTGTGGTGTATTTTTCTCGCAAAAATATCGACCGTGAGCTGCGTGTACATACGCTGCGCTGGATGACCGAAGCGCTGGTTGTGGACTTGGTGCTGGTGCTGGCGATGGCACTCAGTCTGCAAATGGTTTTTGTGCCCTTGCAGCGTTTGCGTGATGCCTTGTTCGGGCTGGCTGACAGTGGTGATGAGGTGGTACAGGAACTACCGGAGGCAGGTCACACCGAATTCGTCGATGTGATTCGTGGTTTTAACCTGACGCAGCGCAAGGTGCGCCAGGTGATGCAACGACACGCCCAGGCGATGCAGGAGGCGCATGCCTCTGCTGAGCGTGCAAAACAGGCTTTTGCCGAATTGCAGTCCGCACAGCAGTCTTTAGTGCAAGCTGAAAAACTTGCCAGCCTGGGTAGTCTGGTGGCGGGTGTGGCCCACGAAATCAACACCCCGGTTGGCATCACGCTGACCAGTGCGTCGGTGTTGCTCGATGCGAGTGACGATCTTCAGGTCAAGTTGACACAGGGCAGCCTGCGCAAGTCAGAGATCACTGCCTATGTGACGCTAGCCTGCAAGAGTGCTCGCCTGATTTTGAGCAATTCAGAGCGCGCTGCCAACCTGATCCAGAGCTTCAAACACGTCGCCTCTGACCGAACCAGCGAGCATCGCCGCAGCTACGATTTACAACAGTATCTGGAAGAAATCATCTCCAGTTTGCGTCCTAGACTGAAACAGAGCAAGACACTGGTGAAGATAGAGTGCTCCCAGGTGATCGAACTCGACGGCTACCCCGGCGCAATGGCGCAAATCATTACCAACCTGACCATGAATGCACTGGTCCACGCGTTCAAGGGCAGGGAAGAGGGTCGCATACAAATCACGGTAGAACAAAAAGCTGACAGAGTGGAGATGCGGTTTTGCGACAACGGTTGCGGCATCGTACCTGAGCATATCGGGAAGATATTCGAGCCTTTTTTTACAACCATGAATGGGCAAGGTGGAACAGGTCTGGGTCTGAACATTGCATACAACATCATGACCCAACAGTTTGGTGGAACGATACTTGTGCAGAGCGAACTGGGTCAAGGAAGTTGCTTTGTCATGGACTTTCCGCGTAAGAGTCCGATCCTCCCTCAAATCTGAGGGTGTGAAAAGAATTGACAACTGGAGCACAGATGTGAATACCTCAACGACTTCTGATACAGACGATATGAACTGGATGGTGGATGACTCATCAGATGCAGTGGTGCCGGTGCAGGACGTGCTGCCGTGGCGCATCCTGATTGTTGATGACGATACTGACATTCACGCGGTCACACGCCTGGTTCTGAATAGCGTTATTTACAAGGGCCGTCCCATGGAGTTAATCTCGGCTTACAGCGCTGCACAGGCTTATGAGGTGCTGACAGTCGATCGCGATATTGCGCTGGTGCTGCTGGATGTTGTCATGGAAACCAACGACGCTGGACTGGTGTTGGTGCAACGCATCCGTGGCGAACTGAATAATCCCCTGATCCGGATTGTTTTGCGTACCGGACAACCTGGGCAGGCACCTGAAGAGCGCGTGATCATTGACTTCGACATTAACGATTACAGAGCCAAGACCGAACTGACCAAACAAAGACTGTTCACGACCGTCATTGCGTCCCTGCGTGCCTACGAAGGTCTGCTTACCATCGAGCGCAACCGTATTGGCTTAAGCAGAATTTTGTATGGTGCCAGCAACCTGTATGAGCTTCGATCCCTACAGGAGTTTGCTTCGGGCGTACTCCATCAGGTCAATGCGATCCTTGATCTGGGGGCATGGGGATCGCTGTGCGTCTCACCGCTGGCATCAGATAGCAACACAGGTGAACTGGCGGTTCTGGCCGCCACAGAACAGTATTCCGTTCTGGCCGACCAGCAAGTATTGCCGGTCAATCATCCCTGGCAAGCATTGATTCGACAGGTTTTACGTGAGCGGGCCAGTCTATTTACATCAGATGCTGATGTCTTGTTTGTTCACGCTTCGCAGGGTCGTGAGTTTGTCATTATCTTGACCCCGCCTTGGCCGCTGGCTGATTTTCAGCGCGACCTGTTGGGTATTTTTTGTGATCGCATCGCGGCGGCTTTTGACAAACTGCACATGTACGACCAACTTCAACGAGGGCAGGAAGCCACCGTGGTAGCGCTTGCCGATCTGGCCGAATCGCGTGATACCGACACCGGCGGCCATGTCCGGCGCGTGTCAATCATGACCGATGCCATTTCATTGCGACTGAAAGAGTGGGGCCGATTTCCTGAAGAGATTACTTCGCTTTTTCTTTCGCAAGTGGGCTTAGCCAGCATGCTGCACGACATCGGCAAGGTGGCCATCCCCGATGCCGTGCTGCTGAAGAAAGGCAGCCACTCACCAGAAGAACGCGTGATCATGGAGACGCACGCCATGGCGGGAGAAAAAGTGCTTGCACGGGCAGCCAAAATGCTCGGTGGGCAAAGTTATCTCACGGTGGGTGCCCAAATTGCAGGGGGTCACCACGAACATTTCGATGGCAAGGGTTACCCTCGTGGCCTCTCGGGTCATGATATTCCCTTGGGTGCACGCATCGTTGCCGTGATTGATGTTTTTGATGCCTTGTTGCACAAACGTCCCTACAAAGAACCATGGCTTCTGCCCGATGTCATCCATTATTTGCAGGAGCGTCGCCATAAGCAGTTTGACCCAGATGTGGTTGATGCCCTGATCGACTATGTCACCACAGAAAAACCAAACTGGCTGAACGATGTTTCTGATGAGCACTGATCGCACAGTCGTCATCGTCACACAGGGCATTGAAAGAATGCAGCCATGAAATGCCACGAAGAGTCTGGCTTGATAAAGTCAGAGCGTAACCATTTGGAAAGAAGATAACCGTTTAGACCCTTCTGGCCCAATATTGTTATTTTTGCAAAGAAAAAACAAGATCGTCATTCCCGCGAAAGCGGGAATCCAGTGTATTTTGGTGTTCAAAGATGCAAAGGATGTCTGGATTCCCGCCTTCGCGGGAATGACGATGTATGGCCCCAAGGTCTAAACGGCTACGTTCTTTCACGTTAAAGTGAGAGACTCGCTATTTGGCATCGGTAGCCACTTGGTTAAAGTCGATTTCAGTGCATCTAACGCGATGGGCTTGGTCAGAAAGTCGTCCATACCCAAAGCCAAGCAATGCAGGCGGTTTTCTTCATACGCATCGGCAGTCAAGGCAACAATTGGCAAGCGTGGCCGATTGTTGTTGAGTTCCCACTGGCGAATCCGATCTGTAGCACCGTAACCATCCATGACGGGCATGTTTAAATCCATCATGACAAGGTCTAAACAATCACCTTGGGTGATGGTGTCCAAAGCTTGCTGGCCGTCGTGGGCCAGCGTCACACGGACACCGAGTTTCGTCAGCATGGACTCAATCACCATGCGGTTGACGACATTGTCCTCAACCACCAACACACGCCGTGAAAGCAGGGCAGGCTCGGTCATGGTGTTAGTTGGCCGTTCAGAACTGCGGCATTCTTCACCGTCTGCGACATGTTTGGCTCGCAGACAAAACCAAAATCTGGAACCCTTGCCCGCAACGCTTTCAACCCCAACGTCACCGCCCATCATTTTGGCCAGATTGCACACAATGGACAGGCCTAGCCCTGAGCCGCCAAACTCACGCGTGATGGAACTGTCGGTCTGCGAAAACGGCTTAAAGAGCAGGTCAATTTTTTCAGGCGGTATGCCCATGCCTGTATCACTCACCGAAAACTCCAGCAGGGCCGACTCACCATCTTGTTCACGCTCAACACCTTCGATACGAACGCAACCCTCCTTGGTGAATTTGATGGCGTTACCCACGAGATTCAAAAGCATCTGACGAATACGGATCGCGTCGGACCGGTAGCGATTGCTTGGTAAGCCATTCCATTGGCATTCGAGTTGCAGACCCTTGGCATGCGCCGTGCCAGAAAACAGGCTTTGCGTTTCACGAAGAATCGCGTCGGGTTCGAAAACGATGCTGTCAAGCTGAAATTTCCCTGCCTCAATTTTTGACATGTCAAGAATATCATTGAGCAGTTCCAACAGTGTTTGTCCAGACGAAAAAATGGTTCTTGTATAAACATGACGCTCGTTGTCTGTCAAGTTGGGCATCAACAGCAGTTGCGCCATGCCCAAAATGCCATTCATGGGAGTGCGAATCTCATGCGACATCGTGGCCAGGAATCTGCTTTTTGTGACATTGGCAGCATCAGCGGCTATCTTGGCCTCTTTCAGCTCGGCCTCCGTTTTCCGACGCTCCGTCACATCCTGAATAAAGCCAAAAATCTTGATAGGGGTTCCCTGACTATCCCGTTCGAGTTTGCCGATGGCGTGGATGACCCTGGTTGGCGACCCATCGGCGGGCTGTAAGGCGAACTCAGCATCATACTGATGGCTTTGGTTAATCAAATCAGTCAAGGTTTGATGAACTGGATCATGTTCAGGAATACCAGCCAATAAGTCATCCAAAGGGTAATCCGCAATGTCGATTGGAAAACCAAACTTGCCAGCCAAAGTCTGGCGAACCAGATCACGGTGCTTGGGTACACAAGCCAGAAAGTCATCCAATGGGCGATCCGTGATGTCGGTTGATAACCCAAACATGCGCAGCATTTGGATTGATGCCCGAACGATGTCGGTGTTGAAGTCATAGACACATGAGCCTGTACCGCTGATCCTCTGTGATGTGGTCATCTGTGCTTCACTGAGCTTAAGCGCCTTGTTTTTTTCGCTCTCTCTCTCCAGGCTAAGTTCTGCCTGTTTTCGATCGGTGATGTCAATGCCCGTGACAGCGATGTAACACTGTTCACCCATCTGCACAGGATGGATATGGAACATCACGTAGATATTGCCATTGCTAGCCGTAGGATGAACCGCTTCAAACATGGCGTACTGTCCTGTTTTTGCTACCTTGATGCTGGCTTCCAAACGGGATCGATCTGCGGCATCCGACCACCAGGGGGTATCCGGAAAATACTGATTCATCACTTCGTCACGATGACGACCAATGACTGCCAGTGCCCTGTCATTGACTTCCAGCAGACGACCGTCGCTGTTGAGAATGCAGGCAAAAAAATTAGACTGATCGAACAGGGCGTTGAACATGGCCTGACGGTATTCCAATTTGCTCGAAGCAAGTTCCGCTTTCTGCTTGGTCTTGTGAAGACGAACAAGAGCCATTCCGATGGTCAACAACAAAGGCACGATCCATAGTCCAATCCACACCCATTGCTGTCGCCATGCGGACACATCGCGATCTTCAGAAAAAGCAACCTGAACATAGAACGGAATGCGATCATTCAACTGATAGCCGATCGCAAGCAGAAAAATCGGCAAAGCCGCAACGACCCAGGTGACAGGTGTCACAACACGTGAAATTACACGGTTTGTTTTGTTATGGTCTATAGGCATAATAGTATTATGATTTATCAAGTTGATTGATGACAATGTGATGACGTGCAGATGCTAAAGTTTCACACGGATTGAGGGTTCGCTCATGGTTTGACACAATATGCGCCAACTAAGGAATTTCAGTTCAAAAGGATATTATCGAAATCCCTTTATTTTTAATGACAAAGCTCAGAGCGATCTGCAAACTTGAACGCAAAAACTACCCTAATAGAAGAATGGCATAGGGCGAATGGCCTTAAGTTGGCGCATATAGTTGGCGCATAGGGGTCTATACGGTTACTGCCGTGACGTGTGCGCGGTAAATGAACAACCCTTAAAAGTTGTAACGAATGCCAATGCCAAGCACATTGGCATCTTTCCCAATGGCTGTTTTTGTGCTGTTGTCACCGGCATCAAACTTGAAGCCTTTTGCCTTGGAATCGGCCCTGTAATCTGCGTAATAAAAATACGCCGTTGTGGCCTTGTCCAGGCGAAAGTCTGCCTCCAGGCCCAGCATCTTGCCGCCATCCTGGGCATTGTCTTTGGACTCTCCGGCCACGCCGTAATTGGCTTTTAAAACGACCGACCCCATGTCATATTGGCCGGACACCATCCAGTTGCTGGCTTTCAGACCATCGTTATTGTCAATCGTGCTGTAGGCACCGCCATAAGTCCAGTTGTTTTGCTTCACACCGACCAGGAGTTTGGTGGCAGTGATGTCTTTGCCCAGCAGAATGGGGTCCTGTTTGGCATCGGTTGCCAAACCCACATTAAAGATGCCGTTGTTGTATTCAACTGACGACCCAAAGAAAGATCGGTTAGCACCTGCCGGTGCAACGGGCATGGTCTTGCCATTAACCACGGATGCCGTCTTGCCGTCGTAAGTGTCCTTTTGTTCGTCAGGGCTGTAAGCCAGCTTGACCTGAAAACCGCTGAATTTTGGACTCCAGTATTGGAATGTATTGACCAGGCGGGTATGGAAATTGACCCCGAAAGCCTGACTACCCTTGCCATGAATGATGTGTTCCATGGCATCTGCATTGCCCCACAACAGACTCACATTTTCATCCAGTTTCTTGAAGGGTGTGTCGTAGGTGCCTGCTGCAAACGTCCCAAAGTCGCCTTGCAAACCCAGGTAGCTGTTGCGGCTGGCAAAGGTCTTGCTGTTGCTCGATTCATCGGGCGCAATGCCTGTTTCCACTTGAATGAGACCTGTCAGTCCATTGACGAGTTGACGCTGACCCTTCAAGCCAAGACGCGAAGAAATGTTTTGCAAATAAGTCCGTTTGGCTGTGCCATCGTCATTGGACTCTGCAACCAGATCAAGGCGACCATACCATTCGATGCCATCCTTGCTGGCCGATTTACCCTCGGTCACGGCCACAGGCGCTGCGACAGGCTTGGCTGCGACCTGGGCTTTCAGGCTGTCGATCTCGGCTTGAAGTGCCTCGATTTTGTTTAAGACATCGGCCTCGGATGCCAATACGTGGCTGGTTGAAAAGCTTGCGCCAAAGGCCACCATGACTGCCAGGGCGATCTTGTTTTGACGTACTGAAAACTGTTTGCTCATAAGAACTCCATAAAAGTTTTTGCTCGCACAGATTCACCATTAAACCTGTTGCTGCGGGGGTCAGCGTAACTGTCCAACATGACAGTTTGATGACCTGAAATCGGCACTTGCCAGCGGTTATGCCTGTCACAAATCTTTAACAAGGGACGTTCACAATCACAGCCCCACCCGATCAATTTTTCAATTCAAGCCTATGAACACCTATGTCATCCATCCCATGTTTCGCCTCGCCGCAGCGGTCATGCTCGCAGGTTTTTTTCCCCCTTTTGCGGTGGTTGCAGAAGAAATCCGCATCGTTGCCAAAACAGGGACGGCACCGGCTGTGACATACATTCCGTTTGGTTCGACACTGCCGATCAACACCCCCGTCTGGCTCAATGCTGACAATCAGGTTGCCAGCACCGATTTGCGCGCCACCCAACGGTCGTTGGGCTTTCGTGAAGTGGATTACAAAGCCGTGGTGTCGGCAGCGTTAACCTTGTCGGCTGTCACTCCTTCCACATCGGATGGCATCACCCGTTACGACTACTCGGATCAAAACAACAAGGGGGCCAACCTGGTGGCCTTCTGGAAGGAAAAAGACCTTCCCATCGTCGTGGGACCGGATGGCCTGGCCTATATCACGGACGGCCACCACACCACGGCAGGTTACTTGGCTGCTAACACCGCATCACCGCGTGAAGTGGTACCTGGTCTGGGTCATGTTGTTCTGGGCCACATTGCCGCTAGCTATTATTCTGAATCGCCCAAGCCCACCACAGATGCCTGGTGGCAGACCCAGCAGTCGGCCAACAATGCGCTTTTGTTTGGCCCGGCGGGCAACCAGTTGCTTCGTTCAACAGACTCCGGCTATGCTGGCCTGCAACCGATATGGCCCAGCCGTCTAACCATGCCTACCGTGCCGGGCAAGGTCAGCATGACCAACGATGACTACCGCAGTTTGACCTGGGGCATGGTGGACCCCATTGTCAAGACCGCTACGGCCACACTGGGGGGCAACGCGTATCTCAAGGGGTTTTCAAAAGGTTTCCCAAAGGGCTGGGTCAACCCAGACCCCGCCATGCTGGCACCTGATCTGGCCAATGACATTAATTTTGTTGAGTTTTACTGGGCCGATTTTTTACGCCACCGCGTTGTGTGGAATAACAAACTGGCGGGTTGTGCGCTCGATGCCACCGAGCCTGCCTGCATGGGTAAAAAGAACCTGATTGCCGCCCCCATTTCTTTTTTTGCCGCTGTGGCCAACGGCATTGCTCTGGCCCGCTCTGAGAACTATGCTGATCAGTCTGGCCGAAAACTGAGCGACTACCTGGCGGCAGATTACCCTGCCAACACGCGCAACTGGGCTTCAGCATCGTTACAAAACGGGCTGGCCAGTAGTCAACATGAGTACCACATGTACCTGCTTGACGATTCAGGCGTGAACGGCGACATCACACCATCTTCGCAAGACAGCGTGACCAACCGCCTGCACATTGACACCACGGCAGGTCAGGTCATCACAGGAGCCCTCCAAAATTTCGCGTCTGTTGACATCAACCGGGGAGCCACGATCAACACCAAATGGAAGGAAACCCCTGCCCTGCAGAAATACCTCGGTGTCAATCCTGAAACATCGCTGACCATTGAACCGGGCACCGGCGCTGTCACCCTGGCGGGCGTGAACACCTACCGTGGCCCCACCACGGTAGCGGCTGGCCTTCTCATCATTGCACCCACGGGTGAACTCTCTGGCAGTGCCAGCGTGGACGTGATGCCGGGGGCCGGTTTGTACAACGATGGCAAGATCAGCATTGGCAGTTACAACCAACACAACAACGCAACGCTGGGCATGGCCTTGAACGCACAGGGCCGTGTCAATCCCATGACAGTGACGGGCACCGCGCAACTCAACGGCACTCTGATGCTGCGTCAAGGCAGCAAAAAATGGGCTACCGGTATCACCTACACCCTGCTCAATGCGGGTGAAATCAAGGGCACCTTCACCGCCATCACCAGTGCGCCCAACCTAACTCCCAAGATTAAGTATGGCAAGAATACGGTGACGATGACATTGGTAAACAGGAAAGCCAAAAAAGTGGTGTGAAGGTCGTCCATTCTCTGGTCGACCTAAAAATAACATGTTGCGTTCCTAAAATGGCCTCAAGTAGACGTTCGTTGTGTACGTTTACCTTTCACCACTCTGACGGTGTCCGTTAGCGCTTCATGCTGCGTTGCCCCAAAATCTTCAAGACGCTGGTTGGGTCGGTTTTAAAAAACCCTGTTTTTGGCGTTGTCACGCTGTTTGTATTGGTACTGGTTGCAACCTGGTTCATCACGCAGCAGATGCTTGTGCAAGAGCGCAAGATGGCCCACCATAACGCACGTGTTCACCAGGAGAGTCTGGCATTCATCATCTCCGAAAACCTGGCCCAGTTGCTGGATAAGGGGGCATTGCTGGCACTGGCATCTGCTGAATGGTTTGACGGTAACAGCACTGAGGCATCCACCCGACTGGAAGCGATGCTTTCTTTGGATCATGCCTTCGTGCGTATGGCCTTGTATGACATGCACTTGAAAAGGGTCTATTCGTCTTCAGCATCAACGGACAGTGACTTGCTCACCCAAAGTATTCGGGCCACGCTCGAAGACAAAGCTGCCTCGGGTTTGCATGTGGGACCTGTTTCAACGTTGCAAGAAAAAATGTGGCAAGTTCCCCTTCTGTTTCCGATGCCGGACAAAACCGGCAGAATACATGGAATTTTCATGGTCGTACTCGACCTGGGATATTTGCTGGGCTTGTACCAGAATATTGACATCGGGCGAACGGGGGCCATACAGATATTGCGCCGAAATGGCGAAGAAATCGCCAGAGCCAGACAAGGCGGATTGGAACTGTCCAAACAACCCTGGCAGACTGCACTTTTGCCGTTTTCAGGTGAGCGCCATGGTTCGGTGGTCACGGATCTGTTCGACGATGGCCGCCCCTGTCAGGTCAGTTTCAGGCATCTTGTGCCTTTTCCTTTCCTTGTCGTGGTCAGTCGTGATCTGGAAGAAATGTATGCCGATTACGGCATCAACGGCTCGCGGTTTCCCCCCACCTTGTGGTTGATCACGGCGTTCATGGTGGGCGCGCTTTGCTGGATTGCCAGTACCATTCAAAAAAGGGAGCAACTCGTCGTTGCCCTGAAAGCTGCCGATCTTGACAAACGCACACTCATTCTGCAATTACAGGAAGAAGCACAACGCGTCCTCAAACTGGCCACACATGACCCACTGACATCGCTGCCCAACCGACGCATGTTCTTTGAGCTGGGTGCCAGCCATATCGCACGAGCCAGACGCAGTCGCAAGCACTATGGTCTGATGTACGTTGATCTGGATCGCTTCAAATTTGTCAATGACACACTGGGCCATCATGTGGGTGACCTGCTGCTGCAAACCGTCGCCACGCGGCTCAGTGCTGCACTGCGCGAATCAGACTTGGTTGCCCGCCTGGGCGGCGATGAATTTGCCATCCTGCTAACCGAACTTGACAACGTGGAACACATCACCGAGGTTGCCAGCAAAATGGTCGAGTTGATCAGCCGTCCGTATGTCGATCTGGATGGACACGATCTTCAGGTCAGCCCCAGCATTGGCATTGCGGTATTCCCGCGTGACGGCCACAACGTGGATATTCTTTCGCGCAATGCCGATGCGGCCATGTACCAATCCAAACGGGCTGGCCGGGGGCGTTACACCTTTTATGAACCTTCACTCAACCCACCCTGCGATCGCCAGTTTGAATTGGAGCAACGCCTACCCCAGGCCATTGCCGACAACGAGCTGGTGGTGTATTTTCAGCCGAAAGTTCGCCTTGCCGACTATCGGATTGTCGGCTTTGAGGCACTGGTTCGGTGGGATCATCCACAACATGGTTTGATTCAACCCGGTGAATTCATCCCCATTGCAGAGAGCACGGGGCTGGACATGGCCCTGGGTGACTGGGTGGTACAAGCATGTTGTCATCAACTGTCGCTCTGGCAGGCGCAGGGGCTGGCGATTGTGCCCATTGCCGTCAATGTGACGGCACGGCAGTTACGCGATGAGCAACTGCCCGGGCGCATTGCCGCCTGCCTGGGCCAAGCTGGATTGTCAGCACATCTGCTGGCGGTTGAAATTACCGAGAGCTGTCTGGTGGAACCTGTTGAGCTTGCAGTATCGGTACTGAGTGCGCTGGAAAAAATCGGGGTGGGCATTGCTTTGGATGACTTTGGCAATGGTTATTCAAGTTTTAACTACATCCGTACCTTACCCATCCACACCATCAAGATCGACCGATCCTTCATCAGCGAAATTCGCAACATTCCTTCTGATGCTGTCATTGTTTCCTCCATCGTGACGCTGGCGCACAACTTGAAAAAGAACGTGGTTGCCGAAGGTGTCGAACTTTTGGAGCAACTCGTTCATCTCAAAACCGTTGGCTGTGATGAAGTTCAGGGGTATCTCTTGAGCCGACCGATGCCCGCCGAGGCCGCCCGCAACCTTCTTATTCAATCCTATTTGAAGCCCGAATGATCTTGAATTTCAAAATATACCTTGTCGGTCTGGTCACGTTGTTTGGCCTGGGTTCACTGGGGGCAGCACAGTGCAGTGATCCAAAAATCTTCAGATTTGCCGTGATACCCCAAAAGTCCGTCGAGATTCAATTCAATGAATACCGCCCGTTGATTCAGGCATTGGAGCGCTTGCTGGCACGACGCATAGAACTGGTTCATCCCGTGTCTTATGGTGCCGTGGTGGAGGGAATTTTGTCTGGCAGCATCGACCTGGCCGAACTGGGACCGGCTTCTTATGCCCTGGCCAAAACCCGCGATCCCGGCATCACGGCGTTTGCGTCCACGGTAGGGATCAAAGGCACTTATACCGATTCGCCCTCACATTACCGATCCCTCTTGATAGTGCGACGTGACAAGGGATTTAACAACGTGGCAGACCTGCGCGGTGCCAGTGTCAGCCTGATCGACCCCACCAGCACCTCAGGCGCTCTGCTGCCCCGTGAAGCCATTGCCAAACTGACCGGACTGCCGCTTGAACGCTATTTTGGTCGTGTGACTTTTGCCGGATCGCATGACCGTGCCATACAGTCTGTGCAAAAAGGCATTGTCGATGCGGCCTTTGTTTCGAGCCTTCGCGCAGACGAGGCTGTGCGCCAAGGCAGCCTTGGCCCGACCGAACTCAGCATCATCTGGACATCGTCGCCGATTCCACATGACCCTTTTGTTTATCGTGGCAAGCTTTGCCCCCATCTGGTTGCCTTGCTTGACAAAGCCTTCTTTCAGAATGACGCAACATTCCAGAACATGTTTGTGCAGCTCAACATCAGCGGATTTACCCGGGTGAATGATGACAACTACCAGGAAGTTAGGGCTATTTTTGCCAACCAACACTAGCCCTTGGGCGATGCCGTGTTGAACATGGACGTGGTAGGTACTCAGCTTTCGTCGCACGGCGGTCGCCCATGACAAAACCCAGCACAAATATCAGCGTGACTTCCATGCTCAAGCAGCCCGTTGCAACAAATGCAAAACGGGTGCGACCGCAAACTTGCCTGGCAAAAGAATCAAGGTTTCAAAAGGCAAGAATTCCTGATTGCACGTGGCATCCAGCAAGACCAACGCAATAGAACCTCCCTCTGCTTGGACAAAGCTCTTAACCGCATCCATGCCGACACCACGTCCTGACACTTCAGTCACATGTTTTGCGGTGGAAAATCCTGGCTGCAAGACAAGCTGGGCCACACGCTCGGGTGTCAAAACTTCGTCAGGCAAAATCAATTGGCGTTCCTGCGCCTTGCGACGAATGGCATCAAGTGCCAGTCCGCGTCCATCGTCCTGTAGTCGAATCGCGAGCTGATCACCTTGCATGTTCAATGTCAGTTGAATTTGACCAACCGGACTCTTGCCGTGCGCCATGCGTTCAGCCGCAGTTTCCAGACCGTGGTCCACCGCATTTCTGTAGAGATGCATAAAGACATTTTTCAACAGACTGGCCACCTGGTTGCGTAGCATGATGCCATGGGATTGAATGCCCAAAACAGGCGGTTCCTTGCCCAGCTCGCGGGCCAGGGACGGCAACGATTCAAGCACCCCTGCCAGCACTTCTTCTACTGGTTCTGTACCCATCAGTTCCAGATTGTGGCGAGTTTGGCGCAAGGCTTCGCGCAATCCAGACATATTGGTCAAGTCGGCACTATTCAACAGTGCCAGAGTCGCGTCGATATGCGGTTTGTCCACAATCATGAACTTATCCACGTCAGCGCGACGGCCAGGTCCCTTACGGCCAAGCTTAATTTCGTTGATATTCACGTATTCATCCAATGCTTTGCGAATAGCATCGAGTTGTGTCAACATATATTCGCTATCCCACACCGTATCAGAATTTTGACGCAAGCTGTCATAAGTTTGCTCAGCGACATGCACAACATGCGTCAGGTGAAGAAGACCATAGGTACGTGCATTGCCTTTGATGGTGTGCATGTTGCGAAACAACTTTGTGATCACTGGAGTGCGATCTGCATCCAAATCGGCATCGCTTGTGTTCTCGATGATGGCGCGGTTGTCCTCGATAAATTGAATCGCAGTTTGCACGAACTCGTAGAACTTTTCCTGCTTGACCGCCAGGATTTCACCAACAATGTTGAGTTCACGTTTTTGCTCCTGCGCTCTGGTGGCCAGAGCACGGACATCAGTCACATCGCGCACACACAGCAAAATGCGACGAGTGATGCCGTTTTCGTCTGTAATGGGTGACCAGTTCAGATCAAGTATTTTGATGCAGCCATTCATCATGGTTTTGTGGACTTCGTTCACGAGCAGGTGTTCGTTGAAGCTAAAGTCCATCATATCCTGATCAATGCAGGCACTGACGGCAGTCTCGATTTGTGACAGTTGGTCTGCATTGCATTGGGTCTCAGAGAACACCACATCCATCAGGTTGCGCCCGGCAATGTCCTTGGTTTCCAGAATGCTTTCCAGAAAATCTGAATACTCTGGGTGAATCCGGTTGCCGCACTCCACCGTCAGAATGCCCTGCGGGACGTATTGAAGCATCGCACGAATGTCGGCCGTCTTTTGCTTGACAAGTTCAGTACTCTCCTGAATTTTTTCAACCATTGAATTGAAAGCGATCATTGAATGACCCACTTCATCCATGCGATGCACCGGTAGTCTTTGGCTGAAATCCTGACTGCTGGCGATTTCCGTCATCTTAAGTTCCATCTCTCTGATGGGGTGAATAATCTGACGGTATAACAACAACCCTGCCCCACTCAGACACAGCACCGCGATCACGGTCATGAAGGCAGTTGTTCTGGTCGTGTTGTTAAGGTTGTCATTGAGCCCTGCAATCGCATCGTCCTTGCTGCGTCGCTTCTGGACCTGTAGCGTTTCCACCACCTGCTCCATCTCCTGTAGATAGCCACTCACGTTGGCGGCAAGATTGGCCTCCGCCATATCGTTGTTACCCTTGAGCTTAAAGCCAATGGTGTCCTTGATGGCGCTATAGTAGTTAGTGAGATTTTCTTTGACCTGCATGAGCAATCCGCGCTGGGCATTGCTGTCAGCATAGTTCAACTGATCGTCAAAGGCACGTTGCAAGCGTGCCTGCGTAGCTAGCAACCGATCTTCTGCCAGAGCAGCCAATTTCAGGTCTGTGGCAGAAACAATGGTCATCACTGCGAGTTGCACGTCTTTCAACTGCCCCACCAGTTCGGCTGTGGCCAGTGAGCTGGGCACCACACCCTTGGTGACTACCTTGACCTGGATGGCGCTGCCTCTGCTCTGGTAAACCGCAAAACTTCCGATGAGCGAGATTGCCAAAAAAGTCAAAACCACCAGCAATATGATGCGATAACGAATGTTCATAACGACCTCACGATTTGTTGATATTGCTGCGGATTATTGACCTCCTGGATGACAGTTTGATGTCGTTTTTATGCGCTTTATAAGTTTGGCCAGGCGCATTTGTCAAACAGTTCTTGTGTTGTGTAAGGCCCATGTGTAAGGCCCATCGCTTCATTTGGACGCGGCTGACATCTGTTTGTCACAATCATGGTCAACAATCATCAGATGCAGTCCATACGTATTCGCCTTGTCATTCTGTTCATCGTGGTCACAACGATCGCGTTGGCTACCTTTGAGATGTATGGACAGTTCCAGTTGTCACATCGTCTTGAACAGCGTTTTTCACAATTGATGAACTATAGTGGTTGATGCTCTGATCGACTCTATCACCACAGAAAAACCAAGCTGGCTGAACGATGCATCCGATGAGCATTGATCGCACAGATGTCATCGTCACGCGGAGTCTTGAAAGAGGAGTCCAGCCATGAATGGCCCCGAGAAATCTGGCCTGTCTGGTAACCACTTGAGTCATCGCCAATAAAAAATATCGAGAAAAAACTCATCGCGGATCACTCGCCGACATCAACCAAGGTCAGCGACGGCGGCAGCGTCAGCAACAGGCAAAACGGTCGGTAGCCTTGCTGCGAGGGGGCGGTGAACACCAGGCTGATGTCGCCCAAGTGTTTGTGCAAAAATTTGCGCACGGCATCCATGCCGATGCCGCGGCCCGACACATCAGTCAGTGCCTCGGCGGTGGTCACCCCCGAAAGAAAAATCATCTCGGCCAATGCTTCATCACTGACTGCCTGACCGACGATCAGGCGACCAGTAGCGCAGGCCTTGGCGTGGATTTTTTCGAGCGCCAAGCCTTGCCCATCATCGCTAAACCTGAAACGCAGCGCGTCGTCGTCGCGGCTGACCTCCAGCAAGATGCGCCCTTGCGCTGGTTTGCCCACTGCTGTGCGATCAGCTGTGCTTTCAAGACCATGGTCAAGGCTATTTCTGAACAAATGCATGAACACATTGCGCAGCACCGGAACAATGTCTTTTCTGATCCGTATGCCATAGTCCTGAATGACCAATTCGGGCACCTCTTTGCCAAGCTGGCGCGCAATTGAAGGCAGGGCAGCCACGATACCGTGCAGCATGGCTGCCACTGTTTCATAGCGCATGGCATCAACGGTGGCGCGCACGATCCGTGTAAAGTTTTTATAGTCCTCAATGGAAGAGTCGGCGTTCAGTCGCGCAATGGCCAAGGCGATTTTTTCCATCATGCCAGGGCTGGTGTCATCCGCGCCGCTGTTGCTATAGCCAGCCAATCGGGACTTGTAAATGTCTTCATACTTGGCAATACAGGCGCGCGCCTGGCCCAACTGATCGAGCAGGGCTTGCTGGTTCCAGTCATAGTTGTGTTGTGCACGCAGCAGGCTATAGACGCTTTCGGCCGCGTGAACCTTGTCAGTGCAATAGCTCAGGCCATAAGTGCGGGCATTGCCCTTGACGGTGTGTAGATTGCGAAAAAGGGTGGCGACCACATCCAGATTGAGCTGCGGAGTTTGCTCGATCAGCGCCTGGTTCTCGTCCAGAAACTCATACGATGTCTTGAAGAACTCAAGCAGTTTGTCACGCGACAAAGCCAGAATCTGTCCAATGATTTCAAGCTGTTCTTTCTGCTGCTCGGTCTCGCACTGCAATGCCTTGAGCTCGGTAACGTCGCGTGCCGTCACCATCAGCTTGTCAATCAGGCCATCGGTGTTAAGCACTGGACTCCAGTCCAGCTCAATGGTCTTGTGTTTCCCGTTGGCAAAGTTTTTGGTGTATTCAGTGGTCAGCAGGTGCGAGTTGAATTGGAAATTCATCGCTTCCTCACCGATCAGGGCATTGATGGTGGCATCCACCTGCGCGAGTTCATCACCACCCACCGAACTGTCGGCAAACAAGAAGGGACAGACGCTCAAGCTGGCGATGTCCAGTACTTCAAAAATGTCGCGCAGGTAAGCCGAATATTCGGGGTGAATAATGCCACCCGAAACGATGGTAAAAATGCCTTGGCGCATGTTTTCCAGCATCGTGTTGATGTCGTTGGTTTTGGTTTGGAGTTCAGCGGTTCGCTCCAGTATCTTTTGCTCCAGCGTTCGGTTATGTTCCTCTATGACGGCCAGCATCTGACGGATGGCATTGCGCATCTCGTCAAAGCTGACGGCCAGGCTGCCCAGTTCATCGCTACGCCGTGTGTCAATGGCATATTCCAGGTTGCCACAAGCGAGTTGGTCGGCGCTGTTGCGCAATAAATCAATGGGCCGCTGGATGATGCGCCGCCCCAGCCACCAGACAAAGCCCGACAGCAGCGCAACAAAGATCACCGCAAACGCAGCGATCATGATGCTGGTGAAGCGCACCAACGCCAGCACCTTGTCGCTGGAAGTCACAATCTGGATGCGGGCAATCTCCTTGCCTTCGCGCACGATGGCTTCCGACCTCTGCAAATTAGCGGCATTGGCAAGCAGACCCGAAAAGCTGACTGCGCTGCTGCCATCACGCAGTTTCTCCAACTGCGGCTTGTCTTCACCGACCTGGGTCAGGCGAATGCCCTGCACATCGGTATCGAGCATGATGGCCGACACAATGCCCTGCACCTCGGCGGTGTTGAAATTCCAGACCGGTTCAACCAGACTGACGGCGGCCAGCTGGGCGGTGTTGGTGGCTTTGTCGCTAAGCTCGCGCATGGATCGGTCATAGTTGTACGCGCCGATCATCCAGGTAAAAACACCCATACCGACGACGATGCCGATCAGCACCACCAAGGTGAATACCCTGACGATGCTGCTTCTCATGTAGTGAACCACGTACTATCTCCTTCGTTTTAAATCATGCCTGAATAGAATCAGATTCTCTTTGGACTGATTGACAGCGATGAAAGGGTTCAGTTAAGCACCTACAAGTTTCTTGAACGTGGCCAATACGGCATCACCCTTGAACGGTTTAACGATCCAGCCCTTGATGCCTGCTGCTTTACCACGTTCTTTCATGGCTGGCGAGTTTTCTGTTGTCAGCATAATGATATTGACGGTCTGGTTGTGTAACTCACCACGTACCTTTTCTGCCATCGTCAGCCCATCCATATTGGGCATGTTGACATCGCAGACAACGAGTTTGATGGATGGATCAGATTTGAGTTTTGCCAGGCCGTCACGTCCATCAACCGCCAATGACACGGTCATGCCGCTTTTTGTCAAAAAGTCTCCTACTTCGTTGCGAACGGTACTCGAATCATCCACTATCAGTATTTGTGCCATGCTTTACTCCAATAAATTAAAATAAATCCAGTTCACCCGCGCTCACCAAATCTTCGACAGATGCCGAGTTATCTGAAAAATCATCAGGATTCCAGTTCAAGTTAAAGACAAACTTTTGGTTGATGACCAGTGAGCGAGAATTAGCTTGCGTCTTATCCGTTAGTGTGTAGCGAAAGCACAGTTGCGGATTGTCAGAGCCAAAAGAGATATAACGGTGCAAATGATTGATCACAATGGGAACCTGTGACAAATTCCTGTCCGCACGGGTGATCCCCGAATATCGGTTTTTGAAGGCACCCCAAATCAGATTGGTAATTTCACCCAGAACACTGTTCAGTCTGCGAAAATCCTCGGCACTGTCCGAGCTGACATGTGTGCGTTCAAATTTGACGAGTTCCAGCAATGACTGCTCTTCTGACTGCAACATCATGAAGCCTCGACACCAGTTGTTTTCTATGGGAATGAGGGTGAATATTTCGCCAAAAATCAATTTGTCGCGCACGATATACGGCGATTCGTTTTCGGCTGTCATGTCAATGAACTGACTCTCCAGTGCGGATTTTGTCAACTCCAAAACACCGCGTACCAATACGCTAGGATAGACAAGGCTGAAAATTGATTCGTCAAGTGTCTTTCGCAGACAGGAAATATTCTCAATCGTGTAGGCCGCAGCAAATGTGCGACGGTCTTGTGGAGAAAGGTCATCAAGGTTTTCGCAATTCTCTCGCCGTAAAAACAGCGGCAATTCAGGGCGCATTGAATGAATGGCTCGTCCAAGCTCTATGCCTGCACACGCATCACCTCCAAAATTCTCGGACAGCAAGATGCCGCCCAAATCCACATTGGACTTCAATATGAGCATCACGTTGTCTGCCTGGACTTTCAGGGGAATCAAACTGTTTTCATCGCAAAACATCTTGATTTTGTCGTGGCAGCTTTGGTCATCATCCAGCACCAAAAATTTGCTCACAACTTTGATTTCTTCACTCATGGGTGTCTCCTTGTTGTTGGGGTGTCAAAACATTTCCAGTTCGCCATTGCCAGCATCTGATGCGAACTTGTCAACCGTGAAATCGAGGTTATCGTAGCTATTCACACACAGCGTGACATGAAAATGCGTAGCGGTATTAACTTCAACCTTGAAGTGACGGATATGAACAAAATTGAGCAAATGCAGATGTGAAGCGCATTGCCGATTAACAATGTTGGGGGTTGACATGCCAATGTGTGGGAATGCACGAGAAAGGTCTCGGCTCAACGAGCCACAACACATATTGGCTCGCTCACAAATCGCATCCATAAAGACCTTTTCGTTCATGTCATGGGCGCTTGTTTTGCATAACTTAGCGAAGTGCTCTTTGGTTGGATTGTCAGTTGCGAAATGAAAAAAAACCATCACTCGAAACAGATAGGAAGATATTGTCAGAACAGCCAGATGCGGCTCCTGTGAATCGGTCAAATCATTCTTGATATGGATTTGACAATTGTCGCTATCCTGGGTTGCCAGGCAACTTTTGATGCCTTGCAGTAGCAAGTGGTCAAAACCTTCACGTGCATTATTAGTGATCATGGTGAATATTCAGGCGCTCAGCCGCTCCTTGATTTTCTTGAAAGTCAGTTCGAGACCGACCAATGAGCCAATGATCATCTTGCCGCCGGCCTGTAGATCCTGGAACGTGTTAACGGTAATCAAATCATTTTTGTACAAGTTTTTACGGTAGTCAGCAGACAGTTTCTCGGCGCGCGCTGCCAACTTTCGCATCTCATCTGCTACGACGGTAAAACCGCGACCATGATCTCCTGCGCGGGCTGCCTCTATCGAGGCATTGAGCGTCACAATGACCATTTGTCTCACGATGGCACTGAAATCATCATTTTTGACATGCATTTCACGGTTATGAACGATCAGGTTGTTCATATCGGCGTGCCAGCGTTCAAATGTTTTGACCAGTCCGAGTAAATCGCTAACACCGCTGCCAAAGGACTCACATTCAACCAAGGCATGGCCGTTGACATCTGTAAAATTAGACTGAATTTGTTTCAGCAATTGTTTGTGCTCATTAAGCTTCATCGACAGCTCACTGGCGTTGGATAGAACCTCCTGTTCACGCTGTTGATGTTCATCGCTTTGAAGTTGCAATCGTTCAAGAGCTTCTTGCAGTTGAAGCTGCACTTCTTGAATTTCAATTCGGGGTGACATGGCGAGCATGGCATGTTTAAGTTGCTGGTAGCGCCAAGTCATCACTGCGCCAAACAGCAACGCACCCAGAAACAATAATGCAATGGTTGCTATCATGGAACGAGGTTCAATTCAGGCTGGTCAATTGCCTTGATTTCAAATTCACACGGGACCAGCACGTTTATTTGAAATCACGTGCTTTCGATTTGAAGTCAGCAGAGTCGCGCACTTGGGCCACAGCAGCCCAGATTTCTTTGGAGAAATCTCCAAACTTGGCATTGAATTGTTTGGAAAGCATGAGGTAGAACGGTTTGACCACCAGGGCAGGTGTCACTTTTTCCACTTTGGCGGCAAACGTTGGGTTGGTTGCTATTAAATTATCAGCTTCCAGCGTTTGCAGTGCGACTGCATCAACCCGCCCGGACAACAGTTTGAGCAAGTTGTTATCAGCACTGCCTGTTCCATCATCTACCTTGACGCCCAATCCCTTGAGCTGCTCAATGATTGAATACCCGGACTGAGCGCCCACCGATCCGCTGATCGTCAATTTTTTACCATCCCACTGGGCGCTGCTGCCTTTCAGTCGATACAGGTTATAGCTATCAATCATGACTGCTTTGCTTTCATCAAGTTTGTCGTCTGCCATTGGGTAGACACCTAACTCCAGACGTTCCTTTTTGTAGCTCGCTGAGAAGATGCCATCGACTTCACCGTTTTTCAGTTCTGCCTGGCAACGTTTCCATGGGCGCTGTACAAGCTCCAACTTGACCCCAAGAATTTTTTCAACCGAGTTCATCAACAGAATATTCAGTCCAGGCCTATCCTTAAGCACCCACGGGTAAACATTTTCATCCTCATAGCAAAATTTGACTGTCGCTGGTTTATCCACAGCATGTGCAAGCAGTGAGAATGAAAGTAGTAAAACTACAGCAAGTCTATTGAAGAGAGTATTCATGGTAAAAATTGTTGGTTAGAACTGACGAGAACCCACCCCGGCGTTGTCACATCGCCTAACTTACCACAGCGTACTGACTTCGTCGGTACGCCTGGCCGTGACAATTTTGCATAAATCCTTTGTGTTTAAAGGACTCAATCCAGAATGGGATGTCTGCACTTTATAAAATTTTTATGTCAATTTGATGACACAATGCCACTGAGGTTTCATTCGGGTGGAAGGTTGACCAAGGTTTCAAAGTGAGTGCGACAAAAAAGCGAAAAGCACACAAAGCAGAGTTCAAAGCCGAGGTCAGCTTAAAGTCTTTCCGTGGTGACAAGACGATCAACCAGATTGGTCAAGAATTTGCGATCCACCCGATCCAGTTTGGACTGTGGAAGAAGGCAGTTCAAGAACACGCCAAAAACCTGTTTCGATGGCAAACGTGGCCCCAAAGTGGTGGAAGGACAAAGCGAGTCTGACCGGCTCCACAACGGGTCGGTCGTCTCAAAATGGATCTACGTTGACGTGGTTCACCTCCATCCTGACAAACCTATGCAACAACAGACATCCCTCCCGGGTTCGACAGTTATTTGCCCCAAATCACCCCCCCCAATGGAATCAACGGTCTAACTCGCTAAATTCAAAATTTTGTAATGGCACGATTTGTTATTTGCTGCGCCGCCAAGTGTTCCACCGACCTTGCGTTTTGATGCCGCCCGTGACTTTGGCGATGTCTGGACGCTTACGGAGCTTTGGAACGCTTTGGGTTTTAATGGCCTAAGCTCTGTGTTTTGTCACACTCGCCACAGCATTGACGTTGAAGCCCTGACCCGAGTGATGGTATTCAATCACCTGTGTGACCCCGACTCCAAGCTGGGTGTGCTGTGCTGGCTGGAGACCGTGGCCCTGCCGGGTACTTCTCTGGAATCCATTGAGCATCAGCATCTGCTGCATGCCTAGGACGCATTGATCGACCACAAAAGCGCGGTTGCTAAAGTGATGTCTAGCCTACTACGGCCCTTGGTCGATCAAGACTTGGCCAAGGTGTTGTATGACATGACCACCATTCGGGCTGCGGGTTTGTCTGAGCAGGAAGGGAACTTGCGCCACTATGGCATGACCAAAGTGGGCGTGGTGCAGACTTCTGATGGATCGCCGATGTATCACCGTTTACCCGAACGCATTCATGTGCATGCGTCGATCTGCTTGATGGCGCTGATTCTGTACCGAGTGATGCGCAGCCGCCTCAAGGACGGCCATACCAAAATTTCACCAGAGCGTGCATTGGACAAATTGCGCCGCATTCAGCATCAGGTGGTAAAGGTAAACGATTTGCATCCCATCGCTGCGCTATCAAGCATCACCCAGGAACATACGGAAATCCTGCAAGCACTGACGATCAAAAAACCGACCCTTCCCGCCCAGTTGACTCTTTGGTAATGGCGCGTTTGAAGCGCACCACTATAGGAATCAACAACTTAAAATTTTAACTGTCGAACCCGGGAGGTCAGTTGACTGTGAGCACGAATGTCTAAAGTTGAGTTGATTTCATTGAAATTCTGAAAAAAATGCGGCTATTTCTTAAGTCATTGATAACAAATGAGTTTTTTTTGATTTATGCACCAACGCCTACTTAAACTGCAAAATGCCTGTTTTAGAAATCCAGTGAAGTTGATTTTTTAAACAGAGGGTTTTCTGTCAGCCACTAGGTAGCCCGTGTCTGGCGTATCCTGCACAAACAAACCATCATCACGGGCCTTGGCACGGTGTTTGGCGTTTGCGGCCCAAGAGGCCACCTGCTCGGCTGATGCAACGGCGTGGCGTGTGATTTTGACGGCCCCGATCGACAGTGTGGTCAGCGAAAAAAACCGTGCAATCCCGTAGCGGTCTTCGGCAGAAATACCACCGGCCAATCGCGCAGACTCGTCAAACAGTGTTCGTGCACGCTGGGCAAACTCGTCGATGATCTGCCTGCACTGGATGTGCCAGTTGGCATTTTGGAACAGCAAAATAAAGTCGTCGCCCCCCACGTGCCCTACAAAATCTCGCTGCGGATCACAATGCGCCACGCAGATGCTGGCCAGCAGCCGGATCATCTCGTCACCACGCCAGTAACCGTATTGGTCATTGAAGGGCTTGAAATTGTTCAGGTCTGCGTAACAGGCGACAAACTCGGTGTGGCTGTTCAAGAGCCGCTCAATGTGCTGCGTGATCGGAATATTGCCGGGTAAAAACGTCAAGGGATTGGCGTGGCGTGCGGCCTCAATGCGGGTTTCAGTCACTGATTTGACCAATTGTTCACCAGTGCCCAGCCCCACGTAGCGTCCGTTGTCGGTCACGATAAAACCGTCTGTCAGATAACGCTGGTCATCAGATGTCAGGATGCCCACCAGGTCATCGACATTGTGCTGGCGCTCGATCAGGCGTGGAGACAGATTGGCGTGCATCAAACAGGGCTTGCTGCCCCAAACCTCGCGGTAATACAACTTGCTGAATTCATTCATGAATTGTGACCTGTTGATGATCCCGACAGGGCAGGTATCGTCCAGTATGGCCGCAGCATGTAGCCCAGGATGGTTGATAAACAAATTGGCCAATTCTTCATTGGTGGTGGTCAGTCCGATCGCAGGGGCCTCTGTGACTTCAAAACGATTGAGCGCACCGGCACTGCAAGCTCGGCACAGCTCCGGAAAGACCGACACACGTCCATCGCTGATGACCGCTTGTGCCGTTGGGTCGATCTGTTGCCGTGGATGAGGAGCGGGCCGCCCCAAGAAAAAGCCCTGGCCGTACGTGATACCGAGATCGCGCAAGACCCGCATGTCCGCTTCGTTTTCGATCCCCTCTGCAACCAGCGCAGAATTAAAAATGGTCGCGATCTGTTGCAGCGCCTGGATTGTTTTTAACTTGTTCGCACACTGACTGATGTCACGGGTAAAGTATTTGTCGATCTTCACGTATTCTGGCTTGAGTTGTGACCACAGGCGCAGGCTAGACCGGCCATCGCCAAAGTCATCCAGCGCAAAAGACACACCGGCTGCTCGAATGTCCCCCACGATACGCGTCAAATAATCCATGTCTGACACACGCTCGTACTCGGTGATCTCAAGCACCAGCCTACGCGGCAAAACACCAAAATCATGCAATAGCACGGCCGGGCCGCATTGCCGTAAAACCTGCACCAGAACCTCTGCGCTGATGTTGACAAACAGTCGTCCGGACTCACCCTGTTCACTCCAGCGGATCATGGCGGCGCTGGCGCAATAAGTTTCAAACTCAAAGTTCAAATGTTCGATTTCGGCGGCTGCCAGCAAGACATCGGGCGTATGAAAGGGCGTGTTTTGCGGCCCGCGAATCAGGGCTTCGTGCGCATGAATACTGCCGTCGGCAAGCGACACGATGGGCTGATAGACAGGATGCAGTGCATGGCGACGAATCAGCCCCGCCAATGGCCCCTTGCCGTGTCGCACAGACTGGGAGTACAAGCCGTTCGGGATGGACCTGACGTGTGTGGGGTGGTCGAATGTGGGTTCGAGAATGGTTTGATCTGACATGGTGATGACCCTGGTTGTGAAGACCATGCCAGATTAAAAAATGTTTGTGACAGCACGAAGTCAACAGCGTGAATTTGGTGTGACAAACAACTGGAGCCAGTTGGTTGGATATCTTTTGTATTTTTTGGCAGAAACAACAAAACCAGTGACTTCATGGCTGATGGATGGGTGACGACTGTCATCAAACTGTCGCATGAATTGACAAAAATGCGCGTGACTTCACCATGTTTTCAATTTTGTCTAGCCGGTTAAGTCACCATTTTTGAAAGAGCATTCATCATGTCAAAAACAAATTCATTTAATCGGTCTTGGACTGTAGGTTCTTTTTCGCGCCGGATAACTGTGGTTATGTCGCTTGTTTTGGCAGTCGCCCTGCTGGGATCAACGATAGGATTTTGGTCATTGTTCGGTGTCTCGGTGCAAACCGGTCGCATGGTGGATGAAGTCATGTCCACAGAGCGTCTCACCGGTGAATTGCAGCGTCATCTTCTGGTCAACGTGGCACGATCCAAAGCCTTTGCCTTAAGCTCCGAACCCCAGGTGGGTGATGCACTGACACCAGAAATCCATCAGACATCTCTACAGATAGAGGCCACGCTCAAAAAGTTGGAGGCAATGCTGACCGCACCTGACGACAAGACTATTTTGAGTCGCATGGTGCAGGCCAATGTCAGGTTCTTGCAAGCATGTCGGGCATTGACGGTGGCACGCGATGGGGGTGTGACGGCCAACATCGAAAAGGTCTATGCCAGCCAGTTCACACCGGCTGCACAGGAATTGCAGGTTGCCGTTGTGCAATTGGGAGATGCCCAACTGGCCAAAATTGAAGCCTCTGTCACGGACATCAACCATACCAGCCTGACCGCCCGCTGGGGGCTTATCCTTTTTAGCATTTGTGCAGCGCTGCTGGGCCTTGTTTTATCGACCTGGCTGGTTCGCAGTATCACACGGCCCATTGAGCAAGCGGTGAACACGGCCAATCAAGTGGCCGCTCTGGATTTGACGACCCACATTGAAGGACATGACCGCGATGAGGCCGGACGGCTGTTGGCAGCATTAGGCCGGATGCAGGGTGCTTTGCATACATTGGTCGATCAGGTGCAGGGTGCCAGTCACAATGTGGCAGAAGGAGCGACACAAATTGCCGCTGGAAACCTTGATTTTTCCAACCGGACTGAAATAACTGCATCGTTTTTGCAGCAGACAGGTTCAGCCATCGAAGAAATTGCCACCACCATGGCGACTTCGCTGCAAGCTGCAACACGGGGCAAAACCTTGGCGCAATCGGCCAATTTAAAGGCAGCCAGTGGCAGCGCGATCATGTCCGAGGTGATGCTGACCATGAATGACATCAGCGTTTCGTCACGCCAGATTGTGGAAATCACTTCGGTGATCAACAACATTGCACATCAAACCAATATCCTGGCACTCAATGCGGCCGTCGAGGCAGCGCACGCAGGTGATCAGGGAAGGGGGTTTGCCGTGGTGGCAGCCGAGGTTCGCACGCTGTCCAACCGGTCAGCCCAGGCTGCCCACGCGATCAAGTCGTTAATAGATGCCTCTGCCGACAAGGTGAGGCTAGGCACCATCCAGGTCAGCCAGGCACAAAATGCCATGAGTTCCATCGTCGATTCAGTAGAAAGCGTGACGATGGCGATCGGTGAAATTCATGCAAGCAACTATGCACAGAGTTGCAGCATGTCAAGCATCAGCCGGGCCGTGAATGAGCTTGATCACATGGCTCAACAAAATGCTGCGGTGGTTGAAGAATCTGCCGCTGCAGCGCAAAACCTACAAGACCAGGCCGGTGGTCTGCGAGACGTGGCAAGCCAATTCAGGTTGCCTGGTCTGGCACTCGCTTTGCGGTAACTCTAACTTTGCCGTATCTCACAAGCCACATGCACGGGGTTGGTTGAAGATCATTGCAAATCAAAACCTGGTTTTGACATGGCCTTCGCCCAACGTCGCGTCATTGCGGGTGTGTTGAAACAGGTGGTGACATCCCCTGCACTGTAAACAGCACGATCCAACAACTGAATGTCCGCTTCGTGTTGCCTTGCCACGTGTGGATCTTCAAAGAAGAAAACCTTTTGACACCGTCGGTCCAAAACCAACTCTGCTATCTGCGCATCTCCTCCCAGTGGTCCGCTCTGGTAGCAAGTGACCCACGGCTGCGATATGGGCCATCCAATCGACCACGCCATCGCGTTGAGTTTGCTGCCCGTGGTACCGGTTGCCACACGGCCACCGAACCGCGATAACAAGTCAAAGTAATCGACTGCAAACGCCAGCATCTCTGATTTGAGAGCATCGTGGGCGATCAGTGCGACCACCTGGGATTCGAGGGGTGCTAATTTTTCACCCCCTGAAGTCGAAGTCGAAGTTGAACTCGAAACAAGCCCGGCAAGGGCCATCTCCACACCTACCCATTCGATTGCACCGGCCAGGGTGGCGACAAATGGCTTTCCATGAATGACACATTGACGTTTGAGCGCCAGGGTTTCAGGATAGGTCGATGTTGGATTGATGGGATCAATGAAGAAGAAAACGCCATCGATGGCATCTTCTGGTTTCAATCCACCTGCTGCACGCGAAACAAGACGCATCAACCCACCATCACGGCCATGACCGATGGAGATGATTTGGCTGCCAAGCAAGTTGTTGACCACTAAAGCATCATGCGCACCGCCAGTTGCATGGAGTTGGAGTTTCAACGCGAACAGGTCTGGCTCACAACGCTTTGCCCAGCGCAGCAAGGCGCAGTCAGGGCCCATGCGGTGCGATCGATGGGCTACGAGTCCAAATTTCATATTGAATTTCCTTAATTTTGAATCCACTCATGGCGAAGCACCCGAAATTGCTGCGTCACAGATTGAGCAGATTGTCAAGGCCTTGCATATCCTGCACAAACAGACCATCATCACAGGCCTTGGCACCATGTTTGGCGTTTGCGGCCCAAGAGGCCACCTGCTCGGCAGATGCAAGGGCGTGGCGTGTGATTGTGACGGCCCCGATCGACAACGTGGTCAGCGGAAAGAACCGTGCAACCCCATGGCGGTCTTCGGCTGAAATACCACCGGCCAATCGCGCAGACTCGTCAAACAGTGTTCGTGCATGCTGGGCAAACTTGTCGATGATCTGCCGGCATTGGATGTGCCAGTTGGCACTTTGGTACAGCAAAATAAAGTCGTCACCGCCCACGTGCCCTACAAAATCCCGCTGCGGATCACAATGCGCCACGCAGATACTGGCCAGCAGCCGGATCATCTCGTCACCGCGCCAGTAACCGTATTGGTCATTGAAGGGCTTGAAATTGTTCAGGTCTGCGTAACAGGCGACAAACTCGGCGTGCTTGTTCAAGAGCCGCTCAATGTGCTGGCTGATCGGAATATTGCCGGGCAAAAACGTCAAGGGGTTGGCGTGGCGTGCGGCCTCAATGCGGGTTTCAGTCACTGATTTGACCAGTTGGTCACCGGTGCCCAGCCCCACGTAGCGTCCGTTGTCGGTCACGATAAAACCGTCTGTCAGATAACGCTGGTCATCAGATGTCAGGATACCCACCAAGTCATCGACATTGTGCTGGAGTTCGATCAGGCGTGGAGACAAATTGGCGTGCATCAAACAGGGCTTGCGGCCACAAATCTCGCGGTAATACAACTTGCTGAATTCATTCATGAATTGTGACTTGTTGATGATCCCGACAGGGCAGGCATCGTCCAGCATGGCCGCAGCATGTAGCCCAGGATGGTTGATAAACAAATCAGCCAATTCTTCATTGGTGGTGGTCAGGCCGATCGCAGGGGCCTCTATGACGGTGAAACGATTGAGCGCACCGGCATTGCAAGCTCGGCGCAGTTCCGGAAAGACCGACACACGTCCATCGCTGATGACCGCTTGTGCCTGTGGATAGATCTGTTGCCGTGGATGGGGCGCGGGCCGCCCCAAGAAAAAGCCCTGGCCGTACGCGATGCCAAGATCGCGCAAAACCCGCAAGTCGGCTTCGTTTTCGATGCCCTCTGCAACCAGCGCAGAATTAAAAATTATCGCGATCTGTTGCAGCGCCTGGAGTGTTTTGAGCTTGTTCGCACACTGACTGATGTCACGGGTAAAGTATTTGTCGATCTTCACGTATTCGGGCTTGAGTTGTGACCACAAGCGCAGGCTGGACCGGCCATCGCCAAAGTCATCCAGCGCAAAAGACACACCGGCTGCGCGAATGTCCCCCACAATACGCGCCAGATAGTCCATGTCTGACACACGCTCGTACTCGGTGATCTCAAGCACCAGCCTACGCGGCAAAACACCAAAATCATGCAATAGCACAGCCGGGCCGCATTGCCTTAAAACCTGAACCAGAACCTCTGCGCTGATGTTGACAAACAGTCGTCCGGACTCACCCTGTTCACTCCAGCGGATCATGGCGGCACTGGCGCAATAACTTTCAAACTCAAAGTTCAAATGTTCGATTTCGGCAGCTTCCAGCAAGACATCGGGCGTATGAAAGGGCGTGTTTTGCGGCCCGCGAATCAGGGCCTCGTGCGCATGAATGCCGCCATCGGCCAGCGACACAATGGGCTGATAGACCGGATGCAGTGCATGGCGACGAATCAGCCCCGCCAATGGCCCCTTGCCGTGTCGCACAGACTGAGAATACAGGCCGTGTGGGATAGACCTGACGTGGATGGGGTGGATGGGGTGGTCGAATGTAGGGTCGAGAATGGTTTGATCTGACATGGTGATGGCCCTGGTTGTGAAGACCATGCCAGATTAAAAAATGTTTGTGACAGCACGAAGTCAAAAGCCAACATGGGGTGTTCAAAACGGTGTTTGTGCTGCATCAGTGGTGATGATCAGCGCGGTCAATGCGTGCAGCATCTGGTGTTGTCAAATTTGGAAACCCATGTGATTCGTGGCAAGATGATCAGCGCAGTGCGCATAAAACGATATAAACTGTTTGTCCCGTTATTTTTACAAGGAATTCACCCATGACAAACGTCAACACAAACGCAGAACACTCTGGTCTGCCCCCTGTTGCCCCTGACACAACACCGCCAGATCAAGCCACAGACACCTCTGTGGCAACAGCTACAACGACAGCCTCTGCATCCACAGAGCCAGAGGCCACGGCTGCTGCGGGCACGACGGCTCCAAACACTGCGGCCCCCAGGGCGCGGCGGGTGATGCGGCCCAGGGTTAAGCGCTTGACCCAGGTCGATCCTGATGCAACGGATGCCGGCAGTGTGCCCACCAAAACCAGCACACGGTCTGTGGCCAAAGCACCGCGCAAAACCCGACGGTCAGCGGCAGACACCGTCCAAAATGTGGCCACAGGCATCCCGTCAAGCGTGGACACCACTGTGCTGCAATTGGCCTTGCACACGCAGTCATTGGCTAAAGCTGGCAAACCGATTAAACCTGTCAAGGTTAAAAAGAACCAACTGGTCAGTGACAGTTTTACCCTTCCAAAAGCCGAATTTGCGGTGCTCGCTGAGCTGAAACAACGCGCAGTCAGTCTGGCACAACCCGTTAAAAAGAGCGGGTTGATCCGCGCTGGCATCAAGGCCTTGGCGGCTTTGCCTGATACGGCTTTTGTCGCTGCGTTAAATCTGGTGCCCGCCATCAAAACCGGTCGCCCAGGCAAGGGCTAGGCCGTCCTTGCTGGTGTTCGGCGGGTGGCCCTGTTCGGGCTGCCCGACTGTGGGCTGTGCCTCACTGGCATGATGCCCTTCATGCACAAAGCTCCCCCAAAAACTGACGATCCATGCGTTAAACGGTCGTCATCCGGCCCTTTTTTTATCATGAATCAAAATACAAACAAACAAATAAAAAAGGCTTTTGCTGGAGAGATTATTTTCTCGGAGGGTCTCAAAGGCGCACCCTGCATGTACCTGATCAAGGAGGGTCAAGTTGAGATTTTTGTTGTCCGCGACGACAAGCGGATCATCTTGTCCAAGCTCGGCCCTGGCGCATGTTTTGGTGAAATGGCGCTGATCACCACAGAGCCACGCAGCGCCAGCGCCAAAGCCCTGTCGTATTGCGAGCTGTACATGGTGGACCAAGAATACTTGCGGAGCAATATCGAAAGCTCTCCCCCGTTGATCCGTCACATCGTCAAGTCCTTGATCGGTCGTGTCAAATCCATGGTCAATAGGGTGGCCCTGCAAGCCACAGGGCAAACTGTGCTGGTGTCTTATGCCCAACTGCTTGAGCTCATGTCGGGACAAAGCCAGTTTGAGTTGCGCAAGGATGACAAAACCGCCATATCGTGCGTCCCCTTGAAGCGGGTCATTGACAAGTCACGTGATTTGTTTGGCAATTCTGAAAAGCGCAGCCGCACCATTCTTAAATTCATGGAATCTCTGCATTTGATCCGCATGGAAGCAGGCCGGGACAATGCCAACGAGGTTTATTATGCTGCTTTTGATATTGTTGATCGCGCCATGAAACTGCCCGAGACCACGGCGCAGGGCATCAACGATTTACTGCGAAGCGATGTGGAGTTGATCGATGCCAATGAACTGGCCCAACTCGTCGGCGTGGACCGCAAACTGCTGATGTCCAAACTGGCCACAGATGAGTTGTCAGACGAAATGTTTGCCTTCCGAAAATCGTCGGTACTGCGCTGGTTTGAGTCCAAAGGCCGCGATTATTTTGCGCAGCGCGCACCCAAAAAATCCAATGACATGTCGGGCATCGAAGACTTGTATGGCGTGGATCAGATCACTTTGTTTGAGGTGGTCAATCAGTTTGAAATACATGAGATCGCCACACTGCTTCAGGTCTATGGCAGTGAGGCCGTGCAGGGCAAGATCAACAGTGCGCTGTCCAAAGCCAAACAGGCCGAGCTGCGTGATGCATGTGCCAAGGTGCAAGAGGTGGATGCACTGCAAGCCGAGCAAATCCAAAACAGGTTGATGACGTTGGTGCGCCAGTCGCTGATCGGAAAATAAAATATAAGTTTTATACGTAATAAATTCAATAACAATAGCACTCTATGCTTTTATATCGTGCTAATCCGCCTGTTAGCCAAAATTTATATCGTAGATAACTTAATGTTTCTCTCTTATTCAACTCCGACAAAGATGGTCACACGCCGGTTTTTGGCCATGTCCTCAGGCGTATCGCCCAACGCAGCCGGCACGTTGTTGGCCCGCCCCAAGGCCACCAATCGCGCCGGTGATACGCCCAGATCAACCAAACGCCGCACCACTGCTGCGGCCCGTGCCGCCGAAAGCTCCCAATTGGAGGCAAATTTGCCGGTTGTAATGTTCAAAGCATCGGTGTGGCCCTCCACCATCACGTCGTTGTCAGGATAGTCGCGCAGCACTGCTGCAATTTTGACCAGTGCAGCGCGGGATGCAGGAAGCACCTGGGCATCACCGGACGCAAACAGCAGGCTCGATTTCAGGTCAATTTCAACTCCCCGCAGGCGCTCGGTAACGTAGATTTGTCCATCACGGTTGAGGGTTTGCAGGCGTGTGAGGATTGCGGTGTGCTGGATGGACGGCTGTAGGGCGGGATGAACGGGTGGACGGACTGGGCTGGTCGCTGGTTTTTCGTTTTGCAGCTTGTCGGTCAGCGATGCCAAGTCATTGTTGCGCACCAGTTGCAGCGCGTACAGCATCATGAACAGCACCATCAGCAAGGTAATGAAATCGGCATAAGACAGCAGCCAGCGTTCATGCTGTTCGTCTTCTTGCGCGTCGGCCTTGGGCTTCCAGGCGACAGATTCCAACTCCGTGTTCTCAGTACTCTCCGCATTCTCCGCTGTCGGGGCAGAGGGACTGGCCGCAGGTGGCAAAGTGTCCGGGGGGCAGCGTGTGCCTGTCGCCATGTTCGGTATCCAACCCGTTTCTTAAACCCGTTTATCAAACCAGTTTGTCGCTGGCGCTTTGGCGGATGTCGCCCAGCAATCGGGTCTCAATGGTGCCTGGGGACTCTTTGCGGGCAATGGCCAAAATGCCGTCCAGATACAGCTTGCGGTAGCGAAGCTCGTTCTCGACCAGGCTTTTTATCTTGCCATAAACCGGCAAAAAGATGACGTTGGCCATACCCACGCCATAAAGCGTTGCAACAAAGGCGATCGAAATACCCTTGCCCAGCTCGGCAGGATTGGAAATATTGCCGGTGATGTGGATCAACCCCAATACGGCACCCACAATGCCAAAGGTGGGCGAATAGCCACCCGCTTGTTGCCAGATTTTGGCGGCGGCAAGCTGGTTGCGCTCGTAAGCATCCAGCTCACGTCGCAGGGCATCGTCGATCACCGCTGTGGCAACACCATTGGCCAACAGTTGCAGGCCCCGTGCGGCAAAGTCACCCACTTCGTCGGTATTGACGGACTCCAGTGCCAACATGCCGCCCCGCTTGGCCTGTTTGCCCCATGCCAAGAGGTTGGACAGATGTGTGCTGTCCACCGGTGTGGGGGTTGAAAACACCCAGACCAGCAGCCTGATGCCGTCGGCAAAACGCGCCCAGGAGTTTTGAATCATGACCGCTCCCAGCGTTCCGCCGATGACGATGCAGGCCGATTGCCATTGAAACAGCACGGCAACGTGCCCGCCCTCCAGCCAAAAACCGCCTATAACGGACATCGCCGCCACAAAAACGCCAATAGGTGTCAAAAAATCCACGGTGTTTGCTTCTTCTCATTGGGACGCGCCATGGCAAGCTGCGGCCCGTGTGGTCTTGCGGCGAGCTTGCCAAGCCCCCCACAGCACGACCAGACCGGGAACCAAGATCATCGTCCAGATGATTTTGTCCAGGTGCTGTTTAACCCAGGCAATGTTGCCAAAAAAATAGCCTGCGGTCACGATGCCTCCCACCCACAATGCGCCGCCCGTCACATCAAACCACGTGAACCGGCGGCGCGTCATCTGGGCCACACCGGCCACAAAGGGCGCAAACGTTCGCAAAAACGGCATAAAGCGTGCGGCGATCAAGGTAATGCCGCCATACTTTTCATAGAAGGCATGGGCTTGGTCAAAGGCGTTTTTGTTAAACCACCGCGAGTTGTCCCAGCCAAACACCCGTGGGCCAAAATATCGCCCGATGGTGTAGTTGGACTGATTGCCCAAAACCGCCGCCGTCAGCAGCAGCATCACGGTTGCGCCGTAGTGCATCAGGCCCACGCCACACAGGGCACCCGCGACAAACAAGAGCGAGTCGCCTGGCAAAAAAGGCATCACCACCACGCCGGTCTCTACAAAAACGATCAAAAACAAGAGTGCATAGACCCAAACGCCATAGGCTTGCACAAACACTTCGAGGTATTTGTCCACGTGCAAAATAAAGTCAAACAGCGCTGCGATGATGTCCATGGGGATGAGTCAATTTTGAGCATCAGGCTCATGCCTGTGAGAGGGTTGTCAAAAACCGAGAGAGGCCAGCAGATCATCCACATCGTTTTGTTTCAACGCCTTTTCGGCGGTCTGTGGTCCATCAAGGGTGTGGGTGTCCACCGTGGCAGCGACCTGGATGGTCGGCAATTTGGCCGTGTCAGACACATAGCCATCGGGCGAACTGTCGATCAACAACTGGACCA
Source organism: uncultured beta proteobacterium (assembly GCA_903822205.1). Taxonomy (GTDB): domain Bacteria; phylum Pseudomonadota; class Gammaproteobacteria; order Burkholderiales; family Burkholderiaceae_C; genus Rhodoferax. The sequence goes on along the minus strand of CAIJOK010000044.1, from coordinate 18,256 downwards.
GTTGCCTTTCGGTGCGATTGATGATGTCCACCACTTTTTTGATCACCTGGCCGGACAGATCTTGAAAGTCCTGGGCCATCATGATGTCGCTCAAGGCGACACCCTGGTTTTCGGCGAACGTGGCAGAACGATCGACAAATTTGCTGCAGACCGTCAACAAACCTCGGGCCTTTTCAACACTGAGGTCGCTCGCAGTGGCCATGCGCGACAGCGATGCTCCCAGCGCTCGCCCCCGTTCGGCCAGGTCATCGCACCCGGGCTTGGAGGTCTCAACCAAGGTGAGAACTTTGTTGGCGGCATCTTCCGTCATTTTGCCGACGTAGGTCAGCCGGTCGCGGGCATTAGGGATCTCTTCGACAATGCTTTGCAGTTGGAGCTGGTTGTTGCCCAGCACCGTCAAGGCCTCGTGCATCTCGCGAGTGATCGACCCCAGTCGGGCGTAGGTTTCTTCTTTGCTGAGTGGTGCTGACATAGGGAAAACCTGTTTTTGATGAGGATGCAAACTGGACATGGTTTCGATCTTACCCAATGACTTTAGGCTTATCGCAGATTATCTGAATAAATACAGGGATGCCGTTCGATCTTCGACGGGTTAAACCCTTGCGCACCAAGGTCAAAACGGTCGATAGCAGAGGGCGGATGCCTCATCGCTCGATGGATGTTATAAAGCCACCCTTGCTGCCCCGCACGATCACGAAAAACCACTGGAACTTTTATGCTTGACAACCAGCCGGTCACCCAAAATGAGTACATTCTGCGCGATAACCAGTCCCCTATTTCGCGCACAGATGCCAAAGGCTGCATCACCTACGCCAACGCTGATTTTTGCGAGGCCAGCGGGTTTTCCGAGGATGAGCTTTTAGGCAAAGCCCATAACCTTGTACGTCACCCCGACATGCCGCCTGAAGCTTTTGCCGACATGTGGCACGACCTGCCGCTAGGGCTAACTTGGACCGGCATGGTCAAAAACCGTCGCAAAAATGGCGACTTCTACTGGGTGTGGGCCAATGTTTCTCCCATCTGGGAGCACGGTCGCATTGTGGGATATGCCTCGGTGCGGATGAAGCCCGAGCGTTCTGACGTTGCGCCGGTAGCGGCCATTTACCGTCAGTTTCGCACGGGTCAGGCGCGGGGACTGCGCATTTCGCACGGTGCTGTGGTGCATACTGGCATCTTGGGGGTGCTTGAACGCTGGTACCGACCCAATATTCGGCGGCGGCTGATCCTGCTGACCGCCCTGGCCGCCACGCTACAGGCCATCGTGGGGTGGATGAGTTGGATGGGAGTTCATGCAGTGACCGGTTCGGTGCTGGGCATAGGGCTGATCACATGGGTGGGGTGGAGTTTGCAGCGCAGCGTGGTGCATCGCATTGGCGTGGCGGTTGACATTTCAAAGCAGATCGCGGCGGGCTACCTGGCTAACCGCATGGACACCCGTGGCACGGACGAGGCCGCGCAGTTGATGAACGCCCTGTATGCCATGCAGCAAAGTCTGGCCTCGATGGCTCACACCATTTTGACCAGCTCAGACTCCGTCAGACAAGAGGCCAATCGCATCAGCAAGGGCAACGAGGCCCTGGCGGGCCGCACCGAGGAGCAAGCCCGATCACTCCAGGAAACCGCCAAAAACATGGATGCCGTTGCAGCCAAGGTACAACAAAATACCGCCCACGCGAACAGCGCATACCAATTGGTGCAGCAAGCCGGCCGTATCGTGACCGACGGCGGAACGGCCGTCGGCAAGGTGGTGGGCACCATGGATTCGATCGCCAGCAGCTCGCGTCGCATCACCGACATCATCGGTGTGATCGATGGGATAGCCTTTCAGACCAACATCTTGGCGCTCAATGCTGCCGTGGAGGCCGCACGGGCCGGCGAACAGGGGCGAGGGTTTGCAGTCGTTGCCAGCGAAGTGCGCCTGCTGGCCAGTCGCAGTGCCTCGGCTGCCCGCGAGATCAAGTCCCTGATCGAGGACTCTGTCAAAAAGGTTGAGGACGGATTGCTGCAGGTTGGAACGGCCAGGAAAACGATCGACTCGTCGATCATGGCCGTGGGGCAGGTGGCCAGCTTGATGGAAGAAATCGTCCTGTCATCCAAGGTGCAAGGCGAGGCGATCGTCCGTGTGGCCGAACTGGTGACCGACATTGATGGGGCCACCCGGCAAAACGTACCGTTGGCCGAGAGCGCAGCAGAGTCCGCACGTGCCCTTGAGCTACAGGGGTATGAATTGGTGCGGTCTGCCGATGTGTTCAGATTAGGCTAAATCTGTAGGCGCACTGTCAACCAACGTCGGGGACAGTGCGATCATGGCCCTGTCACCGGCTTTCGGGGTCGAAGCACCTTGCGAATGGCGATGGCCAGTTCTTCTGCGACAAACTTGGCCACATAGCCATCGGCCCCCACTTTGTTGACGTGGTTTTCGTTGGTTGCACCGGTCAAAGACGAGTGGATGATGACCGGAATCGATGCAAAGCGGGCATTTTGCTTGATGTTGCGCGTGAGGGTAAAGCCATCCATCACGGGCATTTCAAGGTCGGTCAACACCAGGGCTACCTTGTCCTGAATGGTTTTACCCTGGGCCTGGGCCTCGGCATCCAAAGCGATGAGGCGGTCCCATGCCTCCTGTCCGGTTTTGGTCATGATAAAGGGCGCGCCCATGGATTTAAGGCCTTGTTCGATCATCATGCGTGCCACAGCAGAGTCATCAGCTGCCAGCACGACCGAGCCAGGGGGCAAGTGCAGTTTGTCATTGACGATGATGTCCATGCTGTGCTGCTCAGGAAACACATCGCGCAAAATCTGTTCCACATCAAGGACTTGCGCAAGACGGGTGTTTTCTGCGTTGCCGTCTAGGCGGGCAATGCTGGTAACCAGTCCACCGCCACGGCCTTCGGCGGACAGGACATTCTTCCACTCCAGACGGACGATCTCGTTGACCTCTTCGACGGCAAAAGCCTGGGTGGTACGGGCAAATTCGGTGACCAGCAAAATGCCAAGCCCTTTGGATGGATTGCAGTTGACAATTTTGGGCAGGTTGATGACCGAGATCATCTGGCCGCGGATGTTGGCCACCCCCATCACGGATGGCGGACTGTTGACCATCGCGGTGATCTCGGGCATGACCAAAATCTCGCGAACTTTGAATACGTTGATGCCAAAAAGTTCTCGCCGGTCGGTTCCCGGGGCCTCGCCCAGTTTGAACAAAAGCAGCTCAAACATGCTGTTGGCCGTCAGATGGGTTCGTTCGTCAATATCGCGCATGGAGGAGTGGTTCATGGTGTTATCTCTCAGATATTAAAGATGCATCGCAGCGTAAAAAGCTGACCGGTGGTGGATATGGTGACAGATGGTAACGTTATCTCTAATTATTTACCGTGGCCACAAAACCCATAGGCGCAATGGCTGCCTGATCTGCCCCGCCACCCCACCGGCTTCGCTGCCCCAGCCCACAAAAAAATCGGCCCGCACGGCTCCACGGATGGCGCTTCCGGTGTCTTGTGCCAGTACCAGCCGTTGCAGACTGAGATGCTCACTCTCGGATACCAGCCAGACGGGTGTGCCGTACGGCATGCTGTCTTGGTCTATCGCGATAGACCGTCCGGGTGTCAAGGGCACACCCTGTGCGCCTTTGGGGCCAAACCGGGCATCCAGGTCGCTGAGCGGCTCTTCCTTGAAAAAAACGACGCGGGGGTTGTGCCACAGCAACTCATCCAAGCGCCCCGGATGGTGGTCAATCCAGGCCTGAATGCCAGGCCATGAAGCATCCGTCACTTCTCCTGATTCTTGCAGCCAGCGTGCAATGCTTGCAAACGGGTGGCCGTTGTGACCGGCATAGGCCAACCTGACCAGGTGGCGTGTGCCGTCAGGCTCGGTCACGGCCGCCCTGCCTGACCCCTGAATGTGCAGCACCATGACCTGTAGGGCATCGTCCATGTACATGATTTCACGACCCCGCAGGGCCTCTTTGGCCTCAGACAGGGTATCGATCTGTTGGCGCGAGAACCACGGTGTGCGCGGATTCAGGCCCGCAGGCATTTGGTAAACCGGCACCTTGAAGGTCTCGTCAGGCAGCCGTCTGGCTTCAAGCTCAGGCTCAAAATAAGCAGTCAGCAATCCGGCAGAGGGGTCGCCCGACAGGGGGGCAACCCGATAGGGTCGCAGCTTGTCCGTCATCCACTGCCGTTGCATGTCGGCGCTGCCTATCGATAAACGGCGGATGTCCCCGCACAGGGGCGCAAACGCAGGGTGTGGACGCTCGCAGCTTTTAACCCAGGCGTTCCAGGCCAAAAACAAATCATCGTCTGCAAACCCTGGCAAATCTGACCAATCCACCGACAGCCAGCGGCTGTTACCAAACACCAGGGATGTCCCTGCGTCGTCATCTTCGACAGGCGATACCGACCCTGTCGATGGCGCTGAATGCGATTTTGGGACCGGCGCTGTAGCCGTGGAATGCGGTTTTTTGGGAGCGGATTTGGCGGGCTTGTGAACTGTGCTGCATGCGGCCAGCAGGCAAGTCAGCAGACAAAAAGTCAGCCATCGGCACATTGCGTGCCAGCCTATTCTCACGTTCAGGTCACGCGGCAAGGAGGATGTTTTCATGGGCGGGGTGCAGCAGATGATGCCGGTAGGGTGGCGGGGGCGCTTGTGATTTGGGTTACTTTGGGGTCGTTCCAACTGCCGTCAATGTGGAACTCTTGGGTAGCCGTCTCTATCAGGGGGCGACGCAAGAGGTACTGGGCCACAAATGTGCCCAGGCCGACAACGGGGTTCATGATCGAAGCCAGCAAAGAGGCCGTGCCAGCGTTGATCTCCGGAATGACCACCACCCGGATGTCCTGGGTTTCTTTGGCAATGTCGGCCTGGCCTTCCATCATCACGGCAGCATTGACCCCCTTCATTTGCAGGTTGTGGGTGATCGCCATGCCTTGGTCAATGCTGACATCGCCACGCAAAAAATCAAAGGCAAATCCTTCGCTGAACACATCTCGAAAATCAAGCACCAGGCGGCGAGGCAGGGACTGTAGGCTGAGCACACCCAAGAGTTTGGCAATGCCAGGGTCGGCCTTCAAAAACTGTCCTGATTCAACATTGACCGTGAAAGCGCCGCCCATGCTGGGGTAGTCAGGGCTAAGCGGTGACCCCTGCCAGGTTACGCGGCCTTTCAGCCTGCCCTGACCGCTGCGAATGACATCTTTCATGCCCAGACGCGCCAGCAGAGCGCCGCTGTCTTTGATGTCCAGCTCAAAATCCATCACGGTACGACGGCGTTCGGGGGTCCCCTTTGCAGCGGGACTGGCGGCTGCCCAACTGCCATTGGCGGTAAACGTGGCCTCAGGTGTGACCAAATTAAAGGTGTTCAAACGCCATTCACGTCCCCCCGCACCTGCACCTGACCGGTCGGTGGATGGATGCTGGCGATTGACTGCGGCCACCTCCAGCCGCCCCAGATGTTTACCGCGCAGTTCAAAGTCTTCAACCTCGATGTCCATGGCGGGCACACCCGCAGGCTGGGTGTCCAGCAGGGTCTCCACATCGTGAGCCACACTGGGGGCCAAGCTGAGTCGGGCCAGTCGTGCATGCACAGTGGCCCCTGCACCGGCATCGCTGGGCGGGCGGTATTCAAGGTATCCGTTGATCTCACTGGCATTCAGATTGACGCACCAAAGCTGACCATCACGTGTGCCGCCAACCGTTAGGTGGTTGAACTGGCGGTCGCCATAGATCAGGGCATCGGCCCGCAGGGCCAGCGCGGTGGGCAAATAGGACGCTGCCAAGCGGGCATCCACCGTGGGGGCTGCGGCCTGCGCCAAAACATCTAACCAGGCATCTGCGTTGAATTGGTTCAAGTGAATGTTGGCGTTCACACCTTGCTCAGGAAACGTGACAGACTCTGAGGCATCCAGCCCAATGGCGACGGTACCGCGCAAAACACGTGGCTGCGGCTGCGAGACATCGCGTTCATAAACCACCTGCGCCAAGTTGGCGATGGACAGCGTCATCCGGTCTTGCAGCACAGTCGGCGCATCGGTGATCAGGGCCGTCGCATACCGCACAGGCATCAGCGTATCGGCGGCCTTGAACAAGGGCTGCGGCAGGCGCAAGGCCAGCCCTTGCAGTGTGCTGGCCACTTGCAGCTCAAGCACGCCACGCCTGAGTCCCAGTGTGGCGCTGTAGGCTGCACTGCCTGTAGCCTGACGCGCCAAGCCCGCGACCAGGCCCAGCTCGGGGGTTTGGACGATGCCATCAGCGCTGGCAGTGCCTGTGGCGCGGATCACCGTAGGCGCATTGCGAACACGCGGCGAATCTGCGGCAAACACCAAACCGCCTTCCAAACGAACATCGCCGCCCAACATGCGGGCCTGCACATTGCCAAGAGACAGGGCGGCCTCGGTAAATGAGACATTGCCGCGCACCCGTGAAAGGGGTGGGCTGTCAGGGGTTATCTGCACATCATGGCCAGTCAGGGACAGCGAGCCGTTCAGTGTGGACTTTGTCAGGTCGGCGATGGGCAAATTCAGTTTGATCTTGCCATCAGCCGTACCCGTCACGACGCTGTGCGCCAGAACGCCACCCACCATGGCCCCCAGCGGGGAGGTGTTCAGCATTCTCAGCAGCTCAGGCCAAGCGCCCGATACGCCGGCTGTGACCATCACGCGGGGGTGGGTCACATCCTCGATCATCACATCCACGCCGGTGGTCTTGACCGAGCCAGCCTCTCCCAGAGTGGCGTGGGCGTTTTTGACCTGCAACTGCATCCGGTCGATTTCTAGCAAGCCCCCCAGTCCGGTCAATACTGGCCAGGGCAAATCGGTACTGGCCTGCAGACCGCGTGGCACGTAGGCCAGTTTGGCATCTTCGACCTGTGCCGTGATTTTGAACATGCCCTTGCGGGGGTCGATCAGGGGCAACTGATCGATGTCACCCTTGACGAGAAACTGCACCGATGATGCCCTGCCGTCCTGCACGGCATCGCGAACATAGTCTCGTGCCGCCCTGTCTATCACCAAAGGCAGGTAGCGATGGACGGCGCGGCCATCAGCGCGGCTTAAGCTGGCTTGCAAGTCCAGCACCCCCGGGTAACGTGAATGCGACGACACCGTGCCCACGTCGTCGGTCCGCCATTTGATTTGGGCCTCGCCCGCAGCATCGGCGTTGGCAAACTTGAGCTGATCCACCTGCACCGCGAGATGTTCACCCTGCACCTGCCACCTGGCACGGGCCGACATGTGATCAACTGCGATGGTGGGGTCTTCAAAAATCTCTGGCAGGGTGACATGGCCGTCTTTCATGCTCAAACTGGCTTGGCCTGTGGACTGATCCAATTCAAAATTGACATTCAGCCCCTGCACACCCGGCACAGAGGCCACGGCGGTGATGTCGATCTGGCTGGCCTGGCCTTTCAGGGTGTACTGACGGGGGGCCGTGACAGGGCCTTGCCAACTGGCCGTCAACTGGCTGATGCGCCCCTTGGGAGCATGGGCGATCAGGCTGGCGCGGTCAGGATCGCTCAAGGGCGCTCGATCGGCCAGTTGAGCCAGAGCGGCCAGGTCGATCTGGTCGGCCTCCAGGGTGCCACCCTCGGTCACGTGACCGGCGTGGCCGGTCAACATGACGCGCAGATTGCCGGCGGGCCACAGCAGGCCATCCTGTGTTTCAAATGTCAGTGCCTTGGCCAAAATCTCAAACCCGGGGTCCAGCGTCCTGACCCCTAACCGCCCTTGCACCTGCCTCAGGGCGACGGGCTGTAGGTCAGCCCGCAGCGTCAGGCTGACCTGCGCCAGCGCCACGTCGGCCACCGTTTGAGTGATGCGTCCCTGGCGAACATCCACCCACGCCCGCAGTGCGCCCTGGCCCTGCGTCAAATCAACCCCTATGTCGGCGTAACGACGCAGTTCTGACACATCCAACTGTTCAAAGGCCGCGTAGAGTTGGCCGTCCCAGTCCTGCCACTTGCCATGACGGTGCGACAGCAGTGGCTGCAAAAACTGCCCGCGCAGGCTGATGGCCCCCCCCCACTGCGGTGGCGGGGTGGCATCTGCACGCAGGTCATGGTGACGACCCCTGTTGCGCATGACCACATGGACAGCTTGCAGCACCACAGGGTCAGACAAACGCTGGTCATCCGTCCAGCGCACTGTGCCCCCTTGAATGGCCCACTCGGGCTGCGCAAAAAACCAATCCAGCCCGCCCGCCGTGTTGGCACCTGTGCCCGACAAGTCCAGCCCTGCAACGGTGATTTTTCCGTCGGCAGCGCGTCGGATGTCCAATTGCGGTCGGTCGATGTCAATTTGCTCCAACCCCAAGTGCCACAAAGATCGCGGCGACAAGGCCACCAAAACGCGTGGCAGCACCAGGGCTACCTGGCCGTCGGGGCCTGTCAGGGTGACGTGGGTCAATTCAACCGAGGGCACCATGCCGTTCGACGTGGCCACCATCGCTCCAATGTGGACCGGCAGCCCCAACCACTCCGATGCGCGGGCCTCAAGCAAGGGCCTGAAGTCGCCGATACGCGGCACAATCAGCCAGTGCAGAGCGCCCCACGTGGCCCCAAAAACAAGCCATGCCGCCAGCACCAAGCCCAGCGCCCAGCGCGTGATGCCAGACCAGACTTTAAGAACAGAGGAAGGTAACGCTGACACCATGCGCGGATATTTCTTAGTCATTCCCACAAAGGCGGGTAGGACCATCTTGTTTCATCATGAGGGATGGCTTTGATGCCATGACAGTAAGAGGTATTCTTGAGCATTATGACCCGCCCATCGTTATCGTCTTATTCCCGATTGGTTCAGCGCGTGCGCCGCCGTTATGCTGATTTATTGCCCCTGCTGCCTGTCGGACTGCCAGCGCCACAGCATCTGCACACCACGTTTGCCGCACTGATCGCAGCAGGTCACGACACTGCTTGCGCACTGCGCATCACCCGCCAACTGGTGCTTGAGCGTCTGGTGTGCCTAGATTGCGACCAAGCCGCCCCGTTGAAGGGCATCACACAGGCCATGACCGACCTTGCTGAGTTTGCCTTGGGGCAGGCCATCAACCTGGCCCACGCCACTCTGGCTAAAACCCACGGCCTGCCCATGACGGCGTACCACCAAAATGCCAGACTGTGGGTGCTGGGCATGGGCAAATTAGGTGCTCGGGAGCTCAACGTCTCCAGTGACATCGACCTGATCTACATCTATGACGAGGACGGCGACACAGATGGCGATGCCGCAGGGCGGGGGCGAATATCCAATCATGAATACTTTGCCAAACTGGTTCGCGCCATTTATGCCCTGATAGGGGAGGTGACCGAACATGGCTTTGTGTTCAGAATCGACCTGGCGTTGCGCCCCAACGGCAACAGCGGGCCTGCCGCGCTGTCGCTGGATGCTCTGGAGGAATACCTGCACGTGCAGGGCCGCGAGTGGGAGCGATTTGCTTGGCTTAAATGTCGGGTGGTGGCCTCTACCCACGCCGCAGAGGGTTCCAATCTGGCGCTGCGCCAAGTGGTGGTGCCTTTTGTTTTCAGACGCTATCTGGACTACAGCGTGTTTGATGCCCTGCGTGTTTTGCATCGGCACATCCGCGCCCACACCAGCCACCGCAGTGCGGGTCACCCTGAGCGCGCCAACGATGTCAAACTCTCACGCGGAGGCATTCGCGAGATCGAATTTATCGTGCAACTGTTGCAGGTGGTGCGCGGCGGGCACTTTCCAGAGCTTCGCACCCGCCCCACTTTAAGCGCCCTGCCCCGATTGGTTCGTGCCGGTCTGATGGTCGCAGACACTGCCCTGTCACTGGCGCAAGCCTACACGTTTTTGCGCCAACTGGAGCACCGCATTCAGTACCTGGACGACCTGCAAACCCACATCCTGCCCACCAACGACGCTGATTTGGACTGGATTGCCGCCACGATGGGCCTGGCATCGTCGCAGCAACTACTGCACCAGTTGGATCTTCATCGCGAGTGGGTGGCGCAAGAGTTTGACAAACTTTTGGGCGGAGACTCCTCAGAGTGCAAGGGTTGCCACACATCCCATGCCGATAACAGCTCGTCGCCTGATCTGGACGATCTGCTGACGCAAGTGGGCGATGCCTTTCGCACCAGGCTACTGGCGTGGCGCGAACATCCGCGCTACCTGGCGTTGCAAGAGTCTTCCAGACTGCGTTTGTTGCGATTACTGGAACGCACAGCCCAGTGGGTTGGCGATGGTCGTGCCACCGAGCTTGCAGCGGTACGCCTCTTGGACTGGATAGAGCCTTTGCTGCGCCGCGAAAGCTACCTAGCGCTGTTGCTTGAGCGCCCCTTGGTACATGAGCGTCTGCTGAGATTGTTAGGAGCGGCCCGCTGGCCAGCGCGCTATTTGTTGCTGCACCCGGGCGTGATCGACGAACTTGCAGGCACCGACCTGCTGCAAACACGCTTTGACCCTGAGGCGTTTGAGGCCGAGCTGGAGCACCGTCGCTTGGCCCTGCATGGCACCAGCGAGGATGACGATGAGTCCCTGTTGAACTTGCTGCGACGTGCCCATCACGCTGAGGTTTTTTGCACCCTGGCGCGAGACCTGGAAGGCTGTTTGAGCGTTGAGCAAGTGGCTGACGACTTGAGTGCCTTAGCCGATGCCGTTCTGCGCATCACCACCCGCTGGTGCTGGCAGGGGCTGGCCCGCAAACATCGGGACGATCCCAAATGGGCCATCATCGCCTATGGCAAGCTGGGCGGCAAAGAGCTGGGCTATGGCGGTGACCTGGACCTGGTTTTTGTCTTTGACGACGACGATGACCGCGCCCCTGAGGTCTACGCCCTGCTGGTGCGCAGGTTGATCAACTGGCTGACCGTCAAAACCGGTGAGGGCGATCTGTATGAGATAGACACTGCGCTGCGGCCCAATGGCAATGCCGGTTTACTCATCACCAGCTTTTCGGCCTACGCCGGTTATCAGCAGCAGCGGGGTTCCAACACGGCCTGGACGTGGGAGCATCAGGCCATGACTCGGGCACGGTGCGTGCTGGGCAGTGCCAGCTTGCGTACACGGTTTGACCAAGTGCGGCAGGCGGTCATCACCGCCGTGCGCGACCCCCTGGCATTGCGTCAAGAGATTGTGGCCATGCGTGAGCGCGTCGGCACAGCGCACAAAGTGAAAGGTGACTGCTTTGACCTTAAATTCAGCCCGGGTGGCATGATGGATGTCGAGTTTGTCATGCAATACTTGGTTCTGGCCCATGCAGGCAGTCACCCCGAATTGATCGCCAATGTGGGCAACATTGCCTTGCTTGAGTGCGCTGAGGTCTTGGGTCTGTTGCCCTGTGGCGTGGGACACAGTGCCGCTGAGGCCTACCGTGCCCTGCGACTGGCACAACACCGCGCCCGACTGAACGAAGACCCCCCGTATGTCATGCCGCCACAGTTGCAAGCCGAGCGCGACGCGATCACCCACCTGTGGCGGGTGGTGTTTGCCTGTCATGACACCGCCCCCTTAACGACACAAAACAACAGCGGTCGCCACGTCAGCAGCGGCCAAACAGGAAACATGGCATGACGCAAGAAACACAGATCGAACAGGGTTTGATCGACAAGCTTATTGCACTTAAATACCGATACCGAGCGGATATCCGCGACATCAGCCCACGCCGTGCCATGCAGCAGATCGTTGACTACAAAAACGACCCCGACAATGGCTATAGAAACTGTTCGGATTTACCGGCACACCGATTTTTCAAGATAACGCCAGTTACAAACAGGTCGACGGCCAGCAGGCCTCTTAAAAAACAACGGCTGATATTTTTGAAAAGCAGTTACACGCCTATACCATCACCCATGCCATTGATAACAGCAATGTGTTGCGCTTTCATATTGATTATTTCAAGGGCGAAGGAAATGCCCAACCCAAGCCGGGCGATACGATCTCTCAGCGGGCCGTGGTTGAAGCTATCCTAGCCAAACACGACGCAGCCACCAATGCACGCCGCTTTAACGCAGTACTGGCCACAGCCACCATCAATCATGCCATTGAATACCATCGCCTGTTCACGGAGATTCAAAAAAAACGTCTGGCGCAAGATGAAACGTTTCAGCCGATCAGCACCAACCACAGTATCAACGAATTCGATCTTTATTATCAGGATGTGCAGCAGCGCATCAAAGATCATAAATACAGCAATGCCGATTATCCGCGTCAAAATAAAATCGACGTGATGATTGTGGTCGATATGCTTCTTACAGGCTTTGATTCCAAATACATCAATACCCTGTATGTGGATAAAAATCTCAAACACCACGGTTTGATTCAAGCCTTCTCACGCACCAACCGCATTCTCAACGACACCAAGCCCTACGGCAATGTGCTGGATTTTCGCCAGCAGCAAGAGGCCGTCAACGAAGCCATTGCCTTATTCTCTGGCAGTGATATTAATCGCGCCAAAGAAATCTGGCTGGTGGATGCCGCCCCCATCGTGATTCGCAAACTTTGTACTGCCGTCACCGATCTGCAAAACTTTATGCAGAGCCAAGGATTGCCCTGTACACCGCAAGAGGCGAGCAATCTCAAGGGCGACGATGCTCGCGGTCAGTTCATTAACTTGTTCAAAGAAGTGCAGCGTCTGAAAACCCAGCTTGATCAATACACCGATTTAAGCGAAGACCAAAGCGCCAGCATTAACAAAGTACTGCCCGAAGATACTCTGCGTGCTTTCAAAGGCCTGTACCTTGAAACGGCCCAGCGTCTGAAAGAAAAGCAGGACAAAAACCGTGCAGAAGACAACGACAAAATCCAGGAACTGGATTTTGAATTTGTGCTGTTTGCCTCCAGTGTGATCGACTACGACTACAGACACCGGTTCGAATGATGAGTCATATAAGTTAGGCCATACAAGTTCTTTATCATTGACATAAAATTGTGAGATCAAATTCAACTATTCGTGTTTTGCTATAAAAATCAACAGCTTACGATACTTTGAAAGTGACATCTTGAACAATTTTTTGGTAAATTAAATTGTTGCATTCAATGCTAAATAACTTTCTTTTTCTGACTTAACCCGCATGGAACTATTGAGTTATCATGGTTTGAATGAGATGGACAAAAAAGCATAGCATTTATTTTGGCTCGTATGCACTACCTGCCCATTACATCGGCGATTGAAGATGCCACTATTGCATTCCGGCAAAAAAACAAAGGTAAATTGCCTGATGCCATCATCGCTGCCTCGGCGGTCTATCACGAACAGGAACTGCTGATACTCGATGCTGCGTTGGCTAAGCAACACACCATTGCAGGGGTGGCGGGCGTATGAGTAAGCAACCGAACAATGCCTTGGTGCCAACTTTGCGCTTCCCCGAGTTTCGGGATGCGGGGGATTGGGTACAAAAACCGCTGGGAGACATTGGCGAAATTGTGACTGGTAAAACACCGAGCACAAGTGATGAGTCACTATGGAATGGCGACATTCAATTTGTTACTCCGACGGATATTACAGAGAAAAAATATCAGTGGAAAACACAATGAAGTGTTGTCGCTAACATAGGACTAAAACTTATACCTAAGCATTCCACGATGTTTACCTGTATTGCTTCGATAGGAAAAAATGTCTCTTTCTGTTTACCCTTGCATTACCAATCAACAGATCAATACGCTAATTCCAAATAGGAATTACGAAAGGGAGTTTATTTATTATTCGCTATTGAATGCAGTGCCATCAATTAAGGCAACGCAGGCAAGTTCGACATTGTCAATAATAAACAAAACAGATTTTTCTAAACTCACAATTCCGATTCCCTCAGTTGTGCCAGAACAACAAAAAATTGCCGATTGCCTGACCAGCATCGACGCACTGATCAGTGTGCACTGCCAAAAAACTCGACACCCTCAAAGTCCATAATAAAGGCCTGATGCAGGCTTTGTTTCCCCACTCATGACATGCCAGGATTCGCTTATGAAGTTGTACCTTGATAATTGCATGTTTAATCGACCATTTGATGATCAGTCCAATATCAAAATTTTGTTAGAGGCAGAGGCAAAACTTAAAATTCAAGAAAATATACGCTTGGGTTTGTATGAACTAATTTGGTCGTATGTATTGGATTATTAAAATGCAAAAAACCCTTTTCTTGAACGGCGAGAACAAATTGCAAAATGGAAAAAATATGCATGCACTGATGTAGATGCAGATGAAAGCATATTGCAGATTGCACGATTATTGAAGCAAATGGGATTGAAAAATTTGGATGCACTGCATGTGTCCTGTGCTATCGCAGCCGATGCTGATTATTTTTTAACAACAGATCAGGGCATTTTGAAAAAAACACACGTCATCAATCAGATTCAAATCAAAGACCCTATTGATTTTATTAGAGAGGTACTAGCATGATTACCGATACAGAAGTAAGAGTAAAAGGCGTTCAAATTCTGTCCCAATACTTGGGTGATATTGAAATGGAGCGATTTATTGCGCTGATTCAACGAGAGCCTTTTGACTACACCCAATGGAGACAGCATATAGATATTGACGAAAGCATTGATGCAATTAGCAAAAAGGCCATGCTATTGAGGAATAAAGAAATGCGTGATGCCTGAGTGGGCACAAGCGTTTTTAAACCAAAGCGCTAGCTCATTTTTGCAGTTACAGAAGCTACACAACCCACCATGACCGAACACGACCAAAAAGAACTGGGCCATACCCTGTGGAAAATTGCCGACGACCTGCGCGGGGCAATATTAGCGTTCTTACGGTTGCATGGCTGTGACGAAGTTCAGGGCTACTATTTCAGAAAGCCCCTTGCTGCGTAACCGTTTAGACCCCCTCACCGTCATTCCCGCGAAGGCGGGAATCCAGACTGTTGATGCATCCTGCAAACCAAAAATGCACTGGATTCCCGCCTTCGCGGGAATGACGACTGTTGTTTTCATCCATTGAAATGACTGTATTTGGCATGGGGGTCTAAACGGTTACCCCATTTCGTCATCATTCAGATGTCACCATTTAGACGGTTGTATTTTTAGTTATTGGCTGCAATACTTAATACTTAATACTTAATACCCTGTGCGGCGCAATGTGGTCATCACAGTCTGGCTTAAAACCCCGCGCAGTCCCCACCAGCCCGCCGCCAGTGCCAGTACCGCACCGCAAGATGCCCCATACAGCGGCATCCACCAAGAGGCCACCCAGTCAAATTCAAAAACAAAATGGGCCAGCGCCCAGCCCACTGCCAGCGCCACCACGCTGGCCATCAGCCCCGCCAAAAGACCCACGCCGATCAGCTCCATGCGCTGTACCTGGCGCAATAAACGGTCTGGCGCACCCAAAGCACGCATGACGGCATAGTCACCCATGCGTTCTTCGCGGGTGGCCGTGACCGATGCCACCAGCACCGCCAGGCCTGCCGCCAGCGTAAAGGCAAATAAAAATCCAATCGCATCAATGACCTGCCCAAGAACCCGATGCACTTGCCCGACGACGGCCGTCATGTCGATGAGGGTGACGTTTGGAAATTGCTTGACCAACGCATCGTCAAAACCCTGATGCTGCGGCGCTCTCTGTGATTCACTCTGTGGGGCCTTGAATGCACTCATGTAGGTGGCAGGCACGTTGCTCATCTGACCCGTTGGGTAGATCACAAAAAAATTGGCCCGCATGGAACCCCAGTCCACCTTGCGCAGCGATGTGATGGATGATTCAGTCACCACCCCACCCATATCAAAGCCCAGGCGGTCGCCCAGCGCCAGATCCAATGTCTTGGCAATGCCAGACTCCACGCTGACGGCATCCACCTCATCGGTCTGCCAGCGACCGGCCACCACCTGGTTGTGATGGGGCACCTGCGCGTTATAGGACAAGTTAAATTCGCGGTCCACCAGACGACGGGCACGCTCATCGCGATAGTCATCCGGTGACACGGGCCGGCCATTGATGGCGATTAAGCGTCCACGAATCATCGGATACCAGTCAAACTGGCTGATGCCACCCTGGTGCAGTGCCCGCACAAAACTCTGCGCTTGCTCTGGCAAGATGTTGATCACAAAGCGGTTGGGGGCATCCGGAGGACTGGCTTGACGCCAACTGTCGATCAGGTCGGTGCGCAGCATGACCAGCAGCACCAGCGCCAGCAAGCCCAGTGCCAGGCTGCTGATTTGGATGACCGCATAAACCGGCCTGGCCGCCATTTGCCTGGCCGCCAGCAGCAGGGCGCGGGGGGCGGTGGCCTGCCGCATGCCCCTGCGTAAACCCCACACCGCAGCCCAACTGACCAAGGCAAACAACAAACAGGCCCCCAAAAAGCCACCCACGGTGATCAAACCCAGCCCAATGTCGCCACTGGCCGCCAACAGCACGGCTGCAAAACAGGCCACGCCCAACGCCAGAACACCCGCAGAGACAGCCCTGGGAGCACCCACATCCCTGCGAATCACGCGCAGCGGCGGCACCTGTGCCAATTGCAGTACCGGCGGCAGGCCAAATGCCAACAACAAGGATAGCCCCACGCCCAGCCCCAATAGCACAGGTTGCCAGGTGGCGGCGGGCAGGGCCATGTCCACCAGACCAGAGAGCAGCCATACCAAGCCATGGTGCAGGCCAAAGCCCAGGCCAACCCCCAATGCGCTTGCCAGCAGGCCCAGCATCGCAAATTCAAAGGTATAGGCTGCCGCCATGGTCTGCTGTCGCAGACCCAAAACGCGGAGCATGGCACAGTCGTCTAGGTGGTCAGCAGCAAAACTGCGTGCGGTCAACGCCACGGCCACAGCGCTCAACAGTGCCGCCAGCAAGGCCACCAGATTGAGAAAATGCTCAGATCGTGCCAGGGTTTGGGCCAGTTCGGGCCGACCGCTTTCAAGAGAATCGACCCGCAGACCTCGCACCGCGTGCGACAAAATCTGCGCTTGTGTCCAGTCGACAAAGGCCTGCACGGACTGCTCACTGCCCGCCACGGCCAGTCGGTAGGTCACGCGACTGGCTGGCAAGACCAGACCGGTGGCCGCCACGTCAGCGCGGTGGATCATCACACGGGGCGCAAAGTTCATAAAACCCATGCCACGGTCAGGCTCCAATGTCAGGATACGGGTGATGCGCACGGCATGATCACCCAGCAGCAGCTTGTCGCCCACAGACAGAGACAGACTGCCAAGCAGCGAGGCCTCAACCCAGGCCTGGCCGAGGGCGGGTACATCGCGGGTGAGCTGGTCCAGTGATTGGGGCGACGGGCTAACGCGCATCACACCCCGCAGCGGATAGCCAGAGTCCACGGCCTTGAGTGCGACCAGTTTGCTGGCACCGCCTTTGGCATCAGGGGCGCGGGCCATGGTGGCAAAGCTTAACGTCTCGGTCTGTGCCAGCCCCAGGGAACGGGCCTGTAGGGCAAAGTCGGGGGGCAACGTGTGGTCACAAACCACAACGGCATCGCCGCCCAGCAGTTGCCTGGCATCGCGGGCCAGACCGCCCTTGATGCGGTCAGCAAAAAAACCCACAGATGTCAGCGCCGCCGCAGCCAGGGTGACGGCCAGGATCAATAGACCCAGACTGCCCGATCGCAGGTCGCATACCAGAGAACGCATGCCCAGTCGCCAAAAAGAAATCATCAGAATATCACCGGCAGATCAAAAAAGCGTCGGTATACAAACAAATAAAAGATAACGTTCATTATCAACGGTTTACAAAATTAGCGCAATTCCAAAATTTCAATAAAATCAACACTTTACGCAGGCTTATGCATAACGCTTATGCTTTCCATTGTCTTTCATATTCTGATGATTATAGCTTCTTGTATTGATACTGGTGTTACCAAATTTTAACAAATTTACAATATATTTCGTGAATCATTTGTACAAGGCTATAGAAAAAATGGAGGGATAGTTTGTTACAAATTTGAATGTGATGGTTACACTATTTTCATCACTGCCGTTCGGCGTTGGTGCACAATTCTGCCTAACCGGTCTTTAACATCAAAATTCATAGCAAGCCGGATTTTGCCATACTATCAAATTAGTAGCTTGATGATTTTATTGGATATTTCATGAGTAGGTTTTTGGATTTGCTTCGTGTTGTGCCATAAAATGTATCCGGTATTTCTGTTATTATGGCCCACATGTTTATTCGACGTACACGTACCAACAACACCGCCACCGGCGAGGATTACTTCACCTACCGTTTAGTGCGCGGTCAGCGCGTCGCGGGCAAGGTGCGCCAAATCACCGTTCTTAATCTGGGACGGCACTTCTGCGTCGCTCAAGATGACTGGCCTTTGCTTTGCAGTCGTATCGAGCAGTTGTTGGCTCCTCAGTCT